>JAYSZM010000072.1:0-54309 GCA_043738015.1 Lysobacterales bacterium
CAAGGGTTACAAGACCCGCAAGAACAAGCGCACTCAGCGCTTCATTGTCCGCGATCGCAGGGGTTGATAGGTCATGGCACGTTCACTTAAGAAAGGTCCATTCATCGACCTGCACCTGCTGAAAAAGGTTGAGGCCACGGCCGCTACCAGCAGCAAGCGTCCAATCAAGACTTGGTCGCGTCGTTCGATGATTCTGCCGGAGATGGTCGGTATGACCATCGCCGTTCACAATGGCAAGGCCCATGTACCAGTGCTCGTCAATGAGAACATGGTCGGCCACAAGCTCGGCGAATTTGCCGCCACCCGTACCTTCAAGGGTCACGGTGGCGACAAAAAAGCTGGCGGCAGATAAGGAGAGATGATCATGGAAGCCAAAGCAATTCTGCGCTCCGCGCGTATCTCTCCGATGAAGGCACGTCTGGTTGCAGACCAGGTGCGTGGGCTGCCGGTCGGTCGGGCCACCAACATTTTGACCTTCTCCAATAAGAAGGCTGCCGCGTTGTTCAAGAAGGTACTGCTGTCGGCCATTGCCAACGCAGAGAACAACCAGGGTGCTGACGTGGACGAGTTGACGGTGGCCAAGGTCTTCGTTGATGAAGGCCCTGTCATGAAACGTATGCATGCGCGTGCCAAAGGCCGCGGTTCACGTATTTTGAAGCGCACCAGCCACATCACTGTGGTTGTTGGCACCGGCAAGTAAGCGAGGACGACGATGGGTCACAAAGTTCACCCTACGGGTATCCGCCTTGGTATTTCCAAGGACTGGAACTCGAAGTGGTTTGCCAACAAGCGCGAGTTTGCCGGTTTTCTGGCTGCCGATCTGCGCGTTCGCGAACTGCTCCGTGAGAAGCTGGCGCAAGCCGGCGTCTCGAAAATCCACATCGAGCGTCCCGCCAAGAACGCCCGTATCACCATTCACACGGCACGGCCGGGCGTGGTGATCGGCAAGAAGGGTGAGGACATCGAAAAGCTGCGCAAGATGGTCTCGGACCTGATGGGCGTTCCGTCGCACATCAACGTGGTCGAAGTGCGCAAGCCCGAACTCGACGCGCAATTGGTCGCCGAGTCGATTGCCCAGCAACTTGAGCGACGCATCATGTTCCGCCGTGCGATGAAGCGATCGGTCGGCAATGCCATGCGCCTCGGCGCGCTCGGCATCAAGATCAACGTGGGTGGCCGCTTGAACGGTGCTGAAATCGCGCGTTCCGAGTGGTATCGCGAAGGCCGCGTCCCTTTGCACACGCTGCGCGCCGATATCGATTACGGATTTGCCCAGGCAAAGACCACCTTCGGCATCATCGGTATCAAGACCTGGATCTACAAGGGCGATGTTTTCGATCTCAGCGCTGTTGCTGCTGAGGCCGCCGCCGAGTCCAATGATCGTCCGTCTGGACGTGGTGATCGTGCAGAGCGCGCCCCGCGTGGCGACCGCGCCGAGCGTGGTGACCGCGAGCGTCCGGGCAAGGGAGCTTAAGTCATGCTGCAACCCTCACGTACCAAGTATCGCAAGGTCCACAAGGGCCGCAATCGGGGTGTCAGCCAAAACGGCGCTTCGGTGAGCTTTGGTGAATACGGTCTGAAGGCCACGACCCATGGCCACATCACCGCTCGCCAGATCGAGGCCGCTCGTCGTACAATATCGCGCTTCGTCAAGCGTGGTGGCAAGCTGTGGATCCGTGTTTTTCCGGATAAGCCGATCACCCGCAAGCCGATTGAAGTCCGCATGGGTAGCGGCAAGGGCGGCGTCGAGTTCTGGGTGGCGGTTATCGCACCGGGTCGCGTCATTTATGAAATGGAAGGTGTGCCGGAAGCAACAGCACGCGAGGCGTTTCGCCTTGCAGCGGCCAAGTTGTCGGTGCAAACCACCTTCGTGACACGTACGGTGCGCTAATGGATATCAAAGAGCTGAAGAGCAAGAGTGTGGCCGAGTTGGACAAGCACGTCGGGGAGCTCCGCCGTGAGCAGTTCAACCTGCGCATGCAGCGTGGAACCGGTCAACTGACGCAGACGCATCAGATCAAGAATGTGCGTCGTGATATCGCGCGTACCAAGATGGTTCTGGGCCAGAAGAACTAAGGACGCCGACATGACAGAGAAAACGAAATCGCTCCGCACCATCGAAGGACGTGTAGTGAGCAACAAGATGACCCAGACCGTGACGGTCCTGCTTGAGCGCCAGATCCAGCACAGCCTGTACGGCAAGCTGCTGCGGCGCTCGACCAAGGTGCACGCGCACGATGAGACCAGCCAGTGCAAGGAAGGTGACCTGGTACGCATTGCAGAATGCGCGCCGGTTTCCAAGACCAAGAATTGGCGTGTCGTCGAAGTCCTTTCAAGTGCCGGCTAAGCAGGGAGACTCCTCATGATCCAGACGCAAAGCCATCTCGCGGCAGCCGACAATAGCGGCGCGCGTGAACTGATGTGTATCAAAGTACTCGGCGGCTCCAAGCGCCGCTATGCCGGGATTGGCGACATCATCAAGGTGTCGATCAAGGAAGCCATTCCGCGCGGCAAGGTAAAGAAGGGTGAGGTCTATGACGCCGTGGTTGTGCGTACCCGCAAGGGTGTGCGCCGGGCCGACGGTTCGCTGATCCGCTTTGACGGCAATGCTGCCGTACTTTTGAACACCAAGCTCGAGCCGATCGGCACGCGCATCTTCGGACCGGTCACGCGCGAACTGCGCAGTGAGCGCTTCATGAAGATCGTGTCGCTCGCGCCTGAAGTGTTGTAAGGAACCGTGCCATGAACCGTATTCGTAAGGGCGATCAGGTCATCCTGAACGCAGGTAAGGACAAGGGCAAGACCGGAGAAGTGATGCGCGTGTCCGAAAAGGGCATCTACGTGCAGGGACTGAATCTGGTCAAGCGCCACACCAAGCCGAATCCGCAGGTCAATCAGCCTGGCGGAATCATCGAACGTGAGGCGCCTGTGCACCAGTCCAATGTGATGTTGCTGAACTCGGCTTCCGGAAAAGGTGAGCGCGTCAGTTTCAAGACGCTTGAAGGCGGCCGCAAGGTCCGCACTTTCCGCAAGTCTGGTGAAGTGGTTGACGCTTGAGGCCAGGACAATGACTACCCGATTTGAAAAACACTATAAAGAAGTCGTCGTTCCGGCGCTGACTGAGCGCTTTGGCTACAAGAACCTGATGCAGGTTCCGCGCTTGTCAAAGATCACCTTGAACATGGGTGTCGGCGAGGCTGCCGCTAACAAGAAGGTGCTTGAGCACGCGCTCGACGACATGGCCAAGATTGCTGGACAGAAGCCCGTGGCCACCAAGGCGCGCGTTTCGGTCGCAACCTTCAAAATTCGTGATGGCTGGCCGATCGGATGCAAGGTTACCCTGCGTCGGGTCCAGATGTTCGAGTTTCTGGATCGCCTGATCACCATTGCTCTGCCGCGCGTCCGCGACTTCCGCGGCGTGAGTGGTCGCGCCTTCGACGGTCGTGGCAACTTCAATTTCGGCATCAAGGAACAGATCATCTTTCCCGAGATCAACTTCGACGCCATTGACGCCTTGCGCGGTATGGACATCGCGATCACAACGACCGCGAAGTCCGATGGTGAGGCCAAGGCCTTGCTCGAAGGCTTCAGCTTTCCCTTCCGCAACTAAGTACGAGAACTGATTCCAATGGCCAAGACTTCAATGGTGAATCGCGACGTCAAACGCGCGAAGACCGTTAAGAAATACGCTGCCAAGCGCGCTGAACTCAAGCGCAAAGTGGTGGACCAAAAGCTTTCGTATGACGAGCGGGCGCAAGCTCAGGCTAGTCTGCAGAAACTCCCGCGTGACGCGAGCCCCTCGCGTGTGCGCAACCGCTGCGTACTGTCTGGCCGCCCGCGTGGCGTCTACAGCAAGTTCGGTTTGGGACGCAACAAATTGCGTGAAGCGACCATGCGCGGTGACGTGCCGGGTCTGCGTAAGGCAAGCTGGTAAACAACTAACTCAACGTGCCGGATATCGGTGCACTCTCACGGAGCAATCCTCATGAGCATGACTGATCCTATCGCTGACATGTTCACCCGCATCCGCAACGGTCAAGCCGTTGGCAAGGTGTCGGTGAAGATGGGAGCGTCAAAGGTCAAATTCGCCATCGCCAATGTTCTTAAGGCCGAAGGCTACATCAACGAAGTCAGCGTACGTGACGTTGATGGTAAGAAAGAGCTGGAAATCGCACTCCGCTATTACCAGGGCAAGCCAGCGATCGAACGCCTGCAGCGTGTGAGCCGTCCAGGCCTTCGCGCCTATCGTGGCAAGGACGCGCTGCCCAAGGTAATGAGTGGTCTGGGCGTGTCCATTGTCTCCACTTCCTCAGGCATCATGACCGATGGCCAGGCCCGCTCCAAGGGTCTCGGCGGTGAAGTCATCTGTCTCGTCGCCTAAGGAGTAATTCCATGTCACGAGTAGCAAAGAAACCTGTCGCCTTGGGCGATGGCGTAGAGTGCACGGTTTCCGGAAGCACGGTTGCAGTCAAGGGGCCGAAGGGTCACCTGCAGATGCCGATTCCGAAGGACGTGAGCATCAAGATCGAGAACGGCACGGTCCTGCTGAGCCCGACTGGTTCGAATGCGGCAATGGCGGGTACCATGCGCGCCCTGGTCAGCAATATGGTGACGGGCGTGAGCACAGGGTACGTGCGCAAGCTCGAACTCGTTGGCGTCGGATACCGTGCTTCGATGGCCGGCAAAGATCTCAATCTGTCGCTCGGCTTTTCGCACCCGGTGGTATTCAAGGCGCCAGAAGGCGTGACTCTGGAGACCCCGACCCAAACCGAGATCCTTATCAAAGGCGCCGACAAGCAGCGCGTTGGTGAGGCTGCGGCAAAGATTCGTTCGTTCCGTTCACCTGAGCCGTACAAGGGCAAGGGCGTGCGCTATGCGGGCGAGAAGATCACGCTGAAAGAAGCCAAGAAAGCTTAATTCAGGCGCCAAGACAGAGGAATGCAATCATGATGGAAAAAAACCAATCCCGTCTGCGCCGAGCCAAGGCCACCCGAGCCCGCATTCGCAAGCTCAACGTGGCCCGGCTCACCGTGCATCGCACCGGCCAGCACCTGTACGCGCAGGTCATCGCGGCGTCCGGAGACAAAGTGCTGGCTTCTGCCAACACCTTGCAGGAAGGCGTGATCGCTGGCGTCAAGGGAACCAAGAACAAGACAGCAGCCGCTGCGGTGGGCAAGGCAATTGCTGAGCGCGCGAAGGCTGCTGGCGTAGAAAAAGTGGCGTTTGATCGCTCCGGATTCCTTTATCACGGGCGAATCCAGGCACTCGCCGATGCGGCCCGCGAGGGTGGTTTGCAGTTCTGATCCAATCGATGTCAATACAACTCCAAGCGGCCCAGGCCGTAATGATGAGACTCCAATGGAGTCAGCAAAGGTGAAGAATGAGTACAAATGAGCGTGATAGCGGCGATGGCCTCCTCGAGAAGCTGATTGCTGTCAATCGTGTGGCCAAGACCGTCAAGGGTGGTCGCCAGATGAGTTTCACGGCGCTGTCGGTCGTGGGTGATGGTGACGGCAAAGTCGGCCTCGGTTACGGCAAGGCGCGCGAAGTGCCGGCAGCCATCGCCAAGGCGATGGATCGTGCCCGCAAGAGCATGGTCTCGGTTTCGCTGAAGAGCGGCACTTTGCAGTATGCGATCAAGGCCAACCATGGTGCGGCGCGTGTTTACATGCAGCCCGCTTCCGAGGGTACCGGCGTGATCGCTGGCGGCGCCATGCGCGCGGTGTTCGAGGTTGTCGGTGTCAAGAACGTGCTCGCGAAGGCGGTGGGTTCGCGCAATCCGATCAACCTGGTGCGCGCCACCATCAAGGGCCTGCAACTGATCCAGTCGCCGGCGGATATCGCTGCCAAGCGCGGCAAGAAACTTGAAGATTTGGTGGGAAGCCATGACTAAGTCCAATGCAAAAGCTGCCACCTCCAAGACCGTGAAGGTTCGTCTGGTCAAGAGTCAGAACAGCTGCCCGGCGATTCACCGTCTCAGCGTCAAGGCGCTTGGCCTCGGCAAACTCAATTCGGTGTCGGAATTGAAGGATTCACCGCAGGTTCGTGGCCTGATCAATAAGGTCAACTATCTGGTTCGCGTCGAAGATTGATTCGGCCGAAGCCGATAACTGGAGATTTCCATGCGTCTCAATACAATTAAATCCGCGCCTGGCGCGCGCACGGCACGCACCCGCGTCGGCCGTGGTATCGGTTCGGGTCTCGGCAAGACTGCCGGTCGCGGCCACAAGGGTTCATTCGCTCGTGCCGGCAAAGGCAAGATCAAGCCCGGATTCGAGGGTGGTCAGATGCCGCTGCAGCGTCGTTTGCCGAAAGTTGGTTTCCGCTCCAAGCTGAAGAACAATACCGCCGAAGTGCGGCTGTATCAGCTGGAAAAGTTGTCTGACTTGACCGTCGATTTCGCTGCGCTGCTCGCTGCCGGCTTGGTCGATCCGCGCGCCAAGCGCGCACGCCTGGTCAAGCGGGGCGAAGTGTCGCGTCCCTTCAAGCTCGTAGGAATTGCCACCACCGCGGGCGCCAATGCGGCGATTCTCGCGGCCGGCGGCTCGGTGGAGTAATACGTGGCCAAGCCGATGACATCGCAAGCGGGTGGCGTTTTGCCCAGCATTCCCGCGGAGCTGAAGCAGCGCCTGTGGTTTGTGTTGCTGGCTCTGATCGTGTTCCGTCTCGGCACTTTCGTTCCCGTTCCCGGAATCAATCCGGAGGCGATGGTCCAGTTGATGGATCGGCAGAAGGGCACCGTCCTGGACATGTTCAACATGTTCTCCGGCGGTGCACTCGAGCGCATGAGTGTGCTCGCGCTGAACGTGATCCCGTATATCTCGGCGTCCATCATCATGCAGTTGATGGCGACGATGGTGCCGACCTTTCAGGCGATGAAGAAAGAGGGTGAGTCGGGGCGTCGCAAGATCACCCAGATTACCCGTTATGGCACCGTGGCCCTCGCCATGTTCCAGTCGTTCGGTGTGGCCATGGCACTACAGGCGCAGACCTTGAATGGCGGCGGTGGCGTGGTCGTCAACCCCGGTTACGGCTTCATCATCAGCTGCGTTGTTGGATTGACTGCCGGTACCCTGTTCCTGATGTGGCTGGGTGAGCAAATTACTGAGCGCGGTGTCGGCAACGGAATCTCGCTTATCATCTTTGCTGGAATCGTGGCCGGGCTGCCGAGTGCGCTGATCCAGACGCTACAACAAGTGGGTGATGGCCAGTTGCCAGCGCTCTCGGCGATCCTGATCGCGATTATCGTCGCGCTGACCACGTACTTTGTGGTCTTCATGGAGCGCGGCCAGCGCCGCATCACGGTGAACTATGCGCGCAAGATGGGCGGTGCCAATGCCTACAACAATCAGAGCTCGCACCTGCCGCTGAAGATCAATATGTCGGGTGTCATTCCGGCGATCTTCGCATCGTCGTTCATCATGTTCCCGGCAACATTGGCGAGCATGGGCGACCTTGCCAACAATGGCTGGCTGAGGCGTTTCTCTGCGCTGTTGTCGCCCGGTTCGGTGCTGTACATGGTTGTATTCGCTGCGTTGATCGTCCTCTTCGCCTTCTTCTATACGGCGATGGTGTTCAACTCGCAGGAAACTGCCGAGAACCTGAAAAAGTCAGGTGCGCTTATTCCGGGCATTCGACCTGGCAAGGCTACGGCGGATTACATCGATGGCGTGCTTACCCGGCTGACCGGTATCGGCGCGCTCTATCTGGTCGCTGTCTGCCTGTTGCCGACTCTGCTGCAAACACGTTTCGGCGTACCGTTCTATTTCGGCGGCACGTCACTCTTGATCGTGGTCGTGGTGGTTATGGACTTTACCGCCCAGATTCAGGCTCATCTGATGTCTCATCAGTACGAAAGCCTGATGAAGAAGGCCAACCTCAAGAACTATGGTCGAGGCGGAGTCGTCCGCTGAGGCAAATCGCCCGCACATGAAGTGACGGGCTGCGACCACCGCTCTTGGGGCTTGGCGGTGGTCGTTTAGTGTGTATAATATCCAGTTCCTTACGCCAACAGTTTTGGAGAAGACGCGATGGCGCGTATAGCGGGTGTCAACATCCCGGTCCACAAGCATGCCTGGATCGGTCTAACTAGTATCTACGGAATTGGTCGTTCGCGATCCCGGAAGATCTGTCTTGTAGCAGGAGTCAATCCAGCTATCAAGGTGAAGGATCTTACCGAGGCCGAAGTCGACAAGCTGCGCCAAGAAGTGCAGAAGTTTATCGTTGAGGGTGATCTGCGCCGCGAAGTCGGCATCAGCATCAAGCGCCTGCAGGATCTCGGTACTTACCGTGGCCTGCGCCATCGTCGTGGTCTCCCGTTGCGCGGTCAGCGCACGCGTACCAATGCGCGTACGCGCAAGGGTCCGCGCAAGGCGATCAAGAAGTAACCTCTTAACGGACCTGCCCTCATGAGCAAGCAAGCATCATCGGCCAACAAGCCGAAGAAGAAGGTCAAGCGCGTTGTCACCGACGGTATCGTGCACGTGCAAGCCTCCTTCAACAACACCATCGTCACGATCACGGATCGTCAGGGCAATGCTCTGTCGTGGGCCACCTCAGGTGGTGCCGGTTTCCGCGGTTCCCGCAAGTCGACGCCCTTTGCTGCCCAGGTGGCCGCAGAGAAGGCTGGCCGCGCCGCCCAGGAATACGGACTCAAGAATCTTGAAGTCCGCATCAAGGGACCGGGACCTGGCCGCGAATCCGCAGTTCGCTCTCTGAACGCGATCGGCTACAAGATCGGCAACATCATCGACATCACGCCCATTCCGCACAACGGCTGCCGTCCGCCGAAGCGTCGCCGAGTGTAAAGGAAGAGAATCATGGCTCGTTATATTGGACCCAAATGCAAGCTCTCGCGCCGTGAAGGCGCGGATCTCTCCCTGAAAAGCCCGGCGCGCGCGTTGGACTCGAAGTGCAAGCTGGAGCAGAAGCCCGGCCAGCACGGCGTGTCGGCGAAGAAGGCCAAGCTGTCGGATTACGCAGTGCAGCTGCGTGAAAAACAGAAGGTAAAGCGCATCTACGGTGTGCTCGAGCGCCAGTTCAGCAACTACTACGCCAAGGCCTCCAACATCCGCGGTGCTACCGGTGAAAACCTGTTGCGTCTGCTGGAGTCGCGCCTCGACAACGTTGTGTACCGCATGGGCTTCGCAGTGACACGCGCTGCCGCACGGCAGCTGGTTTCGCACAAGTCGATCCTCGTCAACGGCAAGAGCGTCAACGTCGCTTCCTACCAGGTCAAGACTGGGGATTCGATCGAAGTCGCCGAGCGCGCACGCGGACAGATGCGTATCCAGGAAGCGCTGACCCTTTCGCAGGAAATGGACCTGGTGCCGAGCTGGATCGAGGTCGATGCCAAGAAGATGGCGGGTACGTTCAAAGCGGCCCCGGAACGTGCGGATTTGCCCTCTGACATCAATGAGAACTTGATCGTCGAGTTGTACTCGAAGTAACCGGAGAACCCGAATACCATGGCTGCTACGGCTACTAGCGTTATGCGCGCTCGCGGAATTTCGGCTGAGAAAATCGGCCCGAATCGCGCCCGCGTTTTTGTCGAACCGCTCGAGCGCGGTTTCGGCCACACCCTCGGCAATGCGCTGCGGCGCGTTCTGCTCTCGTCGATTCCGGGCGCGGCAATTACCGAGGTGGAGATCGACAACGTATTGCACGAGTACACCACGCTTGAAGGCCTGCAGGAAGACATCATCGATGTCCTGCTGAACCTCAAGGACGTCGCACTGCGTATGCACAGCCACGACGAGACCATGCTGACCCTCAGCAAGAAGGGTCCGGGCGTGGTTACCGCGGGTGACATCAAGGTTGATCACAGCGTCGAAGTTGTGAATCCGGACCACGTGATCTGCACCTTGACCAAGGACACCCAGATCAGCATGCGTCTGCGCATCGCCAAGGGCGTTGGTTATCAGCCGGTGGCTTCACGTCGCCGTCCCGATGACGAGTCGCGTCCGATTGGTCGTCTGCAGCTCGATGCGAGCTTCAGCCCGATCCGCCGTGTCGCCTACGAGGTGGACAGTGCGCGCGTTGAACAGCGCACCGATCTGGACAAGTTGATACTGGACATCGAGACCAACGGTACGGTGGATGCGGAAGATGCAGTGCGCCGCGCGGCCGATATTCTGGCCGATCAGCTCTCGGTATTTGGTGACTTCACCCGCCGCGATACCGGTGCTGCCAAGCCGGTTGCTTCGGGCGTCGATCCGACCCTGCTCCGCCCGATCGATGATCTGGAGCTGACGGTGCGTTCGGCAAACTGCCTCAAGGCCGAAAGCATCTACTACATCGGTGATCTGTGTCAGCGTACCGAAGTTGAACTGTTGAAGACGCCTAACCTCGGCAAGAAGTCCCTGACCGAGATCAAGGAAGTGCTCGCCGCGCGCGGTTTGTCGCTCGGTATGAAACTCGAAAACTGGCCCCCTGCTGGCGTCCAGCACGGCATGCTGGGCTGAGCCCGGTCTCAGCCAATACTCAAGGAATAGTGTCATGCGCCACATGAAATCGGGTCGTAAGCTCAACCGCACCAGCAGCCACCGTGAAGCGATGTTCCGCAACATGGCCAGCTCGCTGTTCCAGCATGAGTTGATCAAGACCACCTTGCCGAAAGCCAAGGAACTGCGCCGCGTTGCCGAGCCGCTGATCACGCTCGCCAAGGTTGACGGCGTCGCCAATCGCCGCCTGGCTTTTTCGCGTCTGCGCGACAAAGTTGCCGTCGGCAAGCTGTTCTCCGAGATTGGCCCGCGTTATCGCGAGCGTCCCGGAGGCTATCTGCGCATTCTCAAGTGCGGTTTCCGCAACGGCGATTGTGCTCCGATGGCTTTTGTCGAACTGGTTGACCGTCCGCAGAACACCGAGGCAGTCGACGTCGCTGGCTGATCGCCCAGGCGTCCATTTAGCTGAAGTCGAACCCCGGGTCGTGAGGCCCGGGGTTTTGCGTTTCTGCGGACTGCACGCCGTGGCCGAAGGTATCCATCCAGGCTACGTTGCCCGGATTTTGACTGGATTGCCCGAACACATTGTGGTTGCATCAAGAGTCACCGCAGTTGCTTGATTGTGGTCGCAACAGGAACAGACGGCGGGTGTCGTTTACCTGGGCAGATGATTGCCGGAGCTGGGCCATCATGCCGGGCGCTGTGGTTTGTGGTTGAGTAGAATTTTTTATCTGTTGTTTGGAACGTGACGTATTGCGCGTGGTCTAGTGGCAGCCGGCCTGGTTGTTCGGCACGCTGGAGTCCTCAACGCACTGGATTGGAACTCATGGAACTGAATCCCCTCAAGCTGTCTTTCCGCACCCTGATGCTGGTCGGCGCTATTGCCTGTGCCGCCCTGGTCGGCTATGCCTACTATCTACAGACGGTGGAGAAATTGGAGCCCTGTCCGCTTTGCATTTTTCAGCGGATCGGATTTATCGCTGCGGGCATCGTGATGCTGCTCGCGAGTCTGCACAATCCTCAGCGCACTGGTCGGCGGATCTATGGGCTATTGGCTGTTGTCGCCGCGATCGCCGGTGGATCGGTAGCCGCACGACATATCTGGTTGCGCCATCTTCCGCCCGATCAGGTGCCTGATTGCGGGCCTGGGCTGGACTACATGCTGGAGGCGTTTCCGTTGGGCAAGACACTGAAGACGGTGTTTACGGGATCGGGAGAATGCGCCGCTCCAGACGGCTGGTTCTTGCTGGGGTTGGATATGCCGAGTTGGGCCCTGATCGGTTTCGTCGGCTTGCTGGCGCTGAGCCTGTATGCCGGATTCAAAGCACATGGCAGGGAATCGATCCGATGAGTGAGACCGAATGGCTGCCCAGCAATTGGCAATCCAAAATTGCCACGCAGCAGCCCAACTATCCGGATGCTGCCGCGCTGGCAGAGGCTACCCGTGCTCTGGGCGGCCTGCCGCCGTTGGTGACCTCGTTCGAGATTCTGGCATTGAAACGTTTGCTCACCGATGCAGCGGATGGCAAGCGCTTCCTGTTGCAGGGCGGTGACTGCGCTGAGAGTTTTTCCGAGTGCGACTCCGGAACGATTTCCAATCGTCTGAAGGTACTGCTGCAGATGAGTGTCGTGTTGATCCACGGACTCAAACTTCCGGTAGTCAGACTTGGTCGCTTCGCTGGCCAGTATGCCAAGCCGCGATCGACCGATACCGAGGAACGCGGCGGGGTTACCTTGCCAAGTTATCGCGGCGACATCGTGAATGCGCCGGAATTTACCGCTGCCGCCCGCATACCCGATCCGCAGCGGCTGCTGCGTGGTCACGCGCATTCCGCGATGACCATTAATTTTGTTCGCGCGCTTATCGATGGCGGTTTTGCCGACCTGCATCATCCCGAGTATTGGGAGCTGGGCTGGATGCAGCACTCCCCTTTGCAGGATGAGTATCGTCGGATGGTGGAGGCGATTGGTGAATCGGTCCGCTTCATGGAAACCCTCGCCGGCGAGCCGCTTGGAAGCTTTTCGCGCGTTGACTTCTATACCTCGCACGAGGCTCTGGTCCTGCACTACGAGGCCGCTCTGACCCGCCAAGTGCCGCGCCAGAGTGGGTGGTTCAATCTGTCTACCCATTTCCCCTGGATCGGGATGCGCACCGCCCAGTTGGATGGCGCACATATCGAGTACTGCCGCGGAATCCGCAACCCGATCGGTTTGAAGGTCGGTCCCAGCGTGACGCCGGATCAGTTGTTGCCGGTAATCGACGCACTTAACCCAGGCAACGAGCCAGGTCGCCTGACTCTTATCCACCGAATGGGCGCAGCAAAGGTCGGCACCGCGCTGTTGCCGCTGCTCAATGCGGTCCACCGCGAAGGTCGCAATGTGCTCTGGTGTGCCGACCCGATGCACGGCAATACTGAAAGCACCTCGAACGGATTCAAGACACGACGCTTCGAAAACATCCGCAGCGAACTTGATCAGGCATTTGATATCCATGCTGCGGCGGGAACGCGCCTGGGTGGCGTGCATCTTGAACTCACCGGCGAAAACGTGACCGAATGTCTGGGTGGTGCGCGCGATCTGACCGAAGTGGATTTGGAGCGCGCCTACAAATCCACGGTTGATCCGCGGCTCAACTACGAACAATCACTGGAGCTTGCGATGTTGATCGTGCGTAAGCGCGGTCCCGGTAGGTAAGGTCGACGCAGGGAATTTCATCGACAACACCGCAAGGAATCGCGAGTAGCGCTGGACAGCGCGTTGGCGGGCACTGGATGGATTCGACGCCAACGCAATCCATTTATTGCGTGCCAGGAGTTGCGATGGAGTCTGATCGGCAGGTGTTCGATGAGATGGGCTGGCCGCAGCAAGTGCGTCCGCCCTACGCCCTGGTGGATGCCTGGCTGAAATCCCTACCGCGTGATCAACTGGCCCTGAAACGCCGCGAGGCCGAGGTGCTGTTTCGTCGCATCGGAATCACCTTTGCCGTCTATTCGCAGGGCGGCGATCCGGAACGACTGATCCCGTTCGATCTGATTCCCCGGGTGCTGGCGCAGGCCGAATGGCAGAACCTGCGAAGAGGTCTTGAGCAGCGCACGCGGGCACTCAATGCCTTCATCCACGATGCCTACCATGCGCGCGAGATCGTTCGTGCAGGACGGGTGCCAGAGCGCCTGGTGCTGCACAACGCCCAGTTCCGGCCCGAGATGGCCGGGCTGGATCTCCCCGGCGGCATTTACGCGCATATTGCCGGGATCGACATGGTGCGCACCGGACCGGATGAGTACTTCGTGCTGGAGGACAATTGTCGAACTCCTTCCGGCGTCTCGTACATGATGGAGAACCGCGAGGTGATGCTGCGCCTGTTCCCGGATTTGTTCCGACAGAATCCAGTTGCGCCGATCGCCCACTACCCAGATGAGTTGCTGGCTACCCTGCGCTCGGTGGCGCCGCCGAATTGTCAGGGCGAGCCGCATGTGGTGCTGCTGACGCCGGGCATCTACAACAGCGCCTACTACGAGCACGCATTTCTCGCCGACGAAATGGGCATCGATCTGGTCGAGGGCGCCGATCTGCTGGTACGCGACAACATCTGCTTCATGCGGACGACCTCCGGGTTGCAGCGGGTCGATGTGATCTATCGTCGCATCGACGACGACTACCTGGATCCCCTGGTGTTCCGCGCCGATTCCACACTCGGTGTGCCCGGCCTGCATTTTGCCAACCGCGCTGGAAATGTCACCCTGACCAATGCGGTCGGCGCCGGCATCGCCGATGACAAGGCGGTGTACATCCACGTGCCGGAGATGGTGCGTTTCTATCTGGGTGAGGAGCCCCTGCTGCGCAATGTTCCGACACACGACTGCAGCGATCCGCAGCAACTGCGCTACGTGCTCGAACATCTCGACGAGCTCGTGGTCAAGGCAGTGCACGGCTCGGGTGGCTACGGCATGCTGGTCGGGCCGCACGCGAGCCGCAGCGAGCTGGAGGATTTTCGCGCCCTGCTCAAGCAGAAGCCGCAGGAATACATCGCCCAGCCGACGCTGGCGCTGTCGACCGTTCCCACCTTTGTCGAATCTGGTATTGCACCGCGGCATGTTGATCTCAGGCCATTCGTGCTGTGCGGAGCCGACCGCATCCGTGTCGTGCCGGGTGGCTTGACCCGCGTCGCACTCAAGGACGGATCTCTGGTCGTCAATTCCTCGCAGGGCGGGGGCACCAAAGACACCTGGGTGCTGGAGGACTGATGCTCGCACGCACCGCGGAAAATCTGTTCTGGCTGGCGCGCTACATGGAGCGGGCCGACTACCTTGCGCGCCTGCTTCAGGTCGCCGGCCACATGAACTCGGTCCGCGTCGATACCGAGCGCAACAGCGAATGGGAATCCGCCATCGTTGCCTCGGGTTGTCGCACTGGATATTTTGCTGCGCACGCTCAGGCCAGCGAGTCCGAGGTTATCAACTATCTGGCGTTCGACCGTGACAACCCCTCATCCATCGTGAACTGCATCGAAATTTCACGGCGCAATGCGAGGGCGGTGCGCACCGCGCTCACCACGGATATGTGGGAAGCGGTGAACGGTACCTGGCAGGAACTCGCCGCACACCGGGATGCCGGAAGCGATCCTGATCGACTGGCAGTCTTTCTCGATTGGCTCAAGGCCAGAGTCCGGCTGTTCCATGGCGTCAGCACCAATGACATGCTGCGTCGGGATGAATACTGCTTTGTCCGTATCGGCCAGTTTCTGGAGCGCGCCGACAACACAGCGCGCCTTCTTGACGTGAAGTATCACGTCAGGCTGCCCAATGCTGCCGATGTCGGCGGCGTCGTGGATTACTACCAGTGGCTGGCGATATTGCGGGTAGTCGGTGCGCGCCGTGCCTACCGAGTACTATTCAAGGGACAGGTCGAGTCGGCCCATGTTGCCGAGCTGTTGATCAGTCGATCAGAGTTTCCGCGATCCCTGGTATTTTGCTACCGCCAGATCACCCAACACCTTGATGCGGTGCAGGATCAGAACCCGCAATTGACTGCAGAAGCCAAGCGCCAGGCGCACTCGCTGTATTCGCAGTTGCGATTTGCCCGCATAGACCACATCATCGCGAACGGTCTGCATGAGTATCTCACCGGCATGGTGCAGCAAACCGACGAGCTCGGCAGCCAGATCGCGCGTGGGCATCTTTTCCAGTCATGAAACTCGACATCCTGCATCGGACCCGATATCGCTACGCACAGGCAGCGACCCTGATTGTGCAGGCGCTGCGTGCATGGCCGGTCGATTGTGCCGAGCAGCAGATCATGACCTGGCGTGTCGAAGTCGACGGCGCGCTGCTGGCACCGAGCTGCGTTGATGGCTTCGGCAATCGTGTCGCCACGCACACCGTTGATGGCAAAGTAGACGCAGTGCTGATCAGCGTCCGCGGCCAGATCGAGACGCGTGACTGCCAGGGCGTGCACGTCGACACGAACCCCTTGCTGCCGCCCGCGTTTTACATCGCTGGCACCGAGTTGACCGCTGCCAGCCCCGAAATCCATGCCTTGGCGCAGACGGCCTCGGGGTCCGGCACAACGCTGGATCGAATGCATCTGCTGTCCAAGGGCGTACGGGATCGCATCGAATACCGTAGCGAGCAGACCGGCGTCGAGACGACGGCGGCCGAGGCGCTCAACCTTGGTGCCGGCGTCTGTCAGGACCACGCCCAGGTGATGATCAGTGCCGCCCGGACGCTGGGATTTGCCGCGCGCTATGTCAGCGGCTATCTCTGTCCGGCGGGCGAAGAGGCCGCGGCCAGTCATGCCTGGGCGGAAGTCTTTGTGGAAGGGCTCGGCTGGGTCGGATTTGACCCGGCCAATCGGCAATGCCCCGATGAACGCTATGTGCGGATCGCCTGCGGTCGCGATTATCGCGACGCGGCACCAGTACGTGGCGTGCGCATTGGCGGGCTGGCGGAAACTCTGGAAGTGCAGGTCCAGATCGCGGAGTCAGGCGGCGCAGCGCAATGAACGTTGTGCTTTGGCAGTATGCAAAGATGTGCCGTAAGCCCGTTCGCAATTTGTGCAGCGGACACGCGGATCAAAACTCAATCTGCCATCGCAGGCGCATGCGATGGCGCGCGCGCACTGCTACCTTTCTATCGATTTCAGTGGCGGCCTGCCCCGGCGCGATGACTGCGGAGCTCTGATGACCTATTGCGTTGGACTCTATCTGGACGAGGGCCTGGTGATGTTGGCCGATACCCGCACCAATGCGGGCATGGACAATGTCTCCACATTCACCAAACTGCATGTGTTTCACCGGCCTGGCGAACGCATGATTGCGGCGATGACGGCGGGTAACCTCGCGGTATCGCAGGCGGTGATCAATCTGATCCAGGAGGGCATCACCGATCCTGACTCAGGGCAGTTGGAGACGATCTATACGGTGCCCACCATGTTCCGCGCAGCGGCGCTGATCGGTGAAGCGGTGCGCCGCACCCACCGCGTGCACGGCGCGGCGATGCGCGAGCAGGATGTTGCCTTCGATGTCGCCGTGCTGCTGGGCGGTCAGCTTGCTGGCCGTACCACCCGGCTGTTTCAGATCTACGCCGCCGGAAATTTCATCGAGGCAACCCGTGATACACCCTTCCTGCAGATCGGCGAGCACAAGTACGGCAAGCCCATTCTTGATCGCGCGGTGAACCGCACGACCACGCTCGATGACGGGGTCAAACTTGCGTTGATCTCGATGGATTCGACTTTGCGCTCCAATCTCAGTGTCGGCATGCCACTTGATCTGCTGGTATTCCGCAGTGGCCAGATCGATTCGGCGCAGTCACAGCGGATCTGCGAGAGTGATCCCTATTTTCGGATGCTGCGCGAGCACTGGTCACTGGCGCTCAGTCAGGCGCACCGGCGGATTCCTGCGCCGAGCTGGATGGACACTGCAGAGGCTGCTGAAGACCCTATTCGCGCGGCGCCGCACGCGCTCGAATAATTTCTTGGCTGAGCGCAGCCACGGTCGATTCGCGTTCCGAAGCCGCTGAGGCGAGCGCGGCTTGGGCTACACTCGCCGCATCACACCACCGAGCAGATGCCCATGAGTGATGCCCGTATCCCCGGCGTGCTTCCACGCAGAGAAGGCCAGTTCCTGCTGGTGATTGTGCTCGCGGTCCTGCTCTGGTCGGGAATTGCGCCGAATGATCGACTGACCTGGCTGATGGAAGTGATTTGGGTGATGGTCGGTGTGCCGTTGATTGTCTTGACCTGGTCGAGGTTTCCGCTCACCCGACTCCTGTGCTGGCTGCTTGCGATTCACGCGATCATCCTGATCGTCGGAGGTCGCTATACCTATGTCGAAGTTCCGATTGGAAACTGGTTTCGCGATACCTTCGATCTAGCCCGCAATCACTACGATCGGCTCGGGCATTTTGCCCAAGGATTTGTCCCGGCGATTCTTGCCCGCGAACTGCTGCTGCGGCGGACACCTTTGCGCGATGGCGGCTGGTTGTTCTACATCGTCGCCAGCTGCTGCCTGGCCTTCAGCGCGTTCTTCGAGTTTCTCGAATGGTGGACAGCGTTGATTATGGGCGGTCGAGCTGAGGCATTCCTCGCCACTCAAGGGGATATCTGGGATACCCAGTGGGATATGTTCCTGGCCCTGACCGGCGCCATCCTGGCCCAGCTCTTGTTTTCGCGCATGCACAGCCGGCAGCTCGGAATGGCACCCGTCGACTGATTACGCGCGCGTGATGCTGGGCTCAATCTCGAGCATCAGGGCCTGCTTCCGTGCCGAGTTCAAGTTCTCGTCGAATCTCGTCGCCATGCTGATCAAGGATGGGCGGCGGCATGACCGTTGACAGGGGTGTACCTGAGAAGCGGACAGGGTTGCCCACAGTGGGTAGTCTCGACTGTCGCGGATGTTCGACGTGCTGCAACAGCCCGCGCGCGCCGACCTGTTCCGACTGCATGACCTGATCGATCGGATTGACCTGGCCGCAGGGAATTCCGGCGGCCTCGAACAGTGCATGCCAGTGCGCCATCGGATGCTGCAGCATTCGGGTCTGGATCACGGCGATCAGCGGCGCGCGGTGTACGACGCGGTCGCCATTGCGGATGTAGCGCGCATCTTCGGCGAGTTCCGGCAGGCCCAGGCTGAAACAGAGATTGCGAAACTGCTGGTCGTTGCCAACCGCCACCATCAAGTGGCCATCGGCGACCGTGAACATCTGATACGGCACGATATTGGGATGGGCGTTGCCGCAGCGCGTTGGGTTGACGCCGCTGATCAGCTGATTCATTGCCTGATTGGCCAGGCTGGCGACCTGGACATCGTAAAGCGCGATGTCGATGTGCTGACCGAGGCCGGTTCGCGCGCGCGCGTAGAGTGCTGCCAGGACGCTGGCCGCCGCATACATTCCGGCACCCAGATCGGCGACCGCCACGCCGGTTTTCATCGGCGCGCCTTCGGGTTCTCCAGTCACACTCATCAGACCGGCCTCGGCCTGGATCATCGCGTCGTAGCCGGCCCGATGCGCATTCGGGCCGCATTGCCCGAAGCCGCTGATCGAGCAATAGATCAGTCTTGGATGCAGCGCGTGCAGGCTGGCAAAGTCCAGGGCATAGCGGGCGAGGCTGCCGACCTTGAAGTTCTCGACCAGCACGTCGCTATGAGCGGCCAGTTCGCGAATCGTTCGCTGACCCTCGGCGCTGGCGATGTCGAGCGCAATCGAGCGTTTGCCGCGGTTGCAGGACAGGAAATAGGCCGACTCGCGCGTCTCGTCACCGGCATCATCGCGCAGCCAGGGCGGCCCCCATAGTCTGGTGTCATCACCGGTCTGCGGGCGCTCCACCTTGATCACATCGGCGCCCAGATCGGCAAAAAACTGTGTCGCCCAGGGCCCGGCCAGGATTCGTGACAGGTCCAGGACGCGTAGGCCGGTCAAAGGTCCGGGCATGATTCGCTCCTCATTGCATCAGTGTTGGCAAGGCCGGCTTGGTGGCAGCTGACACCTGATCGCGCAACCGCTACCTTAGACAATCTGGGCTGATCGCGGCGTGCCGGACTTCGATCAACTCAACGTCTTGCCTGGAGAAAGCGTGCATGGATCGTTCGCTGCTCGAAAACATTACCACCACCGACGGTCAGAGCGCTGCGCGTCTGCTCAGCGATGAGTCCGACGCGCGGATTGCCGAACTGCTGAGCTTGATGCATCCCGGCGCAGCGGTCGAGATTCTCGACCACTTCGCCGAGTCGCGGCGTCACAGCATCGCAGCCGCCGCCCCGAAGAATGCGGCCCAGCTCTGGCTGCTGGATCATCAGTTCGAAGAAGGCTCGGTCGGGCGGTTGATGGAGCGCGCGCTCGCCGTATTCCGCCCTGAGACCACGGTCCAGCAGGTCATCGATTCGCTGCGCGATCTGATCAAGAGCACCTTCGTGGTCTACGTGTTTGTCACCGACGCCGACGGCAAGCTGGTCGGTGTGGTGGCATTTCGCGAGCTGCTGTTCGCGCGCAAGGATCAGGCGCTCGCCGAAGTCATGATCCGCAATCCGTTCTCCTTGCGTCCCGAGGCCGACCTGGTCGATGCGATGCGTGAAGTGGTTACCCGTCACTATCCGGCTTATCCGGTCTGTGATGCTGAAGGACGGTTGCTGGGTTCGGTGCGCGGCCAGGTGTTGTTCCAGCAGCAGGCCTTCGAGATTTCGGCGCAGGCGGGTTCCATGGTCGGTGTCGAGAAAGAGGAGCGCATCAGCACGCCTTGGCGTACCAGTTTCAAGTTTCGCCATCCCTGGTTGCAGCTGAACCTGGTGACCGCCTTTATCGCGGCCGGCGTGGTTGGCTATTTTCAGGATGCGGTCAACCAGATCGTGCTGCTTGCGGTATTCCTGCCCGTGCTCTCCGGTCAGTGCGGCAATACCGGCTGTCAGACCCTCGCGGTCACCCTGCGCGGCATGACGCTGGGTGAACTCAAACCTGGTCAGGCGCGCCGCGTCGTCCTCAAGGAGGCTTGGCTGGGCTGGTGGAACGGACTGATCGTCGGCGTGGTCGCTGCCGTCGGCATGTTTGCGATGGCGACAATGCAGAAACATCCTGGTGCACTGACCCTGGCTGGCATCACCGCATTCTCGATGGCGGTCAGCTGCATGATGTCGGGTGCTGCGGGCAGCTTGATCCCGCTCGGGATGAAGCGCATGGGTGCCGATCCCGCTACGGCATCGGGCATATTCCTGAGCACGGCCACCGATGTCGTCAGCATGGGCGTATTTCTCGGCCTGGCGACCTGGCTGCTGCTCTGAGCGCCACGCATCGGTTGCGGGGCGGCGTCGCGCTGCGCGGGTCGACGCAGCTCGACCCGAGGTAGCGTTCTTCGACTTGATTCCTACTCGAACCCGTTGTCAAAAATCTGCGGCAGATTCGACTGTGTGGCGCGGCAGGCCGGACCTGCGGATTCAAGGCGGATATTGTCGATCCACCAGCCATCACGCACGTCACTGCCGTCGGTCGTCAATCTGAAACGCACGCGCGCCGTGGGCTGATTGTCCAGCTGCGGGAGCGCGATGGATTCATGTTTCCACGCATTGCTGCCATCGCAACGGAAGACAAAGCTCGACCAGTTGGTTCCGCCGGCATTGGTTGCGTACTCGACATGGCCGAAATCGAAGGTGGCTTCGGTAACGCAGCGATGATCGAATTCGAGCCGCACGCCATCGAGCCCGGTGAAGTTGCGCGCCGGCGAAGTCAGCGACGTATTTGCGCCGTTGCCATAATTGCCTGCGGGGCTATCGCTCCAGAAGGTAGTGCTGGTGCCATCGATTCCGATACCGGTTTGCGTTCCCCACGGCGTCTGCGCGGTCCAGCCTGGATTGCTGCCCTGCACATCGTCGACGAACGCATTGCAAGTCGGCAGCATGCCGACATTGCGCACGCTGGACTGCCCAGCGGTGACCGCGATAGCGCTCACCGTTTCATCGAGATAGCCCGGCTTGTGCGCAATAAGTTCAAGCGTTGCCGGAAACGATCGATAGGCATAGCTGCCATCCGCGGCGCTGCTCAGACTGTCGCTGCCGATATCCAGTGCGGCAACCAGGGGCGCCGCGGTAATTGCATCGCGCACCGTGCCACTCAGGCTGCCAACACTCGCGGGGTCGACCAAGGTGAAAAACGCCGCGTCTGGTGCGCCGACCGCCGCTGTATCGCTGGCCTGCACATAGAGCAGATGCTTGCCCAGGGCGAGACCGGTGGTGGGCAGCGCAGCTGAGACGTTTTCGCTCGTGCTGTTGAAGCTGCCATCGCTGGCCGACAATGCCATCGGTACCGCGCCGGCCTGCCACGGCACGACGTCGAAGTAGGCATTGGCTGCCGTGATCGCCTGAGTGCTCTGGGTGCCATTGCTGTTATTGAAACGGGTGTCATCGGCGATGGCGGTGACCTGGATCGATTCGCCCGGGAACGGCAGGTTGGGGCTGATGCTGATAGCGCGCGCGTCCGGACCTGCGGGCAGTTGATAGGGCGCATGCAGCACGCGGGCCGCGTACTTCAGCATCTCCAGATTATCGGGCAGGATCGACGCTTCGAAATTGGCGCAACTGGCCTGAAAACTCCCGCCGCCGAGTTCGATGGTCAACGAGGGAACGCCCAGTGAGGCATAGGCATTGTCGTCGGAGGCGCCGTCGGCGGGCAGGGTGTTGGACTGGGTGGGACTGTAGCCGTTGAACCAGGCAAGGCGACGGCCGAGCGCAGTGAATTGGGTGTTGTTGCCGGTTGTCGGGTTGCCCGGACTGCCGGTCATGCCCCAGGGCCAGAGCACCAGATTCGCCACGCTGTGGATGTCCATGAACAGGCCGCGGGTATCCATCGCAGCCGGTGTCGTCAGATCAGCCGTCGAGGGTGCGCCCGGACGACGATCCGGAAAGATGCTGTTGATGTAATTGACCACGGCCTGGTTTTCGGGCTCGGAGTTGGCGCTGACCCCGCGGTAGGTCTCGGCAGTTGTCGAGCCGGACGACCCGCCGAACGCGCCCCAGCCAAAGGGATAATTGCGATTGAGATCGACACCCACCGACGTGCCCGTTTCTGAACCGTGGACGTGACGATTTTTTCGTTGATTGGTGTTCACAGTCTCGATAAACAAGCGCCCATCCGGATTGGCCTGCAGCAGCAGATGGAACTCGTTGTGATCGACCAGCCAGGTGGCGGTGGGATCGCTGCCGTAGTTCTCCAGCAGCCAGCGGGCGAAGGCGGTATTGAGTGGCGCGGTGGCGAACTCGCGCGCATGCACGGCGCTCATCGCGAACAGCTTCGGCTTGTCGGCGACGATCGCCGAATTGGTGATCTTCAGCACGAACATGTCGAAGCCGGGTTGCCGCCGGCACTGGTTTTTTCCCAGCTGTCCCCCACATCGATCTTGCTCGCCAGGCTCGGATAGCTGGCGACCAGGCTGTCCATCAGGGCATAGGTTTCGGCGACCGTGGGATAGCAGGCGAAGCCGGGAATCGTCTTCGCCATCATCGCATCGCGCTGCGCCAGTTCGGCCGAGTGCACGCTGTCGAAACGGGCGCGGATGCCCTGCTTGCTGATCCAGGCCCAGTCCTCTTCGCTCGCCTCGAAGATCATGTCGCCGGTTTTCTGATCATGGATGTAATGGTCGAAACGCTGACCAAGCAATTGCCGTTCGCGATCATTTTGCGGCTGCACGCGGATGGCGATACTCGCTGCGAGTGCCTCGCCGCAGACCGCGGAGGCTGCGAGCATCAGTGCAAAGCGCGAGAGCCGTGTTGGGATACGTAGCGACATGCAAGACACCGAGGCTGGATTCAATCGAGCATTCTAGCCGGCAGTCGTCACAAATGCAGCCGCACCCGCATGCTGCGCTGCGGCGTGCGGTTGTCGAGTCCTCGCCTAAAATGCACGGGCCTCGGCTCCGGCCGCGAGGGGAGGGCAACCCGCCTGTGATCAGTGATCGCGGCGGGTTTTTTCTTTATCGTGCAGCAAAGTTGCGATCCGTTGCCGCGCCTTATCCCGGCTGCCCGCCATCTGCGACACTGGCAGCATGCACAAGCGCAATGTCTCCGACGCATCCTCTCCCGAACTCGATTCCTGGCTGGACGAGCAGGTGCTGCAATTTCGCGCGCGCGCCGAGTTGGCGTCGGTCGATCCGCGCTCCAGCGAGCCCAGCATCCGTCTGCTGCGTCAGGCCTTTCTGTCCAGCAGTTTCTTCGCTGAAGAAGCACGCAGGCGCCCGCTGGAGATTGCCGGGCTGATCGCCGAACCCCAGCGCATGCCCGAGTGGTTGGCGCAGCCGGATGAAGCCGTGGACGCCTTTGCAATCCGGCTAAGGCAGTTCCGTCGACTCTGCAGCGTCGCCCTGATCCTGCGCGACCTGGCGGGAATCGATGCGGTCGCCGACACCCTGCGACTGTCCAGTCGTGTCGCTGAGATCTGCATCACATCAGCGCTCGCGCAGGCCGAAGCGCAACTGGTACAGCGATTTGGCCTGCCACGATCGCACGAGGGCGTACTCCAGCAGTTGGTGGTGATCGCCATGGGCAAGCTCGGTGGCGGCGAGCTGAACTTTTCTTCGGATGTGGATCTGATTCTGGCATTTCCCGAGTCCGGTAGCAGCGATGGCGCGCGCTCGCTCGACAACGAGGAATATTTCACCCGCCTCGGTCAGCGGCTGGCGCAGTTGCTTGGCGATGTCAGCGACGAGGGCCTGGTGCTTCGCGTTGATTATCGGCTGCGCCCCTACGGCAGTTCCGGTCGTGTTGCGCTTTCGTTCAATGCGATGGAGCAGTATTACCAGCGCGAGGGTCGCGACTGGGAGCGCTATGCCTGGATCAAGGCGCGGCCGGTGGCCGGCGACCTCGATGCGGGCATGCGATTGATCGAAATGCTGCGGCCATTTGTATACCGGCGCTATCTCGATTTCACCGCGATCGAGGGACTCCGCGATCTCAAAGGACGGATCGATCTCGAAGTCGACCGGAAAGACCTGGCTGACAATCTCAAGCTCGGGCCGGGAGGCATCCGCGAGCTGGAGTTCGCTGTCCAACTGGCCCAGTTGATTCGCGGCGGGCGCGAAGTCGCCCTGCGTTGTCCCGGCTTTCTCGACGCACTGATCGCGCTGCAGGGCGGTGGCCAGTTCGAGCAGGAGATGGCCAGTCGCATGCGCGCCCTGTACCTGTTTCTGCGCCATATCGAGAATCGCGTGCAGATGTTTGCCGACGAGCAGACGCATGCCCTGCCCGGCGACGAGGCCGATGCCTTGCGCATTGCGCTGGCGCTCGGCTTTGCCGATCTTCCGGCGCTTCACCAGGTGCTCGATGAAGTGCGTAGTGAGGTGCAGGAGCTGTTTACCCGCACGCTCGATGCGCCGGACCGGCAACGCAGACTCGATTCTGGCGGGCCGGAGGGCTCCGCGAGCCTTGATCTGCCGCAGTTCTCTGCCGAGGTACAGGAGGCGACAACGCGCCTGCTGAACAGCCTGCCGGTGCGTCGACTCGATGCGCGTGCGCGCAAGCGATTCGAACGCGCCTTGCCCCTGCTGATGTTGGCCGCACGCAAAACAGCGGCGCCTGATACCGCAGCGTTGCGGCTGCAGCGACTGCTCCACGCCATCGCCGGCCGCCCCAGCTATCTGGCGCTGTTGGCCGAGCGGCGCGGCGCACGCGAACGTGTGGCGCAGGTATTTTCGCGCAGTGCGTTTCTCGCCGAACGGGTGATCGCACATCCCCTGTTGCTCGATGACCTGCTGGATGCGCGCGTCGATGCCGAGGTCATGCAGCCCGCTGATCTGGATCGCCTGTTTGCCGCCAGTTTGGCGCGGGTGAACTCTGGCGATCCCGAGCTGGAACTGGCTGCGCTGCATGAAGCGCGTCAGAGCGCCGTCTTTCGCACCGCGCTCGCCTGGTCAAATCGCCGGCAGACAGCGGGCTTCACCGCCGCGATGCTTGCCGAGATTGCCGAACGCTGCGTGACCCGTGTGCTTGCCCTTGCGCGCCGCGACCTCGAGTTGATGCACGGGAACTTTGCGGAAGCGCTGCTGATACTTGCCTATGGGAGCTTCGGCGGTAGTGAACTTGGATTCGGCTCGGATCTCGACCTGGTCTTCGTATTTGATCCGGAGGTCGGCGACGCAGTCAGTGACGGCGCACGCGCGCTTGAGGGTGGGCGTTACATGGCGCGACTCTCGCAGCGTGTCCTGCACTGGCTGAGCACGCCGACGCATGCCGGCCCCTTGTTCGAAACCGATGTGCGGCTGCGACCCGATGGCGCGAAGGGTCTGCTGGTCTCGCCGTTGAATGCGTTCCGCGAGTACCAACTGCAGCGCGCCTGGGTCTGGGAGCATCAGGCCCTGGTCCGCGCGCGTGCGGTCGCCGGCCCTGTCCGGCTGGCCGAGGAATTCCTCGCGGTGCGCCGAGAGGTGCTGCAACGCGAACGAAAGCTCGATGAGGTGAAGGCTGAAGTCGGCCGGATGCGCAGCCGCTGGCGTCAGGAGCTCGACCGCAGCAGTCGCGAGCAGTTCGATATCAAGCAGGGCCGCGGTGGTCTCGTCGATATCGAGTTCCTGTTGCAGGGACTGGTGCTGGCACACGCATATCGCCTGCCCGAGTTGACGATGACGGGTTCGACAGCACGACTGATCGACAGCCTCGCGGTATGCGGGTTGATCGCGAGCGCCGATGCCGACTTGCTGCTGCGTGCCCATGAATACTGGCTGGGCAGGGCGCTCGACTGCGCGCTGGATGCGTCGCCGCGTGTGCTGCTGCGGGATACCGAAACCGATCAACTGGCCGATGCGGTGTATGCACTCTGCGCGCGTTCCGGGTTCGCCGATCAGCCCTCAGCGGATTAAAGATTTGCCCCACAGCTGCAATACCCGCGCGGCAGTTTCCCCGGTTTCGTTCAGGGCGGGGCGAGTAGTCGGGGGATCTTCCCAATCCGCCAACAAATTGCGCGTACGCAATGCCGCATCGAACAAGCCGAGCTTGCCCTGCGCAGGTTTCACCGCGAAGCTGACCACGCTGACGCCGACCGCGCAGGCTTCACTCAGCATGTTGACCGAGTCAGCGCTGACCACGATCCGGTCGGAGCAGGCCAGGGCCGCCCGGTAGGGGTTGGCGCCGTCCCTGGCATCGATCCAGACGCGCGCGTCGAGCGATTGCGCGAGCGCACGTAGCTGCGCCTGCCAGGGCGCCGGGGTCCGCCGCGAGCTGCATAGCAACAAGCTGCCGCCCTCGCGCGCTTGCAGCGCATGCAGTTTTTCTCCCAGTACGGCGATCGCTTCGAGATCGAGCGGCGCATCGCGATGCGGTCCACCGATCATCACACTGGTGCGAGGACGTTTGAGTTCGGCGATCAGCGGCATCGATTGGCGCGCGGTCTGCAGCCATGCGGGATTGACCGCATTGAGCGCGCCGATCGTGGTCAATACATTGCTGCCGCGCAGGCCATCATGCGCCGGCGTGATGACCAGATCAAATTCAGCTGGATCGATGCGCGGATCGAGGATCTGCACGGTGTACAGCGCAGTTCCGGCGCCACGTTTCAAGGCGCGCAAGGCGAGCGCCGATTGCCGCCCACAGCCGATCGCGATATCAGGCCAGCCAGCGGCCTCGGGAAGCGGCAGTCTTGCCAGCGCGCCGGGTACGCCGCGCGGCGAAGTCCAGCGCCAGGGCGCCGGAAAGCGCAACCGAACATGATGAGCCGCTCCGCCCATGGCGCGCGCGAGCGCATCGGCCTGGTGGAAATTACCGGCGCGCTCGTCCGTCAGTGTCCAGATGCTGGGGCTCGGTGGGCGATCCATAGTGGAAGGTTAGCGCCTGCCGTCGGGCTGCGGGAGTGCGCGCGCTGGCTTTGCCAAGCGCTGGGCTGGGCCGATGCGCTAAGGTTGCGCCGCGTTGGCGCCCAGCTTGCGAACCTGCATGTCGACCTTGCAGGCGTAGCGCTGCCACGTCTCCCCTTCTTTGGTTAGGCTTTGCACCCATGAACACAGCCCTCGACAATGCCGCGCTCGACCAGCTTTTTCTGGAAGCGCGTACTTTCTCTTCGAACCCCGATCCCTGGCAGCCGTTGCCGGTATCGGACGATCTGCTTCGCCAGGTCTGGGATCTCGCCCGAATGGGCCCGACTGCGTCCAATTGCCTGCCAGCGCGGATCGCCTTCGTGCGCAGCGACGAGGCCAAGGCGAGGCTCGTTCCTCTGCTGGATGAAAGTAACCGGCCCAAGACCCTGGCCGCACCGGCAACGGCGATCCTGGCGATGGATATGAAGTTCTACGATCTGCTGCCACGGCTTTTTCCGCATATCGATGCACGTGCCTGGTTCGCCCACAAGAGCGAAGCCGAGCTGATGCCGGTGACGCTGCGCAACAGCAGTCTGCAGGGTGCCTATCTGATCCTGGCGGCACGCGCCCTGGGTCTCGATTGCGCGCCAATGTCCGGTTTCGACAATGAAGGCGTTGATCGCGCGTTTTTTCCGGGAACTTCCTGGCGCTCCAATTTTCTGATCAATATCGGCTATGGCCGGCGCGACACACTGCGTCCGCGTGGGCCACGCCTGGCGTTCGATGAAGCTTGCCAACTGCTGTGATCCTCGCCGCACACTACCCGCGCCTACGTCCCGCAAACCACCCATCAACTGGAGCAACGTCATGAAACTTGCCACCCTCGCCCCGCTGGCGTTGATCGCGCTATCCGCGCCCGCGTTCTCCGCCGAACCCTATGCCTTCGATGCCGCGCATACCAGTATCAGTTATTCCATCGAGCACATGGGGCTGTCCGAAATGCACGGCGTGTTTCGCAAGTTCGATGGCAAGCTGCTGCTTGATACCGCCGACCTGGGTAAATCGAGCGTCTCGGTCAAGATTGACGCGGCGAGCATCGACACCGGTGTCGACAAGCTCGATGAGCACCTGCGTACCCCGGATTTTTTTGACGTCGGGAAGTATCCGGAGATCAGCTTCACCAGTACCGCGGTCGAGCCCACTGGTGCCAACAGCTTCAAATTGACCGGCGACCTGACCCTGCACGGCGTGACCAAGTCGATCACCCTGGACGCCAGCATGCGGACGATCGCCTCGCATCCTTTCCGCAAGGTGCCTGCAGCTGGTTTCCGTGCCACCGGAACACTGAATCGCTCGGACTACGGCATCAAGACTTATCCGGGTGTGCTGGGCGAGACGGTCAAGATCCGCATCGACACCGAAACGGCGCAGAGTCTGCCGGCACCGACCGAGTAACACGGCGCCAGAGACGGATTTTGCCTCCAAGCTGGCTCCGGCCGCCGTTTCCGGCGGCGGCCGGACGTCGCTGGCGCTTGTGGATTTGACGGCTTGTTGGTCGACCGCATGACGACTGCCATCAGCTAAACTGCGCTTCTGGTTTACTGGAGCTTCCATGTCGCGTCCCAATCCGGCCACAGACAATCTCAAGCCTGCCAATACAGAGCGCACCGAAACTGTTTGCGCGGCCGATCTGCCGCTGAGCTGCCCGACTCCGGCCATGCAACTGTGGAATTCGCATCCCCGCGTGTATCTGCCGATTGAACAGGATGGCGAGGCGCGCTGTCCCTACTGCGGTACCGTTTTCCGCTGGGTTGGCTGAGTCTGCCGGTTTCTCTGGTCATTGCGCGCTCTGCACCGAGACTCCGTGGATAAAACCTATACCGTGGTGCAGTTGTTGCCAGCACTCGACTCTGGCGGAGTTGAACGCGCCGTGCTGGAGATCGCTGAGGCTCTGGTCCGCTCAGGTCAACGCGCCGTGGTGGTTTCAGCGGGCGGTCGCCTGGTCGCCGAGCTGCAGAGCATGGGTGCTGAGCACATCAGCCTGGCGATCGGAGTCAAGTCGCCGTGGACACTGCGTCATTTGCTCAAGCTTCGCCGCATCCTGCGTGATGCCGATATCGTGCATGCGCGTTCGCGATTCCCGGCCTGGCTGGGCTGGTTGGCCTGGAAGTCGCTACACGGCAGCAGACCGCGTTGGCTGACCACGGTTCATGGCCTGAACACGCCCGGCCTGTACAGCTCAATCATGACCAGCGGCGAGCGCGTGATAGCGGTTTCAAAAACGGTGCGGGACTACATCAGCCAGCACTATCCGAGTGTGGATGCCAGGCGAATTCGGTTGATTCCGCGGGGTCTTGACCCGGCGCGTTTTCCTGCGGGCCACCGCCCGACCGGGGCATGGCGCAGCGAATTCGAGCGCGACTATCCCGAGGCCGCGGGCAAACAATGGATCTGCCTGCCTGGGCGCGGCACCCGTCTGAAGGGGCATGATGATGCCTTGCAGCTGCTGGCGGGCCTGCGCGCAAGCGGCGAAAACGTTTGTCTGATCCTGCTCGGCGCGGCGCAAGCGGGCCGCGATGACTATCTGGATGCGCTGCGCGAACGCGCTGCCGCGCTCCAGCTTGCAGCGCACCTGGTGATCACGCCGCCACGCGCCGATGTTGCTGATGTCATGGCTGAGTCGGCGTTGGTATTGCAGTTGTCGCGCAAGCCGGAGGCCTTCGGTCGCACTGTGGTGGAAGCGCTGCACCTGGGCGTACCGGTGCTCGGTTGGGCGCATGGCGGCGTTGGCGAACTGCTTGCGGAGCTCTATCCCGAAGGCGCAGTCGAGCTCAGCGATCACAATGGATTGCTGGATCGCGCGCGCAGGTTCCTGGATGCGGCGCCGGCGCCGGCGCCATTCTCCGGATATCGAATCGGGCAGATGCAGAGCGCGACCCTTGCGGTCTACCGAGAACTGCTGGATGGCGCGCCCCTGTGACCAGCGCACGGACGCATTGGCGCTGGCTGCTGCTGTGGGCCTACATGGTTCTGCTGCCATTCGGTAGTCTGTGCGAGCTTCCGATGCTGATCGCCGTCCTGGTCGGCCTTGCTGACGCATGGAAGTCGCCGTCGCTGATCACCGCCCAAGGCCCGGGACGTTGGCTCGGGCTGCTCTTCCTTGCTTACTGGCTGCCCGAACTTTTGTCCGCGGCAGACAGCGTAGCGCCCGCAAAGAGCTGGCTGGAAGTGGTTGCCGACCTGCGCCTGCTGCCGTTTGCCTGGTTCACTGTGGTGGCGCTGCGGTCTTCACCGGCGCGGTTGCATCTGTTGACCGCAACTGCGGGCTTGCTGACGGTCTGGAGTGTTGATGCGCTGATCCAGGCCGCCACCGGATACGGGATGGGTGGCCCGATGCTGGGCGATCGCGTCAGCGGTATTTTCAGCGATGACAATTTGAAGCTCGGCCCGGTGCTTGCGACCCTGGCGCCGTTGTCGCTTTTTGCAGCCTGGCAGCGTTGGCGCTGGCCGGGGCTCGGATTGGCCTGGTTGCTTGTCGGGCTCGCCGTACTACTTGCCGGTGCCCGTGCGGCTTGGCTGAGCTATGCCATCGTCACCCTGATCATGCTCTGGCGCAGTGCCGGGTCGCCGCGCCGATTCATTGCGCTCGGACTGGCGGCAGGTGTGATTGCGTTTGCTGGCCTGGGCTCAGCCTACCTGCTGTCCGATCGTGTGCAGGCGCGCGTGCAGCGCACACTGCAGGCCTTCAACGGTACCGAACGTGGACTGGATGATGCGCTGGCGATGCGTCTGCCGATCTGGAGCGTGTCCGTGCGCATGGCGCGCGCCAATCCGCTCAATGGGGTCGGCGTGCGCGCGTTCCGTTATGCCTATCCTGAATATGCACAAGCGGACGATATCTGGCTCACCATCCAACCGGGTCGCGGGGCGCTGCATGCGCACCAGATCGTGCTCGAAATCTGGACGGAAACTGGCTTGATCGGTCTGGTCCTTTGGCTGGCCGGCCTGATCCTCGTGTTGCGGCGTTGGCGGGCTGCGTCGGTGCCGGACCGTACGTCTGCCTGGCCCTGGGCGGTCGCCCTGGTCTCGATGTGCTTTCCACTCAATACGCACCTGGCCTTTTATTCGAATTTCTGGGGCGGCCTGTTCTGGTGCCTGTTGGCGATCGTTGTCGCGCAGCTCTCATCTCCTATCAAAGCGGACGAGGGCGCTGGCTGACGCGCCAGCCGTGAGAGATTCCGAGGGATTGGTCTCAGTCCGCGGGTTTTGCGCGTGATTCCCTGAGCGCAGCGATGGCCATGCTCGCGATTGCGGCCGCGCCGATTACCAGCAATCCCCAAAGCAGCCAGCGCCGATAGGGCAGGGCTGCCGGTGGCGGGCGCAGCGCAGCGATTCCCTTGATTTTTTCGCGTTTGCCGATCCGCAATTCCGGCGGTTCCCAGTCTGCGCCCAGACGTTCGCGCAGTTGTGCCATCACCGATTCGACGGGATAGCTCGGCCGGTACGCATCGCGATGGCCAGCGACCAGAAACATGGGTTCGTTTCCGCCATGAATTACTACGAAACGGTCGGGCTCGTAATACATCCGCAGCGTCGGCGCCGTAGCGAGCGCGGGTTCACTGTGCAGCTGCCATTGCCGGTGTCTGCTGGTCTGAAAGCGCAGGCGATTGCCCAGCATTGCCGTCGCGCCGACCTGAACATCAAACACCGTCGCGGTGCCGTAGTGCTGCCAGTAGGGGAAATCTGGATTCCGCCCGTACAGGCTGAGCGCTGCGACGGCGCCAGGCTCGCTCAGCACAAACTCTGCAGTGTGCACAGGATAGGGCCCGGCCAGCAGATAGCCCTGACTGTCGGGCTCCAGTCCGGGCAGCGTCGTGGGCAATAGGTCCACGCGGTGTCGGTAGCGGTCGGGCTCGGGGCTGTACTCGGCGCGCACCTGTTCGATGCTCAGGCTCGATGGTACGGCCATCGCGTGCAGAACAAGTCCATTGGCGCTGATTCCTTCAAACACCAGCCGCGTTTCACCGCGCGAGGTCGCGGCGTCATAGCCCTGATGGCTGCGATCTGGATAGGCAATGCGCTCGGAGAACCGGTCGCTGACCCACCATTGCGTGGTTCTCGGCAGTGCCTGCGGCGCACGCCAGCTGATCTGCAGCGAGACGATTGGTGCCTCGTGGGTCGCCGGCGACTTCAGCCGCAGCGACAGCCGCGCTGGGTATTCTCCTGGCCCGAGGCGCAGACCGAAGTCGGCGTCGTCGGACGGAAAAGCCCGCGGCCCCGGTTCAGCGCTTTCGACGCTGGGCATGGGTTCGAACAGCATGCCCTGCATCTGCAGCAACCAGGGCATGTCGCGCCAGCGCTGAGGTTCCAGCGCCTTGAGCGCGCCGAAGCCCAGCTCTCGTCCGCTGGCGGTGACCACGCGAAGATCGCGAAGCCCGCTATCGGCGATCGATTCGTAGACCTCGGGCGACAAGGTCAACACGTGCACTTCAGCGGACTCGACGGCACTGAGCGGGAACCGCCAGCCGAATTCCTCGACCGGCACCGTTGCCTGGGTCGCCATGCTGGCGAACAATGCCGCGAACGCGCTCGGCATCACTGCACCCGGTCGCAGGCGGCGCCAAGTCATGAGGGATCACCCCCTGACTCACGCGGTGGCATCGGAGCGAAGTAGCCGACTGCGACGAACAGGCCGCCAACGCCGAGCAGGGAAACGATACCCCAGAGATCGCCGAGGAATTGCATGTCGATCACCAGCAATTTGCCCAGCACCAGGCCGAGGACCGAGGCACCGGCGATCCAGGTGCTACGGCGCAGACGGTGTGCGCCGATCAACATTGCGGTGATGCCGCTCAGCGTCCAGACAATGGAAAGTGCCGACTGCGGCAACGCATTGCCGAGCATGGCCAGATCCCAGGCCTCGCCGCCATAGTGGTGGGTCAGGCGCAGCGTGCTCGCCGACAGCGCGACGAATCCGAACGCCAACATCGGCAGGCGCAATCCGGCGTTGTCGTTGTCGTCGCTGGTGAATCCGCCGACACAGCGCAGCACCAGGATGACGGCCGCAATCTGGGTCAGTTCGAGCGGATTGAGCACGGGCAACCAGGGCAGTGGTGCCGAACTTCCTGCCATGCCCAGGATAGCCACGGCAATGAAAGCGGCAGCGAGGGCAAACAACGGCATCAGCAGGCTGCGCAGGGACTCGATGCCATCGCGCACGGGAGCCCCGGCCAAGCTTACGCGTTTCCACAGCAGGGTCAGTGGCAGCAGTATCGGCGCGCTGAGCGCTGCGATCCGCCAACCTTCGCCCAGCGTCGCGATCCCATCCAGCCAGTCGCGGACTTCCAGCCACAGGATCATCGGTATCGCCAGCCACCAGACCGCATGCGACCAGCGGATGCCGGGCCAGCCGTCGCGGTCGAGCACCCGCAGGATGAGGATCGATGCGAGTGCGTAGACCGACCAGCCGATCCAGGCCTCATCGGCCAGTGGTGTGCCATGTGCCAGCGTGGTGATGACCACAAAGGGCACCGCCATCAGCAATGCAAACTGGCCGGGCCAGCCGAACGGACGGAAGTGCAGGAAGCGTCGCAGCAAAGCGCCGACCGCGCCGCTCGCAGCGATGAAGACGAGGGCGATCTCGGTCTCGCGGCCTTCGACTGCGTGGCGGTCGATCTCGAACATTCCGGCGACGTACCACCAGATGAAAGACCAGCCAGCCAGCAGCCAGGGCAGGGTGGTCAGGTCGTCGCGGCGACGCTGATACTGGATTGCGCTGAACAGACCGGAGAATGTCACCAGGACGGCGCCGAAGGCGAAGGCATGATCACGATGCGCTGGCCAGTGATCGGCGAGTGCGACCAGCAGGGCGATGCCTCCGAGCGCCTGCAAGGCAAGTCCGGACCAGCGCAGCCGGCGTTCGTCCTGATCGAGACCCAGCCAGACCAGCAGTGCACCCTCGACAGCCCATACCGCCGATGTCCATTGCGCCGACAGCGCGAGCGGAATCGCCAGAGTCGCGAACACCAGGGAAAGTCCCGCATAAGCTTTGCGCCAGCGCGCCAGTCCGGCATGACGCCAGACCATATAGGCCAGTCCGAGATAGACCGCGGCCAGCACCAGAGCGCTCCAGGCGAGTCCATCCTGATCGTTGCGCAACAAGGCAGCCTGCAATCCGAATCCGATCAAGGGCGTGCCGAAGACCAGTGAACCATCGACGCGATCACGTGCATCGGGATCGGGATTACGCAAGGCCGGCAGTAACGGGATCAATAGATACATCGCGAAGAACAGGATCAGGAATGGCTCGGTGCTGGCGAACAGCTCAGGTCGGTAGCTCCGATCACCCCAGGCGGCGCCGACAACGAAGGTGAAAACAAATCCGAGCAGATTGAGCACGCGCCAACCCTTGCTCCAGCTGATCGCGATGATCGCGAGATTGAGCAAGGCGTAGTAGCTGAAGAGCGTGACGTGATTGCCCGAACCCGAAGACGCCAAAATGGGTGCAGCAAAACCGCCGATGATGCCGAACACGGCCAGTCCCAGCGAATCCTGCAAGACAGCAAGCACTGCGCAGCTCGCGACGAGGGCGAGCAGCAGTGCAAAGGTCACCGAAGAAGGCAGCAGATGGTGCAGTCGATAGGCGGAGTAGATGCACAGGATCAGGATGCCAATCGCACCACCCTGCAGGTTGAGCGCAAACACCGGACGGTTGTGGCGCTGACGCCAGCCGATCGCGAGACCGACCAGTGCCGCCAACGCGATACCGATGTAGCGATACTCGATTGGAAAGGTCAGCCAGCCTTCGGCAGCCGCGTACTTGAAGAACGCGCCTGCACCGATAAAGAGCAGGCCGATGCCGACCTTGGCGACCCAATTGCCATCACCCAGCCAGGCCCAGAAGCCGGACGCGGGCGCTGCTTTGTTTGCGTACAAGGGGCGGCCGGCGGTGCGGGCTGGCCCCGGCTTGGCAGCGGTTTCGGTGGTGTCCTGCTCTGTCTGTTCGTCCGCGGCGCGGTAAGGAATCCTGATCGGCGCCATCTCGGGCTGTACTGCGCGGGCGGGAACCGGTCGCTGCGCAGGTTCTGCGAGCGTGCTGTCAATGTCGGCCGCAGCGGTTGGCGCGCTGAGTGGCTCGGCGCTGACTGGCGACTGGGTGGCCGGGTCTGCAGTTGCCGGTCCTGGATTGCGCGCAGTTGAATCGACTGCCGGCTTGCGCCAATCATCCGCAGCACCGGGCGTAGCAACAGACGGCGCGGGCGCTTGCGCTTGGCGCGCTGCGATCGCCATCGACTCAGCCATACGCAGCCGACCTTCCAGATGATTCACGCGCTCGCGCAAACTCATCCAGGCACCGATCAATGCGCCGACGGTGATGCCGCCGAGTAATCCCACAGCCCAGGCGCCGGCCATCCCTGCCCACACGCCCAGCACCAATCCGATGAATCCCAGCAGCCACGCCATGTTCCCGCTCCCATGATGGTGTTGTTTTGGATTCTCGGTCGAATCCCCGTCTCGGCGTTCACCTCTGTGAACGGTAGCGCTTTTCAATACTGGACGCAGCTGCCTGGTGACAACTCAGTAGATGCGCGGCGTGCCCTCGGGCCGAGTCTTGAATCGCTTGTGGATCCACAGGTACTCGCTCGGTGCCTCGCGCACCATCTGCTCGATCAGGCCGTTGACTGCGGTGGTATCCGCGACGATATCGTCGGTCGGGAAGTTGGACAGCGGCGTACCGATGCGCAGCTTGTAGCGCCCGTGTCCATCGCGGTGATGAAAAAACGGCACGACCGCAGCTCCAGTCAGGCGCGCCAGATGATGGGTCGCGGCAAAGGAGTTGGCGGTGATGCCGAAAAATGGCGCGAACACAGAATCCTTGCCGCGGATGTCCTGGTCCGGTGCGTACCAGAGCACGCCGCCCTGCTTGACGTATTTCACTGCGGCGCGCAATTCCTCGCGGGCAAACATCGCTGCGGCATAGCGGGCACGTCCGCGCTTGACCGCCCATTCGAGCGGAGGTTGTTCGTGTCGCCGATAGAAACCGGCAAGTTCGATGTGGTCGCAGAGCAGACGCCCGCAGATCTCGAGGGTCAGGAAATGTCCCGACAGCAGCAGCACGCCGCGGCCCTGCTGGCGGAGCGCCTCGAGTATCTCCAGACCCTCAACGCGTTCGACCTCGAGACCACGCACGCGGCCCCACCAGGCGCGGGCGAATTCATAGCTGCCTTCCCCGATCGAGAGAAAGCTTCGCTGCAGCAGGACTTCCCGGCTGCGCAGATCCAGCTCGGGGAAGCAGAGCTCAAGATTGCGTCGCGCCACGCGGACGCGCGCCCGCCCGATCAGCTTGAACAGTCGGCCGATCATGCGGCCAAGGGGTCGGCCGACTATGCCCGGTAAATTGCCGAACAACGCCATCGCGGCGATGCCGATCCAAACTGCCCAATGCCGGGGCGCGAGCAAACTGTAGTCCTTGGTCATCGGCAAAGCTTAACGTGAACACGACCGGCGGAGTTTCAAGGCGGGCCCGCGCGGCAGAAGGCTTCAACTGCGCCACGGGCCAGCATCAACTGTGTCGTCGATGCGTCCACCGTGACATCGGTCGGGTGCCTGCCTCGGCTATGCTGCGCGCTGCGCCGCTTGCTGCCTGCCGATGTACTTCCTGCGTCACCTGTACAATCTGACCATGCGTCTGTTGACGCCGGTGATCCTGTATCGCCTGGCGTTGCGTGGCCTGCGTTATCGCGAATATTTCGGACGCTGGCGCGAGCGCTTCGGATTCTTTGCCGATCCCGGGCTCGATCAGACCATCTGGGTCCACGCGGTTTCGGTTGGCGAGGTCAATGCGGCCGCGCCGCTGATTGAAGCCCTGATGCACCGCTTCGAGGGTCAGCGTTTTGTCATCACCACGGTGACGCCGACCGGCTCGGCGCGCGTACAGAAGCTCTTCGGTGATCGCGTCTTTCACGTCTATCTGCCCTACGACCTGCCGGGCTCGGTCAAGCGTTTCCTGCGCCGAGTGCGACCGCGGCTCGCCCTGGTGATGGAGACCGAGATCTGGCCCAACCTGTTCTATTACTGCCAGCGTCAGCGCATCCCGATCGTCGTCGCCAACGCGCGGCTTTCAGAGCGCTCGTTGCGTGGCTATGGACCGGTGCGCCCGTTGGTGCGCGCCGCGATCCGCAGTGCGAGTTTCGTTGCGGCCTCCAGTCAACAAGATGCTGCGCGACTTCAGCAACTGGGGGCCCGGCCCGAGCGCATGCAAGTGGTCGGCAACGTCAAATTCGACATGCGTATCCCACCCGGTCTCGAGCGCATCGGCAAGGTGTTGCGCGAATACTGGGGCGAGGCGCGGCCGGTCTGGGTCGCAGCGAGTACCCATGAGGGTGAGGAAGTGCCGGTGCTCGAAGCGCATACGCGCGTGCTGCGCCGCTTTCCTGATGCCTTGCTGGTGATCGCGCCGCGGCACCCCGAACGCTTCCGGCCAGTTGCCCAGCTTTGCCGCGGCTATGGATTCCGCACCTTGACGCGCAGCGACGACACCGTCGCCCGCCATGACACCCAGTGCTTCGTTGCCGACACCCTGGGCGAACTGATGAATTTTTTCGCGGCCAGCGATGTCGCCTTCGTGGCCGGAAGCTTTGATCCGATCGGTGGACACAATGTGCTGGAACCCGCGGCGGTGGCGGTGCCGGTAGTCGTCGGACCACACACGTTCAATTTCGCCGAGATCACCGAGAGCCTGATCCACGACGGCGCTGCCCTCCGAGTCAAAAATCCGGTGGAACTCGGTGACACCGTTGCACGCCTGTTCGCCGAACGCGAAACGCGTCGGGTCATGGGTCTGGCAGCGCTTGCTGCGATGGAACGCGAACGCGGAGCCGTCGCGCGTATCGTCACGATTGTCGAGAACGTACTGGCCCATCCGGTTTTGCCAGGCTCGTAAGCACTGGCTGGCAAATTTTCCGGCGGCGGCTACGGCTGGTCGGTCAGCGGAGCCGCGATGCCGGCTGCTGCGCGGACGCGCTCGACATCGAGATCACGGATCAGATTGCGCAGATTTTTCCACATCCAGTGATGGCCATACCTCGACTCGCGCATTTCCGCGAGTGCGGCTTCCTTGGTCCAGCCTTGAACCACAATCCGATACGCCGCCACCATCGTGCCGGTGCGATCGGCGCCATGCTTGCAATGCACCAGCACGGGTTGGTTGGCCGGGTCCTGCACGATCTTCAGAAAGCTGATGATGTGGTCTTCGGTGAGCTTCCAGGTGCGGATCGGGATATGCAGACGACGCGGGCCAGTCTCCGGCGTCAGGTCATCCGGATCGGCATCCCAGCGCAGCGATACGACGCTGCGGATTGGTGTGGTGTCCAGCGCATCGAAGCCGTCGGACTCCGGCATCGCGCTGCGGTAGAGCACCGGCGAGACCTGATGATAGTTGGACACGCCCGCGGGTTCAGCGGCTGCGGCAGCGGCAAGGGCCGGCACGATCAGCAACAGGCAGAGCAGATGGCTACCGAGCCGGCGGGGGAGATCGCGCGACCAGTGGGGGTCAGGCAGCCTCATGGTTTACGCCCATGATTCGCCCGCGCAACGAATTGCTCATCGCTTCGGTGATCACCACATCGATGAACTGGCCAATCAGGCGCGTCTGGCCATCGAAGTTGACCATGCGGTTGTTCTCGGTGCGTCCGCAGAGCTGGCGCGGATCTTTCTTGCTCTGGCCTTCGACCAGGATGCTCTGGGTGCTGCCGAGCATCGCGGTGCTTATGGCAGCGGCACGTGCATTGAGGTCGGCTTGGAGTCGAGTGAGGCGCGTGTGTTTCTCCGCCGCCGTGACTTCATCGAGCAGACTGGCCGCCGGTGTTCCCGGTCGACGTGAGTAGACGAAGCTGAAGCTCTGATCGAAGCCGATGTCGGCGATGAGCTTCATCGTTGCCGCGAAGTCGCGCTCAGTCTCGCCGGGGAAACCGACGATGAAATCCGAGCTGATGCAGATATCGGGGCGCACCTCACGCAGCTTGCGGATGCGCGCCTTGTATTCGAGCGCGGTGTGGCCACGCTTCATGGCGGCGAGGATGCGGTCGGAACCCGACTGCACCGGCAGATGCAGGTAGTTGGCCAGCTTGGGCACTCGCGCGTAGCATTCAATCAGGCGATCGGAGAATTCCAGTGGGTGCGAAGTCATGAAGCGGATGCGACCGATGCCAGGAATCTGTGCAATCGCTTCGATCAGCAGGGCAAGATCGGCGATCTCGCCGTCGTGCATCGCGCCGCGATAGGCGTTGACAGTCTGGCCCAACAGATTGACCTCGCGTACGCCCTGTTCGGCGAGCGCCAGCACTTCAGCAAGCACATCGTCGAATCGGCGCGATACCTCTTCACCACGGGTGTAGGGCACGACGCAGAAACTGCAGTAGCGACTGCAGCCTTCGATGATCGAGACGAAGGCCGTGGGGCCTTCCATCCGCGGCTCGGGCAGGTGATCGAATTTCTCGACTTCCGGAAAGCTGATGTCGACCTGGGGCCGCTGCTCGCGCTTGCGCGCCTCGATCATGGCCGGCAGCCGGTGCAGGGTCTGCGGTCCGAACACCAGGTCAACGTAAGGCGCCCGCTTGATGATGGCCTCGCCTTCCTGCGAGGCGACGCAGCCGCCGACGCCGATCACAAGCTGCGGATTGCGGGCCTTTAGTTCCTTCCAGCGGCCCAGTTGCGAGAACACCTTTTCCTGCGCCTTCTCGCGGATCGAGCAGGTATTGATCAGGATGACGTCGGCATCCTGCTCGGACTCGGTCAGCTCCATTCCGTGCGCGGACGCCAGCACGTCACGCATCTTGTCCGAGTCGTACTCGTTCATCTGGCAACCATGGGTCTTGATGTAAAGCTTGCCGGACATTGCATCGCCGCGTTCAAAAGGGGCGCGGATTATAGCTCCCCGACCCGAGGCAGTGCCCGCTCGTCAAGGGGGCAGGCTGGCTTTTTGCAGGCGACTGCAGGAAACTCTCGGTCCGGGGCCTAGTCCAAAGGGCTCTCAAGATTCAGGAAGTGTGCTCATGCCCCGAATTTCTCTGGTCCTGTTCTTGCTGCTTGGCGTCTGGTTGCTGCTGCCTGCGACTGCGGCGGCCGGTAGCGTGCACACCTGCCGGGGCAAGAATGGCGTGCTGACCTACACCAATCTGCCGTGTAACCGTCAGCATGTTTCGATCACCAGTTCGCCGTCGACCGCGCGCGCTGCCCAGCGTGCCGACGTCTACTACAAACATACCCAGGGCGGCGTGGTCGTCTTTTCAAGCAAGCCGCCGCGTGGCCACCGCTATGAAACCGTGTTGGTAGGCGGCTGCTATGCCTGCGGCGTGCGCTCATCGATCAACTGGAATTCGATCGCGCTCAATACCAACGACTACGCTACCGAGATCAGCAATGCTGCGATTGAGCATGGCGTCGAGATTGCTTTGGTCCGTGCCCTGATCCACGCCGAATCCGCGTTCAATCCAATGGCGCTTTCCAACAAGGGCGCCCAGGGTCTGATGCAGCTGATGCCAGCAACTGCAGGCATGTACGGGGTGACCGATGCTTTTGATGCCAAGCAGAACATCAGGGCCGGCGTGCGCCATCTGGCCGGGCTGATCAAGCGCTACAACGGCGATATCAGTCTGGTCGCCGCCGCGTACAACGCCGGCGAAGGCGCGGTCGCCAAGTACCGTGGCACGGTGCCGCCGTACGAGGAAACAAAAGTCTACGTTCAGCGTGTGACCTTGTTGCGGCAGCGCTACCTGAATGCGCTGGCGGGACTCGGCACGAGTTGAGCGTTCTCAGCGGCGCGGAGTCAGTCCGGGCTGGCGCATCAGCTCCAGTTCAAAGCTCAGCGGAATGCCCGCGCGCGTAGCCGCGAGCTTGACCTTCGTGCCAGGTGCAAGCTCGGCTTCACTCATGCGCAAGTCGGCACCGTCGGCCACCGGCTGACCGTTGAATTCCAACACGATGTCTCCCGCCCGCAGTCCGGCCTTCGCCGCCGGTCCGTCGGGCAGCAATTTGGCGACCAGGGCACCGCGCTGCGCAGCCGTGCCGCCGGCAGCTGGGGAATAGGGCGCGTCGTAGTACTCGGCACCCATCCAACCACGGATCACTTCGCCCAACTTGACGATCTGTTCGAGCACATCGCGGGCCGATTCGGCCGGAATGGCGAAGCCAATACTCAAGCCCTCGCCGAGGTACACCGTATTGATGCCGACCAGTTCGCCCTGGGTATTGATCAGCGCACCACCGGAGTTTCCGGTATTGACTGCCGCATCGGTCTGCAAAAAATTCTCGAAACGAGCGCTACCAAGATTGTTGCGCCGGGTGGCGCTGATCACACCCATGGTGACGGTCCGATCGAAGCCGCGTGGGTTGCCAATGGCCAGCACAACGTCGCCGACTTCGAGCTTGCTCTCATCGGCATAGCGCGCGGTCGGAAAATTGCTGCCCTCGATCTTCAGTACCGCCAGGTCCGTGGCGACGTCGCCGCCGACCAGGGTCGCCGTGGTGACGCGCTCGTCCCAGAGTCCGATGCGGATGAATTGGGCGCCGGAGACCACGTGCAGATTGGTGAGGACGTGGCCTTCGGGCGTCATGATCACACCGGAGCCGACCACGCGCTCGAGCTGGCGCACCGGTGATGAGGCTTCGGCATAGCGCCGCCAGGTTGGATCGCCAAACAAAGGTGCCGCCGAACTCGTGACCAGCCGTTCTGCTGAAATGCTGACCACCCAGGGCCCGGCGCGCTTGACCGCCTGTGAATACGAGGTGGGCGCGACAACAGTCTGGGCGGGAACCGGGACCACGCGGCCACCAAAATGATCGGGAAACATCCGCGTCAGCACAAAGGCGAGCGCCAGCCCGATCACGGCAAACTGGGCGACAAACTTGAGAGCTGAGGCAAGGCGCTGCATGGCAGGTTCCGGAAAATCGGTAGCCATTGTGACAAGGCCGGCCGTGTTTTTGTAATTGCCGGCAAACCCAGGCCGAGGCGCCCCCTACGCAAGTACTGCTGAAGTATCCGACCGGTCCGCCGGGATGCAAGCGATCCCGCGCCCGTTTTATTGTCGGGCCAAGAAGCCTTCCGCTACACTGCGCGCTTTACCGACTGCCCTGCTTTGCGCTTCGGGCGCGGTCACAACAAAGAATTCAGCAACTTTTCGGGGTGCCGTATGGCAGATCAAGGTGTCAACCATGGGCGGAGGCGGTTTCTGACCGCAACGACCGCTGTGGTCGGCGGGGTCGGTGGCGTGTTCGCTGCCGTGCCCTTCGTGAAATCCTGGCAGCCGAGCGCCCAGGCCAAGACGGCCGGCGCGCCGGTCTTGCAGGACATCAGCAAGCTCGAGCCGGGGCAGCGCCTGACCACCAAGTGGCGTGGGCAGCCGGTGTGGATCATTCGCCGTACACCCGAAGTGCTGGCTGCGCTGTCCAGCCTGGACAAGCAGTTGCTTGACCCGGACTCGCTGGTCAATCCCGAGCAGCAACCTGCCTACGCGGCCAATGCTTCGCGCGCGATTCGACCAGAAATCGCCGTGATCATCGGCGTCTGCACCCATCTGGGCTGCGCGCCGAGCTTTGTGCCCGAGATGACGCCTCAGGAATTCGATGGAGAGTGGAAGGGCGGCTTCTTCTGTCCCTGTCACGGTTCGCGCTTCGATATGGCCGGTCGCGTCTACAAGAATGTGCCGGCGCCGCGCAATCTGCGCGTGCCGCCCTACCATTTTGTCGACGACAACATGATCGAAATTGGCGTCGATCCAGTGGCGGAGGCGGCATAAATCATGAGCAACGCCATCAGCAAGATCATCGACAGCGGCTACGGGTGGTTCAACGAACGGGCCCCAGGCGCCACCGCCTGGTACAACCGTCACGTCGGCCAGTACTACGCACCGAAAAACTTCAACCTCTGGTACTACTTCGGCTCCCTGGCCATGGTGGTGTTTGCCAACCAGATCCTGACTGGCATCTGGCTGACCATGCACTACAAGCCCGACGCCCTGCATGCTTTCGACTCGGTCGAATACATCATGCGCGACGTCGACTGGGGCTGGCTGATCCGCTACATGCACTCGACCGGAGCCTCGCTGTTCTTCGTCGTGGTCTACCTGCACATGTTCCGCGGCATGATGTACGGCTCCTACCGCAAACCGCGCGAGCTGATCTGGGTGCTCGGCTGCGTGATCCTCTTGGTGCTGATGGGCGAGGCCTTCTTTGGCTACGTCCTGCCCTGGGGTCAGATGTCCTACTGGGGTGCCCAGGTGATCACCTCGCTGTTCGGCGCGATTCCGTTCATTGGTGAGAGCCTGCTTGAGCTGATCCGCGGCGATTATCTGATCTCCGACGCCACGTTGAACCGCTTCTTCGCCCTGCATGTGATCGCCTTGCCCCTGGTGCTGGCCGGCCTGATCTATCTGCACCTGATGGCCCTGCACGAGGTCGGTTCGAACAACCCCGATGGCATCGAGATCAAGAAGAAGAAGGACGCCAACGGCAAGCCGCTTGACGGCATTCCGTTCCATCCTTACTACACGGTCAAGGATCTGTTCGGCACGGCGTTCTTCCTGCTGATCGCCGCCTTCATCATTTTCTACGCGCCGACCCTGGGCGGCTGGTTCCTTGAGCACGACAATTTTGTCGCCGCAGATCAGATGGTGACGCCGGATCTGATCAAGCCGGTCTGGTACTTCACGCCGTACTACGCGATGTTGCGCGCGATCCCGGCGATGTTCGGCTCGCAGTTCCCGGGCGTGGCGGTGATGGGTGGCGCAGTGCTGATCTTTTTCCTGCTGCCCTGGCTGGATCGCAGTCCGGTGCGTTCGATCCGCTACCGCAGCACGTTCGCCAAGGTGATGCTGGCTTTGTTCGTGATCTGTTTCGTCTGGCTCGGCTACTGTGGCACCCGTCATGCGACGCCGCTGCTGACCCTGTCCGCGCAGATCTGCACGGCGTTCTACTTCGGCTTCTTCATCTTCATGCCGTGGTGGTCGCGCATCGGCGCGACCAAGCCTGAGCCTGAGCGCGTGACGTTCGATCACTGAGTCCAGACCATGAAAAAACTGATCGCTCTCATATTCGCTACGCTCGCCTTCGTCTCCATCACGCCGGTGCTGGCCTCGTCGGCTGGCGGCCCCAGCCTCATCCTTCAGTCGGACGCCAATGTCGGCGACCGCGAGTCGCTGCAGCGTGGCGCCAAGTACTTCATGAACTACTGCCTCTCCTGTCACTCGATCAAGTACATGCGTTATGCGCGCATGGCCGAGGATCTGGGTCTGACCGAAGAAGAGGTGATGGGTTCGTTGAACTTCACCGGCATCAAATTTGGCGAGACCATGACGGTCGCCATGCAATCCGCCGATGGTGACAAGTGGTTTGGCAAGGCAGCGCCCGATCTCTCGCTGACCGCCCGCGTCAAGCATGGCGGGCCGGACTGGATCTACAGTTATCTCAAGTCGTTCTACGTCGATACCAGTCGGCCGCTTGGTTGGAACAACCTGGTATTCCCCGGCGCCAGCATGCCCCATGTCCTTTGGGAACTGCAGGGCACCCAGGCCGCCGTCTACGAGACCCATGAGTCGCATGATGCCAATGGCAAGCCGACCGAGGTGCAAGTGTTCTCGCACTTCGAACCGGTCACCACCGGCAGCCTGAGCAGCAAGGAATACGACCAGGTCGCGCGCGATATCGCGGCGTTCCTTGAGTATGTTGGTGAGCCCGCCGTCGTTCAGCGCAAGAGCATCGGCTGGATCGTCATCCTGTTCCTCGGCCTGTTCACCTTCGTCACCTGGTTGTTGAAGACCGAGTACTGGAGCGACGTGCATTGATCGACCCGGCGCCTGCGCGCCGGCCGCCGCCCTGAGCCTGCCGGCGCCTGCCCGGCAGGCTCAGCGGCTCGATCAATGGACGGTTTGTCCCAACCTGCCCCATCCATGTGGAATTCCGCTAGGCTTGGGTCTTGGAGGGTGCCGTCGTGAGCATATCCAGCAATGCGAGTTGGGGTGCAACCAAACGCAAGACGGCGACCTCAGCCGTACGTGCCAGGACAGTATTGACCCTGTTCTCCGGACGCGACGACATTGCCAGCCACCGAGTGCGCATGGTGCTGACCGCCAAGGGTGTCGCGCACGAACTGGTCATTGCCGATCCAACACGCCCGCCCGAAGATCTGCTTGATCTCAATCCCTACCATTCGCTACCCACCTTGGTCGACCGCGACCTCTCTCTCTACGACGTCAACGTGATCATCGAGTACATGGACGAACGCTATCCGCATCCGCCCCTGCTGCCGGTCGACCCGCTCGGTCGGGCACGCGTGCGGCTTGGCGTAAAGCGCATCGAGAAGGATTGGCTGAGCTTGGTCGACATCATCCTGACCGGTGCCAAGTCGGCCGCTGAGACGGCGCGCAAGGCGCTGCGCGACAGCCTGATCGCCAGTGTTCCGGTATTCAAGGCCTCCAAATTTTTTCTCAATGCCGACATGTCGATCGCGGATATCGCATTGGCGCCACTGGTCTGGCGCCTCAACATGCTGGGCGTGGTGCTGCCGCGCGAAGCGCATTCTGTGATCGAATATGGCGAGCGCATTTTCCGCAATCCAGCCTTCCCGAAGAGCATGACCGATTCCGAACGCCACATGCGCAATCTGCCATGAGTGAAGTCAAGATGAGCAGCAATCGCCCGTATTTGTTGCGGGCGGTGTACGAATGGATCAGCGACAACGCGTTGACGCCTTACCTGCTCGTCGACGCGCGCATGGGCGATGTGCGGGTGCCGACGCATGCGATCAAGGATGGTCAAATCGTGCTCAATGTCGCCATGCGTGCAGTCTCCGATCTCGAGCTCGGCAATACTGCCGTGCGCTTTGCCGCGCGTTTCAATGGCGTCAGTCAGCAGGTCGACGTACCGGTGCATGCGGTGCTGGCGATCTACGCGCAGGAGAATGGACAGGGCATGATGTTTCCGCCCGAGCTCAATGCCAGCCTGCCCTCGGATCCAACCCCGCCTGAGCCCGACAAGCCGCAGCGCAAGGGCCCGCAACTGCGCGTCGTGAAGTAGTCGCCGCCATCGTCCGCCCGCTATGGTCGGCGCGTGCCGCCGGTCAACTGGAGTCCAATGAAGACGTTTCCCGCCATGCTGCTGATTGCCCTGCTCGCGATGTTGGCGGCTGCTGCTGGCATGTTTTCCGCCCACTACCTGCGGTCGGACGGCAGCCCTGAACGCGCGCCGACCACGCTGAGTTCGGTCGTCGGCAAACCCGCCCCAGCCCTGATCGTGCCGAGCGCCGACGGCGGCGAAATCGATCTGAAAAAATTGCGTGGCAAGACCGTGCTGATCAACTTCTGGGCAACCTGGTGCGGACCCTGCGTTGAGGAGATGCCTTTGCTCGATCGCTTTGCCAAGCAGCGCGATGCTTCTGGCCTGGTCGTGCTCGGCATCGCGGTGGACGACAAGGAATCGGTAGAGGAGTTTCTCCGGGAACATCCGGTCGGCTATCCGATTGGATTGGGCAGCGCCGGTTCGCCGGATGAGTCGACCGTATTTGGCAATCGTCGTGGCGTTTTGCCCTATTCGGTCCTGGTTGATCCGTCTGGTCAAATCAAGCGGACGGAAGTGGGTTCGTTCGACGAGGAAGAACTGGAAGAGTGGGTGGACCGGGTCGGAAACTGACTCAAAGCGCTGATCGGCAATCGCGCCGATCGCGGACAGTTCTCTGCCTCATTGCGCCCGCGCCCGCGCCGCTGGCAGGAGTCTCATCCAGGTCAACATCAGACCGGAGCGCGCAATGGCAGGTATCAGTCTGTTTCAATCGAGCACGGCAAAGTTGCTCGGCATCGGCTTTCTCGCCCTGTTGATGGGCATCCCCTTGGGTATGGTTTCGGGCCTCAGGCAGGAGCGCGAACAGCGCCGTAGCGAGGCGGAACACACCATTTCCGAAAGCTGGGGCTCGGCGACGCGGGTCGCCGGCCCGGTACTCGCCGTCCCGCACCTGCGTGTGTTCACCAATAAGGATGGCACCAACAAGGACATCCGCAGCGAAAGTTGGACATGGTGGTATCTGTTGCCCGAGCAACTGGATGTTGAAGCCGGAATCGAAGTAAGCGAGCGCCGCAAGGGCATTTTCGCGCTGCCGGTGTACCTTGCCGATGTAAAATTGAGCGGCCATTTTGGCCCGGCGCGCAGCGCCCTGTCGCAGTCGGATGGCGAGTTCAAGTGGGACCAAGCGGTGGTCCTGCTTCCGGTTTCCGATCCGCGTGGACTGCGTCGTCTGCAGACGCAGGTCGCTGACGACGCCGCAATTCGATTGACCCCGTCGACGCATCAGATTGCCGGGATGACCGCGTTCAGTACCCTGCCGCTCAAGCTCGATGCCGACAAGCGGGTGGATTTTTCGTTCTCGCTCAGCCAGGCCGGCACCCAGCACCTGGAATTTCTGCCGATGGCGCGTACCTATCAGGCCGCGCTGGATGCAGGCTGGCCCGACCCCGATTTTTTCGGTGCGAGTCTTCCGGTTCGTCGCCCCGAGAGCAAGCGGGGCGGGTTTGCAGCGGCCTGGCAGGTGCTCGAATACAACCGCAGTTTCCCCAATGTCTGGTCGGGCAATGGCCTGAACAGCGAAGCGCTGGATCAATCGGCATTTGGCGCGCGGCTCTATCGGAGCGCCGATGTCTATCAGCAGAACGAGCGCAGCACCAAGCACGGCATGCTCTTCATTGCACTGACCTTTGGTGTTTTTTTCTTGTTCGAAACCTTGCAGCGCCTGCGCGTGCATCCCGTGCAGTACCTGCTGATCGGCACCGCGCTCGCGACCTTTTACCTGCTTCTGCTCGCGGCCTCAGAGCACATTAGCTTTGGCATGGCCTATCTGCTTGGATCGGCGGCCCTGGTGCTGATCATTTTTGGCTACTGCACCGCGGTGCTGCGCTCGCTCAAGCGCGGACTCGGAATCGGCGCCTGGCTTGCCCTGCTTTATGGTGTCCTGTATGTGCTGATCACGCGCGAGGACTTCGCCCTGGTCATGGGCGCATCGATCATCCTGTTGCTGATCAGCCTGACCATGTATCTGACCCGCAAAGTCGACTGGTACAACATGGCTCCGGCTGCAGATCCGCAGAGCAGCCCGAGCCCGCCTCCGTCCGCACCCTAGTGTGGCGATCAACGATCCCGTCCGCTCCGCAGTCCAGGGACAATGCCATGATGAACATACTTGCGCTTGATACTTCCACCGAGGCCTGTTCGGTCGCGCTGCTGAGCCAGGGTCGGCTATTGGCGCGTCACGAACTGGCGCCGCGCCGGCATGCGCAACTGGCCTTGCCCTTCGTCGATTCCCTGTTGGCCGAGGCCGGGATCGGCAAGCGGCAGTTGGACGCGATTGCCGTCGGCCGTGGACCCGGCGCATTCACCGGTGTGCGCTTGGCGATCTCATTGGCGCAGGGAATGGCTTTGGGTCTGGATATTCCGGTGTTGCCGGTGTCGTCGCTGGCCGCCTTGGCACAGGAAGCGATCGAGGAGCGGCCCGAGGCGCTGGTGCTTGCCTGCATTGATGCGCGCATGGGCGAGATCTATGCGGGCATCTACCGAAGGGGAGACGATGGTCTGGCTCGATTGGCTGGCGATGAATGCGTGGGTCCGGCCGCCGCCGTGCCCTTGCCGACGGGCCGGCGCTGGGTCGTGGTCGGCACCGGCTGGTCGAGCTATCACGAGGTTTTGACCGAACGTATCGGGAAGCCGGAATTCGCCGATGGCGAGCGATTTCCGCGCGCGACGATGATTGCGCGGCTGGCGGCGCCGCGATTGCTGCGCGGCGAAGGCGTGGCGCCCGAACTGGCCCTGCCCACCTATCTGCGTGACAAGGTCGCGCTGACCACGGCCGAGCGCGCGGCGGGATGAGTCTGAGTGCTTGCCAGTGATCGCCTCAACGCGCGCCGATCGGGACGACGCCGAGGTCGCGCGCAGCGCCAATATCGATGATCTGGTATTCGGGCTGGGCGGCGTCGCCGAAATTGCCGGCGGCCGCCTGGTAAGTGGAATAGCCGCGGCGGGTCGCATCGGTAAAACTCTTGAACGAGGCGTTCTCGTCGATCTTGCCATTCTTGCCAGGCTGCAGAGAATCAAGACGCGTCGTCTCCAGATAGGCCCGTTCGCCGCCCGGTGAAAGCTCGAACGCGAGCAGCATATGACCGGGCACCAGAACCAGGGACGGATTCAAGTCGATCTTGCGCAGCACGGATGCCATCAATACGCTGCCATCGACGCAGTTGGCCTGGTTGTTCTGCCAGGACTCGTCGAGAAAGCGCACATGCTGCGCGAGTACGTCGTGATTGGTGTTGCCGGTGCGGGTGATCGATGAGTAGTGGATGCCGCGCTGTTGCAGCGCATACCAGATCGCGAAGACCTGCTTCAGCACGAGCTTGGGATCGCGCTTCTGGTAGCCGTCGAAGCGCTTGACCACGCGAAGCGCGAGCGCATCGGAAAGGATACTGGTGACACGAGGATGATCCTCATCGACATAGGCGGCGAACATCCACGACAGGTCGGTCGAGGATTTTGGGCTGCTGATGAAGTACGGCGCATCATTGATCGAGCGCATGCGCACCCGCAGGCTGCGCTCTTCGGTCGCGCCCTTGCCGCTGCTCACGCTGAAGTTGATCGTCTCCGGCAGCGGCTGACGCAGCGAACGCAGCCGATCGAAATCCCAGGCCAGGGTAGGGAAGATCGAATAGTGCTTGCCGGCCGTCGGCAATTCGGCGTCTATGTAGGAGGCGCGCAACCAACCCGGAAGTTCGACCCCGATGCGGACCTTCTGCCGATCACGCTCGGCACGCATGCGGACGCCGATCAGGCCGTTGCTGTCGCCGATGACCAGAGCATTGCGGTTCGGGCTGTCTGGCAGGTTTGCCGTGGCGAGCACCAGGGCGGGAAAGATCTGGTCGCGCGGACTAAGAATCGGCGTCCAATCGGCGCCCAAGGCGGCTTCAGTCATCGACGCCAGGCACAGAAGCGCCGCCAAAAAGTTTTTTTGCACTGACCAAGCCCCCGGACTGCTACAAGCCATTCTGACCGTAGGAACGGATAACGCCAAGTCATCCGGACACGGCGGTTCAGGCCCGATTGCATAGCGGTCGCGAGCGCGGCAATAATCCCAGCTTGCGCGGGTGTAGTTCAATGGTAGAACTGTAGCTTCCCAAGCTACTAGCGTGGGTTCGATTCCCATCACCCGCTCCACCTTCGAGAATCCGCATGAGCGCCGAGCAGTCAACTGCTGGTCGACTAATCCTCGGCTGGCGCGAGTGGTTGGCCCTACCTGACCTCGGCATTCCCGCGATCAAGGCGAAGCTCGACAGTGGCGCGCGCAGTTCAGCCCTGCATGTCGAAGCCCTGGAGGAATTCCAGCGCGATGGCGTCGACTGGGTGCGTTTCAAACTCGATCCGATCACCCGTTCGCGCAAGCGCGCGCGCTGGGTCGAGGCGCGCCTGTCTGATCGTCGCGAAGTCACCGATTCCGGCGGCGGCGTAAGCCTGCGCCCCTTCATCAGGACCGATGTCGTGATTGGCGGTGAGCGTCTGTCCATTGAAATCAATCTGACCAATCGTCGTGCCATGCTGTTTCCGATGCTGCTCGGCAGAACCGCGATGAGCGGTCGTCATTGCATAGATCCCGCGCTGAGCTATGTGCTCGGCGAACCCAAACCAGGCACCAGTGCATGAAAATCGCGATTCTTTCGCGCAACTCGAAACTGTACTCGACCAAGCGACTGAAGCAGGCGGCGCGCGAGCGTGGCCACAGCGTGCGCGTCCTCGATCCTCTGCGCTGTTACATGCGGATCGAGCCCGGCGAGTTCACGATGCATTACAAGGGCAAGGCGCTGCCCAAATTCGATGCGGTGATTCCGCGCATCGGCGCCTCGATCACCCGCTACGGCACTGCCGTGGTCCGTCAGTTCGAGATGATGCGCGTGTTCACGCCGAATCGTGCCGAACCGATCATGCGCGCGCGCGACAAGCTGCATGGACTGCAGCTGTTGGCCCAGCAAGGGTTGGGTTTGCCGGTGACGGTATTCGGAGACAATCCGGACGACACCACCGATCTGCTGTCGATGCTCGGCAAGCCACCGCATGTGATCAAGCTGGTCGAGGGCTCGCAGGGGCAAGGCGTGGTGCTGGCTGAGACCGCGGCGAGCTCGCAGAGTGTGGTCGAGGCCTTCCGCGGCCTCTACGCAAACTTTGTGGTGCAGGAATTCATCCGCGAAGCCAAGGGCGCGGATATCCGTTGCCTGGTGGTCGGCGGCAAGGTCGTCGCTTCGATGCGCCGACAGGCGCGGCCAGGCGAATTCCGTTCCAATCTGCATCGTGGCGGTCGCGCCGAGCAGGTGGTCTTGAGCAAGGCGGAGAAGGATCTCGCGATTCAGGCAGCCGCGGTGATGGGCCTCGGTGTTGCCGGTGTTGATCTGCTGCGCTCGCGTCGCGGGCCCTTGGTGCTCGAGGTCAACTCGTCTCCAGGTCTTGAAGGTATCGAGGCGGCTACCGGCGTAGACGTCGCCGGAGAAATCATTGCCTACCTTGAACGACGCGAACGCCGTCACCGCGCCCGCAAGCCCGGCTGAACCCCAGTGATACCAGCGGATCTGGGCTGGTCTCCTTTAACTGGCTCTTAACCCGTGCCCCCGTAAAGTTGCTACACCTTGTTCTTGCTGGATTTCCGCAAGGAAAGCCCAGCGGATTATGGTAATCGGGGCATGTTTAGGCCCAAGGTCGGGACGCCCGCCTTGGGCCTTTCTTTTGCCCGCGGCTGGAGCGCACCAGCCCGAGCGGGTCTCTTGCAGCTGATTCAATCCGCGAACGGAGTCGCTAAGCTATGCCCATGCACATCCTCGTCATCGAAGACAATGCCGATATCGCCGCCAATGTGGGCGATTACCTGTCAGATCGTGGGCACGTGGTCGACTTCGCGCCCGATGGGGTGTCGGGTCTGAATCTCGCGATGCGTGAAAATTTCGATGTCATCGTGCTCGATCTCACCCTGCCTGGCCTCGATGGGCTGGAAGTCTGCCGGCGTCTGCGTCAGGAGGCCCACAAGTCGACACCGATCCTGATGCTGACCGCGCGTGACACGCTCGAACAGAAGCTTGCCGGCTTCGAGAGTGGTGCGCAGGACTATATGGTCAAGCCATTTGCGCTGCAGGAACTCGAAGCCCGCATCAATGTGCTTGGCACGCGCACGCGCGGCAATACTTCGCGTCTGCTTCAGGTGGGCGATCTGCAGTTCCAGCTGGACACGCTGACGGTCGCCCGCGGCGGCAAGTCGATCACGCTCAACCCGATCGGACTTAAATTGCTGCAGTGCCTGATGGAAGCCTCGCCCGCCGTGGTCACGCGCAAGGAAATGGAAATGCGCGTCTGGGGCGAAGAGCTGCCGGACAGCGACTCGCTGCGCGTACATATCCATGGTCTACGTGCCGCGATCGACAAACCCTTCGGGCATCCGCTGATCCACACCCGTCATGGTATCGGCTACAGCCTGAGCGACCCGGATGCAATATCGGCGTCGGCTTAGAAGCCGCATAATCATCTCGTTTTTGCTGTTCGGAACGCTGCTGACCGCGGCGTTTGCGATTGCTGCGCTGATGTTGCGCGGCTATCTGGAAGACCAGCTGATCGGCCGCTCGCTCGATCTCGAGATCGATCACTACGTCGAAGAGTTCCGTCGCGATCCGGCCTCGGATATCGCGATATTTTCGCGCATTCAGGGAAACGTGTTCAGCGAGCGCAAGCTGGCCCTGGTGCCCTTCGCCTGGCGCGATCTCGAGAACGGCGTGCACACCATCGTCGATGACGATCAGAGTGGTGGTCCGCGCTCGTATCAACTTGCCGTACGCAAATTTCCGGATTTCTGGTTTTTTCTGCAGTACGACATTTCGCATGAACTGGAGCTGCGCCGCTGGCTGGTCGGAGGACTGATCGGCGTAGTTGTTCTGTTCTCTGGCTTGTCGGCCTTGATCGCGTTCTGGGCCGCCTCTTCGGTGATGCGCCCAGTCGCTGATCTGGCGCGAAGATTGGAGGGTCTGACCGACTCCCACGGACTGGATCGCCTGGCACCGCATTTCGCCGATGACGAGGTCGGCCAGCTTGCCGCCAAACTCGATGACTATGCCAGCCAGTTGACCCATCTGGTCGTGCGCGATCGCGAGTTCAACGCCGACGTCTCACACGAACTGCGCACACCGCTGGCGGTGATCCGCGGCGCCACCGAATTGTTGTTGAGTCAGAATGAACTCCCCGAAAAAGCCCGCCAGCGCCTGCTGCGGATCGAACGCGCGGCCCGCCAGTCGACCGAGTTGACCGACGCCTTGCTGCTGTTGTCGCGCAATGAGCGGCAGTCCCCGGCCCAGGGCGAGAGTACCGATGTCGCCGGCGTCGTCGATCTCGTCGTCGAGACCCACCGCGCCGCGATTGGTAACAAGCCCATCGAGGTCGTGATCGAGCGCAATGCCAAAACCCATGTTGATGCACCAGCGGCCGTGCTCTCGGTCGCCCTTGGAAACCTGATCGGCAACGCCTTTAAATACACACCCGAAGGCATCGTCACCATCCGCATCGAGATCGATCGAGTGGTCATCGAGGACAGCGGCAAGGGCATCAGTCCGGTCGAGGCCGAGCGCCTGTTCGACCGCGGTTTCCGCGGCGCAACGGCCACTGGCAAGGGCGCCGGACTCGGACTCGCGATCGTCGTTCGGCTCTGCGAACTTTACGGTTGGCGCGTCAGCCTGGCGCCACGCGAAGGCGGCGGCGCAGTCGCCACGTTGATCTTCGCCACAAGCAACTGACCCCGCGCGGGCCAGCCTGCGCCAGTTGTTCTGCCCGCCGCCTTCCCGTATCATGCGCGGCCCCGCGTCGACCTGCGGGCCGATAAACACCGGAGAGGTGGCAGAGTGGTCGAATGTACCTGACTCGAAATCAGGCGTTGGTGTAAGCCAACCGTGGGTTCGAATCCCACCCTCTCCGCAAAAAATTTAAAAGCTTTGCTATCGTTCCGGCAAGGCTTTTTTAGTGCAACTTATCCGGCAAGGTGTGCATCGTAATTATTTTTCTGCCAGCTTAT
>JAYSZM010000073.1:0-8346 GCA_043738015.1 Lysobacterales bacterium
CCGACGTCCCCCCGCTTTCAGTAGCGGGCGCGTTTAGAGTCCGGGGTTAATGTAGCAGCCTCTTTTCATCCAAGTGTTTTGCGTAGGCTGCCGGGGTCATGCCGGCGAGTGCCTTCTTGGGTCGCTCCTCGTTGTACTCGCGTCGCCAGGTCTCGATAACAGTGCGCGCGTGGTGCAGATTGATGAACCAATGCTCGTTCAAGCACTCATCGCGAAGGCGGCCATTGAACGATTCGACATAGGCGTTCTGGTTCGGCTTGCCCGGCTCGATCAGGCGCAAGGCGATGCCGTGATCGTGTGCCCACGTCACCATCGCCTTCCCGCAAAACTCCTTGCCATTGTCGGTCCGTATCACCTTGGGCAGGGCGCGCTTTACCGCCAGCCGCGCCAGGATTCGCGTCAGCGATAAGCCGGAGATGGCGCGCTCAGGGACAACAGCCACAGCTTCGTGCGTCGCATCGTCGACGATGGTCAGACACTTGATCACTCGGCCTTCAGCTGTTCGATCGAACACGAAGTCCATCGACCACACCTGATTGGCCGCCGTCGGCCGCAGCAGCGGTTGCCGCTCACCCACAGGCACCTTCTTGCGCTTGCGCCGCTGCACCTGAAGCTTCGCTTCCTGGTACAGCCGCTCCACGCGCTTGTAGTTCACGATCTGCCCCGCCTGCCTGAGTTTTAGATGGATCATCCCCACGCCATAGCGTTTGTGCCGATGCGCCAACGCCAGGATGCGTTCCCGCAGCACGCCATTGCGGTCGGGCTTGGGCGCGTAGCGGAAGGTGCTGGCACTCATGCGCACGATCCCCAGCGCCCGCCGCTCGCTCAGTCCCGCGCCCATCAACTCCCGCACCAGCGCTCTGCGCGCCGGTGCGGTCACCACTTTTTTCTCAGGGCTTCCTTCATCACCTCGTTTTCGAGGATCGACTCGGCCAGCAGCTTCTTCAGCCGCGTCGTCTCGAGCTCAAGTTCACGCAGCCGTTTGGCGTCCGACACATTCATGCCACCGAATTTGCTGCGCCACAGGTAGTACGACGCCTCGCTGAATCCGTGCTTGCGGCACAGGTCCTTGATCGCCACGCCCGCTTCCGCTTCGCGCAGAAAGCCGATGATCTGTTCTTCCGAGAATCGCTTCTTCACGTCCAATCTCCTTCATCTGGGGGATTGAACTCCAAATCGCGGTGCTACTCAAAATTGGGGGGACGTCGCATCCATCTGGGTGGCAGGTGTCGAACAATCGAAGAGGTGCTGGCGATGTTGAACCAGCCTCGGTGAGGCTAATGCCAGTCGTTGTCAATCTGCGCCGGGGTCTTGTGCGCGCTCTAATTTGTTTGAGGACAAGCGATTGTAGACTTGGCTGCCAAGCCACTTGGATACAAGCTCCTGCATATCTGGCTTGCCCATGTAGTCGGTGAACAGTTCTTCGTTCAGTTCCATTCGCTCGATGAATAGCGATTCGAGCACCTGCCGAAACACCAACTGGAACTTGTCCAGTGAGTTGACTTCGGCAGCCTTCCGTAGTGCGTCGCTTTGGCTGGCAACCTCGGCGATCTGGTCGAAGAAGAGCTGGTCGGCATCGTTCAGTTCGCCACCAAAGCGTTCGTTGATGATATCGATCAGGCGCGATAGCGAAACGTGCTCTTCGCGCACCATGCCCGAGCCGACTTCGCGAGGTCCGTCCAGTGGTTTGGCGTAGCTTTCGTTAAGGCTGATCGAGCCTTCGCTGATCTTTTGAAGGCGGTAGTAGTCGAGTTCAACTTCCTCGTCGAACTGATAGCCAGGGCCGCTCTTGCGCTTGGGTAGCTTCAGTGCCAAGTGACGCAGATAGGTGAAGAGCTTCTCTAGATCGCTGTCCTGGTAGGGGATCACCTGGCTCAGGAAGCTGTACAGATTCCGGAATGCCTGCAGCTTGCCGCGCCATAGTTCGGCTTCGTCTTCCTCGGTCTTCTGAAGCAGACTGAAGCGAGCGACAGCCTGATCGAGTATCGCATTCATTGCCTTGTGATCACCGGGACTCTGTCGGCGTTTCGGTGCGAAGAACACGCGCGCGAATTCCGTCACTTCGGTTTGAAGATAAATACCTGATGCGTCGAGATCCGCTTTGACCTCGTAGAGCTTTTCGGGATCGACCTGTTCGCCCATCACCGAGCCTTCGTAGTACTGGCGGAAAGCTTCTTGAATCTCGGCCGGGTCGTTGACAAAGTCTAGGACAAATGTGTCGTCTTTTAGTGGGTGGGTACGGTTGAGCCGTGACAACGTCTGTACCGCTTGGATGCCAGCGAGCCGCTTATCCACATACATGGTGTGTAGCAGGGGTTGGTCGAACCCTGTCTGGTACTTCTCAGCCACCAGCAGCACTCGAAATTCAGGCTTTGCAAACGTATCGGGCAATTCCTTTTCCTTGACCCCGCTGTTCATTTCCACTTCCGTGTACTTCTTCTCGGGAATCTTGTCGTCTTCCACGGTGCCGGAGAATGCCACCAGACTCTTGATGGGATAGCCCTTCTCCAGGATGTAGGCATCGAAGGCCAGTTTGTAGCGCACCGCTTCAAGTCGCGAGCCGGTGACCACCATGGCTTTGGCATGACCGCCGATTTTGTGGCGCGTAAAGTGCTGGAAGTGCTCGACCATCAAGGTGGTCTTTTGGCCGATGTTGTACGGGTGCAAGTGCATGAACTTGGAAAGGGCCTTCGCCGCCTTCTTGCGCTCGACATTGGGGTCGTCAACGGCCTTCTTGACCAGCTTGTAGTAGGTCTTGTAGGTGACATAGCTCTTCAGTACATCTTCAATGAAGCCTTCGTCGATGGCTTGGCGCATTGTGTAGCGGTGAAATGGTTCGCCACCGCGGCCGAAGATCGCCAGTGTCTTATGTTTGGGTGTCGCGGTGAAGGCAAAGAAGCTCATGTTCGGTTGCTGGCCACGCTTGGCCATGGAGCGGAACAGTCGTTCCAACTCGACTTCGCCTTCTTCTTCCGCCATCTCCTGTGCCTTGCGGCGCAATTCTGCACCGCCCAACACGCCCTTGAGCTCTGTCGCCGTCTCGCCGGACTGCGAACTATGCGCTTCGTCGATGATCACGGCGTACTTGCGGGTTGGCAGATGACTCTTTCCGCCTTCTCCGCGCTCTTCGCTCAATTTGACCAATTGGCCAGATACGAACGGAAATTTCTGCAAGGTGGTGATGATGATTGGCACGCCGGTTTCAAGCGCCTCGGCGAGCTGGCGCGAATCCTCGTCGATCTTTTGCACCACTCCCTGGCGGTGATCAAATTGGTAGATGGTGTTCTGCAACTGGCGATCCAGCACCACGCGGTCGGTGATCACGACGACGCTGTCAAAAAGTCGCTCGTCACGCTCGTTGTGCAAACTGGACAGCCGATGTGCAAGCCAAGCAATAGTGTTGCTCTTGCCACTGCCAGCTGAGTGCTCAACCAGGTAGTTGTGTCCCACCCCTTCGCTTGCGGATGCCGCCACTATCCGGCGCACGGCCTGCAACTGGTGATACCGGGGAAAGATTAGGCTTTCCTTACGAATCTTCTTGCCGTCGTCCGTTGTCTTTTCCTCCACGTCCAGATGCAGAAAGCGGGCGAGCAGGTCGAGCAGGCTGTCACGGTGTAGGACCTCTTCCCAAAGGTAGGCCGTCTTATAGTTGCGCCCTTCACGGTCGGGCGGGTTACCAGCGCCACCGTTCATGCCGCAGTTGAATGGCAGAAAGTAGGTGGGCGAACCGGCCAGGCGTGTGGCCATGTGCGCCTCTTCGGTGTCAACCGCGAAGTGCACCAGTGAGCGCTTGGTAAAAACAAAGATCGGTTCACGCGGATCGCGGTCGTGGCGGTATTGGTGGATGGCATTCGCCGCTGTCTGGCCGCTCAAAGGGTTCTTGAGTTCCAGTGTCACCACCGGAATGCCGTTGACCGAGAGCACTACATCCAGCGATTTTTCCGATTTCGGGCTGAAGTGCAATTGGCGGGTCAGCCCCAGCCGGTTGGCCTGATAGCGCGCCTCCAGCTCAGGGTTCAGGCCATGCGCCGGGCGAAAGAAGGCGATCCGCAAGGTCTTTCCGAAACACTTGAAACCATGGCGCAACGTAGCCAGCGTGCCATGAGTGTCCAGCCATTTGCACAGGGACTCAATCACCCGCGCGCCAGTCTGATCTGCGTGCAATGCCTCCAGTTTTCCCCAGAGCTTGCCTTGGGTGGCCCGGATGAATTGCAGCGCCTCGTCAGCGAAGATCGCCCGCTCGCGATCGAAGCCTTGGGCATCGATCCGCGCATACCCTTCGGCCAAGAGGACCGCCTCGATGGCCGTTTCAAAAGCAGCTTCTGACGTTTGCTTCATCGGGGCACCCTTTACTTGGAAAGCAGCATAGTTAAAGTAACGCCCGTTACTTTACTTTACGAAAAGCTCAAGGTAACGATCAAACGCGTACACGCGGCCCCGCTGTTGCCCTGTCGTCTCAATCAGAATGTGCTTCTCGATCAGTGCCTTGATCAGCGCATTGGCGGTCGGTGTGGTTACTTCAAGCGCCTGCTTCAGGTCGCTGGCTTCAATCATTGGCTGACGGTAAAGCACGTTCAGCGCCTGTCGCGCCAGCGCCGTCCGTTTACCCATGCCCATCACCGATTGTTCCACCTCGGTGCGCAGCGCCAGCACTTGCCGAAACACATCGCGCCCTTTGGATGCGGTTTGCGCCAATCCATTGAGAAAGAAACGCACCCAGTGGATCAAATCGTTGCTGACGCGCACCCGCATGAGCGCGTCGTAATAGCTGGCGCGGTTGCGTTCGAAGAAGTCCGACAGATAGAGCGAGGGCTTGGCCAGCAGTCCGTGGCTGACCAGATACAGGGGTATCAACAATCGACCAATGCGCCCGTTGCCGTCAAGAAAGGGGTGAATGGTTTCGAACTGATAATGGCTGATCGCGACCCGGATCAGATGCGGCACGACCACGCTGTCGTTGTGCCAGAACTGTTCCAGATCCCCCATAAGCTCCGACACGCCCTTGTGGTGGGGTGGGATGAATGCAGCATCGGCCAGGCTCGATCCGCCGATCCAGTTCTGGCTGGTACGGAATTCGCCAGGCAGCTTGTGTGCGCCGCGCACGCCCTGCATCAGGATTGCGTGGGTCTGTTTGAGTAGCCTGTTAGACAGCGGCAGTCGCTGAAGTTCGGCAATCGCGGTATTCACCGCATCGACGTAATTGCGCACTTCGCGCCAGTCGTCGCGTTTCTCCGGCCGAATTTGCGCCTCCGGCATCAGCACCTCGTCAATGCCGGTCTGGGTGCCCTCAATCTTGCTCGACGACTGCGCCTCCTTTACCACGTGCATCTGGATGAACAGGTCGATGTCCGGCACGATCAACGAGAACGCATTCAACTCACCCAGCGCGCGCGTTGCTTCTTCAAGCAGAGCGTTGATCTGCGGGTCTTCCCAAGTCCAGGCATGATTCACTGGCACCGGTTCGAAACTCTTGTACTGAAAGCGCGGATGCCAGCGGCCGGCTTTGAAGGATTCGAATTTCATACCGACGCCCTCGCCATTCGCTTGTTCAACCAATACACGACGACCTGCGCGAACTCTGGCAGTTCGCCGGGTCTGCGACCGTCCCAATTCGGCAGTTCGCGTGATGGATCAACCGGGCGTCCGTCCTGAAGTCGCCGCTGAAAAGCTACGAGTACCGCCTTGCGATTGCTCACCAAGCGCGGAAGATTCAGATTCAAGACTGTATTGATGGCCGCGTTGATCGTGGCATTAACCGCGCTGATTTTGCCATCTCCGAGAAATTGGATTTGCGGCTCGATTCGGTGGACTGGGTCGCACACACTGAAGCACAGTCCTTGGTTGCCCTTTCGCGTATCGCAATGTTGCTCTCGCTCGGGACGGCCGTGGCCGCCCTGGCATGCGCCGTGCAAGTTGCTGTAATCGATTTGCCGCGCAGCATGGTCGGCCTGGCATTGCCAGTGCTCGATCTTCATGCCGTCCAACGTTGGCTGGATACGTGACTGGCAGTAGCAGCACAGACCGCGCTGCTCAGCCACGAGCGACTGCCGCAAGGTCGCTTTGTCGGCATAATTGTCGTAGTCGGCATGTGGCTGGCGCCGATGCCGTGTCAAACTGGCCGGCTCCCGCTGCTTCTGAATGGTCCGCATCTACTCGGCACCCTCCAAAAAGCGGATTAACGAATTCGCGCGAGTCAACTCGGGTTCGTCCCCACCCAGCACGCTTTCGAGCGTCGCAATCGCGGCACGGGCATCGTCGAAACGCTCCTGGTCTATCAGCTCAAAGAGAATTTTCAGGTCGGCTTCTACCTTTCGGTTGCGTACCGGGGTGCCCATGAACTCTTCAAGGATGCGGTTGGCATCCATGCCGTAGGCCTCGGTTGGCACGGTCACCTGAATCTTGCCATCCACGAATTCGAGGAAGCGCAGGCAACGCGCCTGCACCTCGCCCAGCACCAGGGGCGAATGGGTGGTCACCACGAACTGGCAGGCCTTGAAGATGTTGCTTAGGCGCCGCAAGACATCGCGTTGCCATTTCGGATGCAGATGGAGCTCGATTTCGTCGATCAACACAAGTGCCAGGCCCTCGGCGATGGGGCTATCGCTATCGGGGTTGGCAATGGCCAAGCGGCGGGAGAGGTCGAACACTAGGGCCAGCAGGCCGCGCTCGCCGTCGGATAGCTGGTGCAGGTAGAAGGGGTGGCCACGTTTGTCCACCACGAAACCGAGGCGAGGTTTTTCCTGAATCCGCAGATTGCCGAACTCGGGCATCAGCTCGCTGACAACGGCGCGTAGCGCGTCCAGTACTTTTAGTCGGCGCGGCTCCTTGGCCGCGCCCAGGTTTTCCTGGGTGCGGAACCAGTGCATGAACTCGCGGAGTTCCACTTCGCGATCGTGCAGGGCGCGGCCGTAGGCGATGGATGGATCGAATGGCTTGGATTCAGGCAGGCTGCGCGGCTGGCCGGGCAACTGGCGCTTGGGCGAGAAATACACCGCTAGCGGCGGATGGGCCGCGCTCTTCAGGGCAGCCAGCGCGGTGCGGGTTTCCTTCATTCCCGCTTCCAGTTCGCCGGTCAGCGTGCGGGTACTCAGCGCCTCGGCGAAATCGGTGGTGCTGGTGGCCGCCTCCGCCTGACGTAGCAGCAGGAAGCCGTCACCCTTCTCGTCTGCCGCGCGCAAGCGTTGCACCCCGACATTGATGGTCTGGCCATCGATCTGGACGCGGGCGGACACCTCCAGAGAGACCTTGTCGCCGTGGATGTCGTCATCGTTGAAGTACAGCGGCGCCGAGCGCGAGGGCGTGAACTCTGGTAACGCTCGCGACAGCAGCACCGCTAACGCGTGCAGCACGGTGGACTTGCCCACGCCGTTGACGCCGGCAATCAACGTCACATCCGGCTCGAAGGCAATATCGAGCTGCTCGAAGCCCCCACAGTGCGCGAGAGAGAGGCTTTCCAGTTTCATCCGGTCATCTCCTCCAGCGGGATCTGGCCGGTGACGGCGGCAGTGATCAAGGAGGCCCGGCGTTCCTTCGCGAGCGCAATCGACACTCGCAAGCTGTCGCGCAGAGCATTCGCCTTGCGTTGGTCCGTCTCGACTGCGCGGACAATATCGAGTTGTTCGTCGTGTGGCGGCACAGGCAACCGCGTTTCGAAGAAGTTCTCAGGATACAAGCGCAGGCGAGAAGACCAGACGCCCTTTGACCACCGGCTCGCTTCGGCCACAAAGGGCCGCGAGCGGCATAACAGATCGACGAATTTGGGCAGCAACCGGCCTTTCGATGTGTACACGTGATAGTCGGGACTGACGATGCCTGCCAAGGGGCTGATGCCCATCGCGCCCATCCACGCCCACAGAGTGTTGATGGCAAGGTCGCCGGGCATACAGCGTTTGTAGCCCGCCTTGTCGTCGGCCTCGAACATATTCACGTCTTTCTCAGAGCGTGATGTGACGCCGGTGATGTGAGACACGGTCAGCAGTTCTTCCGATCCGTCGTCCGAACGTTCATCGCGCACTGCGAAGAGGTTCTTGGCACGCTCCAGGCGCCAATGCGCGGGAATCTCACCCAGCCATTCCTGGCCGGAGGGGTGGAGCGGGGCGTTGGGGTCGAGGCCACGGGTGACGACGCGGCTGATGAGGGCGGCGCGCTTTTCTTCCAGCAGTGCCAGCATGCGTTCTTTCTCGGCGATCAGCCCGTCGATGCAGTCGGTTTCTCGATCGAGGTAGTCGGCAATGAGTTGCTGAATATCCTGACCGGGGCAAGGCAGGCGATGCTGACGCAGGACATCGGGTGACACTCGCTTGAGGCCACCTGCACCTGTCATTGATGCCTCGCCGTCCTGTTTGA
>JAYSZM010000074.1:0-18416 GCA_043738015.1 Lysobacterales bacterium
CAAAGCATCCATGCCATGTTCAGGACCAACTCGCCTTGGGACAAAAACAGACCCGCAAGCACCCAAAAACCGCTTGCAGGGTGACGGAGGATCTACAACAGCAACAGCAACAGCAACAGCAACAGCAACAGCAACGGCAACGGCAACGGCATCGGCATCGGCATCGGCATCGGCATCGGCATCGGCATCGGCATCGGCAACAGCAACAGCAGAGCAGCGGGGCAAGCCCCCGCTCTATGGCTCCCAACAGCGGAGCTGGTCAATCCCCGTGGGGACAGAATCAAGAGAGGTGCAGCGCGCCGGGCTAACGCTTCTTCGGAATATACAGATCCGTAATCGTCCCCTCAAAAACCTCCGCCGCCATCCCCACCGATTCACTCAGCGTCGGATGCGGGTGGATGGTCAGGCCGATGTCGTGGGCGTCGGAGCCCATCTCGATGGCGAGTGCGGCTTCGGCGATCAGGTCGCCGGCGTGCACACCGACGATGCCAGCGCCGATCAGGCGATGAGTGGCTTCATCGAAAATGAGTTTGGTGAAGCCCTCGGTGCGGCCGATGCCGATGGCGCGGCCGGAGGCAGCCCACGGAAACACGCCCTTGCCATAGGCGATGCCGCGCGCCTTGGCTTCGATCTCGGTAACGCCGACCCAGGCGATTTCCGGGTCGGTGTAGGCGACGCTCGGAATCACACTGGCGACAAAGGTACTGGGTAGTCCGGCCGCGACTTCGGCGGCAACCTTGGCCTCGTGCGTCGCCTTGTGCGCCAGCATCGGCTGGCCGACGATGTCGCCGATCGCGAAGATGTGCGCCTGGTTGGTGCGCATTTCCTTGTCGACCGTGATGAAGCCGCGCTCCGACACCGCGACGCCGGCGGCCTCGGCATTGATTTTGCGCCCGTTGGGTGTGCGGCCGACCGCGCAGAGTACGCGATCATAAAGTTGCGGCTCCGGCACTTTGCCTTCGCCCTCGAAATGCGCGCGCAGCCCGCCCGCTTCGGCTTCGAGCTTGACGACTTTCGTCTTCAGCAGGATGGCCTGATAGCGCTTGGACAGGCGCGTCTGCAGAGGTTTGACCAGATCAGCATCGGCACCCGGCATCAGTTGATCGAACAACTCGACAACGGTGACCTTGGATCCCAGCGCCTGGAAAACGCAGGCCATCTCCAGACCAATAATGCCGCCGCCGATCACCAGCAAACTGCCCGGGATTTCTTCGAGCATTAGGGCATCGGTCGAATCCATCAGACGGGCATCGCCCCAGGGCAGTCCCGGCAGTTTCACCGGCTGTGAGCCGGCCGCGATGATCGCCTTTTCGAAGCGCACCAGCTTGTTGCCCTCGCTGGTCTCAACCTCGATCTCGTTGGCGGAGACAAACTTGCCGGTGCCGGTGACACGGGTGACCTTGCGCTGCTTGGACATACCGGCCAGACCCGAGGTCAGCTGTTTGACCACTTTGTCCTTGTAGCCGCGCAGCTTGTCGAGATCGATCGTTGGCTCGGCAAAACGGACGCCGAAATCTGCCGCATGGGCGGCCTCGTCGATGACTCTGGCCGCATGCAGCAGGGCCTTGGACGGAATACAGCCGACGTTGAGGCAGACGCCGCCGAGTTCGGCATAGCGTTCGATCAGCACGACGCTCTGGTCGAGATCGGCGGCGCGAAACGCGGCCGTGTAGCCGCCAGGCCCCGATCCGAGCACGGCGACCTGACAGACGAAATCCGCCGTGCTACCGCTCGCAGCTGCCGCTGACACTGCGGGTGCTGGAGCCGCAATCGCGGCCGCAGGCTTCGGCGCTGCTGCGGCGGCCGGAGCGGACGGCGCTGCGCTAACCGGCGCGGTCGACGTAGCCGACGCAGGTTTTGCGGGCGCGTCGTCGGCAGGCAGCTCAAGCACGGCAACCAGCATGCCTTCGGAGAGTTTGTCGCCGAGCTTGACCTTGAGCTCCTTGATGGTGCCCGCGTGCGTACTCGGCACTTCCATTGTGGCCTTGTCCGATTCCAGCGAGACCAGGCCCTGATCCTTTTTCACCGTATCGCCAGCCTTGACCAGCAATTCGATTACCGGGATATCACTGGATCCACCGAGATCCGGAACCTTTACTTCAATCGTCTTGGCCATCGCCATCTCCAGAATCGTGCAGCACAGTGGATCGATCAGCAGGCAAGGAACAGCACAGCCGCGCAGTTTCGATCAGAAAGCCGCGCAGCCGGTTGCGGCTGCACGGTGCGTTCATCACAACAGCAGGCGGCGGATGTCGCCGAGCATCTGCGCCAGATAGGCGGCAAATCGCGCGGCCTCGGCACCATCGACCACACGGTGGTCGTAGCTCAACGACAGCGGCAACATAAGCCGCGGAGCGAATTCCTTGCCGTTCCAGAATGGCTTCATCGCCGATTTGGACACGCCGAGGATTGCAACCTCCGGCGCGTTGATGATCGGCGTAAATCCGGTACCGCCGATGCCGCCAAGCGAGCTGATCGAGAAGCAGCCGCCTTGCATATCCGTCGGACCAAGCTTCTTGTCGCGTGCCTTCAGCGAAATTTCGCCGAGTTCACGGGCGAGATCGACCAGGCCTTTCTGATCACAATCGCGGATCACCGGTACGACCAGGCCATCGGGCGTATCCACGGCGATTCCAATGTGGAAGTATTTCTTCAGGATCAGGTTTTCGCCGCTGGCATCGAGCGAGGCATTGAAGCTCGGGAATTTCTTCAGGGCGGCCACACAGGCGCGGATCAGGAACACCAGGGGCGTGATCTTGAGGTCCTTGTTCTCTTCACCGAGCTTCTTGCGGAAGCCCTCCATCTCGGTGATATCGGCCTCGTCGTTCTGGGTGACATGCGGAATCATCGCCCAGTTGCGCGCCAGATTGGCACCGGAAATCTTCTTGATGCGCGACAGCGCGCGGCTCTCGGTCGCGCCGAACTTGCTGAAGTCGACCTTGGGCCAGGGCAGCAGACGCAGCCCGCCATCACCCGAAGCGCCCGCCGCATTCGATGCCGGACCCGCGGCGAGCGAACGCTTGACGAAATTCTGCACGTCTTCCTTGGTCAGCCGGTTCTTGCGGCCCGTGCCCTCGCTGATGCGGGTCAGATCAACCCCGAGTTCGCGTGCGAACAGACGTACCGCCGGACTGGCGTGCAGCGGAACTTCGGCCGCCAGCGGGCTCCCGGAGACCGGTGGTTTGGCAACGAAAGCTTCGGCATCGGGCCGCGGCGCCGCGACTTCCGGCGCTGCGGCCGCAGACGGCACAACGGCTGGCGCTGGGCTCGGCGCTGGCGCAGCCTTTGCTGGCGCTGATGGCGCTGCGGCAGCGGCTTCGGCGGGCTCGAGCGTCGCCACCAGAGAACCCTCGGACAGCGTATCGCCAAGTTTCACCAGCAGGCTGCGGATGATCCCGGCCACTGGCGCCGGAACTTCCATCGTGGCCTTGTCGGATTCCAGCGAGACCAGTCCCTGATCTTTTTTCACCGTGTCACCCGGCTTGACCAGGAGCTCAATTACCGGGATGTCCTGATAATTGCCGATGTCAGGCACTTTGACTTCGATGGGGGTCGCCATGGGGCACTCACGTTCGTCGGGAAGGCCAACATTATAGACAGGCATGGCGGGTCGCGACCGATTCGGGGCGAGGGATCCTCTGACGGGATTGGGCACGGCGAGGGCGGTGCCGGTCCGTGTACCAAAGACGCAGGCTTGCCGGGCTGCCAGGCCACCGCCCGACCTGTGCTGGACGTCGCGCTGGCGCATCGAGCCACTCTGCATTGCCGTCAAGCTCTGCAGCGTGTCCTCGGCGACGGCAGACACTACACTCGGCCAATGCCCACGCCCACGTCCCGAGCCAGCACGGCCGTGCTTCCCCTTCCGATTCTTTCGGAACTGATGCAGATCAGCACCGAAGACCTCAATACGCGGGCGATGATGGCACGCATCACCGAGGCGATCGGCCGACACTTCCGCTGGGATTTCGTGGCACTGGTGTCGATCGATCGCGCCCGCGATCGGTTTGTCTGCGAGGCGGTGCACACGCGTCTGCCTACCGAGATTGAACCGGGCTACTCGCGGCCACTTGGCAGCGGTGTGGTCGGTGAAGTCGCCGCCACCGGCAAGGCCGTGCTGGTTGGCGACGCCTCGCGCCATGGCAACTTTGTGCATACCCTGCCTGGCGGTCAGTCCGAGCTTTGCGTGCCGGTCATCCATCGTGGCGAGTTGCTCGCCGTACTGAATGTGGAAAGCCTGCGCAAGCACGACTTCGACGAGGATTTCGCCCTGGTCGAAGTTGTCGCCGGCCATATCGCCGGCGCGATCGCTGCGGCGCGTCGGGTCGAGGAATTGCGCCGGCAGAGCGAATTGCTGCGCGTGGTAGCGGAATTTTCGCGCGGTGCGCTCGAAGCCGCCGATCTCGATGCACTGCTCGCCCATGTTCTGGAGTTTCTCGGCAAGCGTTTCAATGCACTTGAAGCGACGGTCCTGCTGGAAAGTGATCTGCGCGATCACCTGGAAGTGATGGCGCACCGCGGCGCGTCGCCGCAGATCAGTTATCGCGGCAAGCAATGGCCGGTATCCGACGGCATCGTCGGGCGTTGTTTTCGCAGCCGCGAAGTGGTTTTTGTGCCGGATGTGCGCAGCGAGCCGGATTACGCCGTGGTCAATCCCGCCGTCATCGCTGAAATGGCGGTGCCGATCCGCGCGCGCGGGCGGGTCTTCGGTGTGTTGAATCTCGAAGCTGACAATGCCGCTGTATTCGCTGATCACGAACGATTGATCTTCACCACATTGGCCGATCAAGTGGCCGGCGCCATCCATCTGTTCGCGCTCAATCGCCGACTTCTGCAAAGCCAGCAGCAGGCCGAACGGCGGGGCGAAGAACTCTCGACCACGCGTGAGCATCTACGCCGAGCTGTGGTGAAACTCGATCGTCGCGCCGTGCGCGAGCAACAGGGTGGCTGCCTGACCGCGGCGGCGATGCGACGCCAGCTTTCCGCCGAACTGCGCGCTGTCGCACGCGGCGGTCGCTCGATGATCGTTGCGTTGATCGAGCCCGATCCGAGCACGCTGGCCGATGACGCGAGCTGGCGGCAATGGCTGAGCGTGATTGTCGGAAAGCTGCCCGATGCCCTGCTCTGTCGCGATATGGATCGTCGCCTGCAACTGGCCCTGGCGGTAACGCCGGAGCGCACACTGGCCGACTGCAGTCTGCTGATTTCGGACCTGGTGCGCGATCCCTCCGGACGGCTGGCCGGACGCGCGATGCTGCAATTGGTTACTGCCGGTAGCGTGGTCAGCACCGGCTCCCTGTTGGAAGTCATGGACGGCCAATGGCGCGCATTGCCGGCGGGCGCGGCCGAGCCGGTGGCGAGCGCGTTCCGGCCAACCGGACCAGGTCGCGGGCGAAATCGCACGACGACGTCACGCCGCACGCCAGGATGACGTAGGGGCCAAAGGCCGCGTAAGATTGCAGCGTAGAGCACGGAGAACAACATGCAACAACGTTGGGTAAAGCTTCCAAATGGCAATGTGATTGACGCCAACCGCATTCTCTTCATCAGCCGACCGGAGTCCTATCCGAAGATGGATGAGGAAGGCAATGACGGCATCGAGTGGGCAGTCATGCTGGGAACCAGTCTGACCCGCGACAGCCATATCCCGATCAGCGGGACCAAGGATGAGATTGGGGCCCTGATCGGCAAACTGGTCGGGGCGACGGGCTGAACAGGACATTGGCCTCGGTTGCCCACGGGTAACCGTGCGCCTGGGCAGTTGACCGGCGCAAAGTGAGGGGACGCAACAGGATGCAGGGGATGGGCCCACCGGGAACCGACGGGACACGCCAGGCAGCAATGTGGCGATTGTTCCCGTGGTCCCAGCTCGGTGTGGGCATCGGCCTGATCTGGTTGCTGCTGGTTGTCGGCCCCATGCACGGCCATCGACTCGAACCCCTGCTGTCCTCGCTCGGCCGGATTCCGCTGCTGGTGCTTGCCGTGGTATTGGCGCTGCGACGCTCCACCGCCTCAGTCGGGCGCACGCGCTGGTCGCTGGTACTGATCAGTTTTGCCATGGCCTCGATCGCGATCGGCGAAGGATTGTGGGCCGCCGAATATCTGCGCGTGTTTGCGCGGCCCGGGCTCGGCGCCTGGGATGCGTTCTATCTGAGCTACTTCCCGCTCCTGCTCGGCGGACTCCTGCTGCTGCCGCGGGCATTTTCCTCGCGCAGCGACTTCGCCAAATTCCTGCTTGACGCGACGATCGTGGTCGTCGGCGGCGGCATGTTCATCTGGCAATTCGGGCTCGCCCCGATGATGGCCGAATCGAGCAGCCAGCATGGCATCGCCGGCCTTATCGATATCGCCTATCCGATGGGCGATCTGCTCACCCTGGTCGGACTGGCCACCGTTCTGCTGCGACTCCCCGAAGGTGAGGCCCGCCGCAGCTATCTGTATCTAGGTCTGGCCCTGGTCGCCAGCTTGGCCGGCGATCTGATCTGGGTGCTGTTCGATCCCGTGCAGGCGCCATGGAGCGATCTACTCGCCCGTGGCTTCTGGTTCGGCCAGTCACTGATGTTTCTGGCCGCAGCCGAGTCCACCCTGAGACGAGGCGCGCCGGTGCGCGCGCGTGCGCTGCCCAATGCCTCGCTCGGTGCGCTGCCCTATGTTGCGCTGATCGCCGGCTACGGTCTGGTCGCATGGATGGCAGTGAACGATCAATTTGTGTCACTACGCCGATTGCTGGTATGGGCCAGCGTGATGACGGTCGCCGTGGTCCTGCGGCAGGCGATAGCCAGTCGAGAGAACGCCCTGCTGCTACGCGATCGCGCCCGCATCGCGGGCGAATCACGTCTGTCCAAACTGATCGAGAACGCCGCCGACGGCATTCTGGTACTGGCTTCCGATCAACAGATTCTCTATGCGAGCCCACCGGCACAGCGCATGCTTGCAGGGGCCGGGGTCAGCCTGGTCGGCGCTTCGATCCGCAGCCTGCTCGTGCCCGATGACGCAGACGCACTGTCATTGAAACTGGTGCAGCTCGATCGCGCCTCGGCGGTGCGGATGGGCAAGTTGATGTTGCGCTTTCAATCGCAGTCGGGCGTTCTACTGGCCGAGACCACAGTCACCGATCAACGCGCAGACCCCGATCTTGCTGGCATCGTGCTCAACATACGCGATGTCACCGCGCATCAGGCGCTGGAAGACCAGCTCCGCCACGATGCCCTGCACGAACCGCTGACCCAGCTCCCAGGGCGTGAACTGTTTCTTGACCGGGTCGCGAAGGGGCTGTCGAGCATTGGCCAGGGCGTCGACCATGTCGCCGTGGCGGTACTTGAGATTGATCAGTTCCGTCTGATCAATGACAGTCTGGGCCATGAAAGTGGCGACCAGCTGCTGGTGATGTGCAGCGATCGGCTGAAGCGGCAGAAACGCGACTCCGATACGCTGGCGCGACTGAATGACACCGGCTTCGCGGTCCTCCTCGAAGCACAGGGTGATGCCGGCCAGTTTGCCTCCCGCGTGGAACGGCTGATGAGCGCGTTCGCGGCGCCCTTCGTACTTGGCCAAAACACTCTGCGCGTCTCCTCCAGTCTGGGCTTTGCCGTGGCGCGTGCCGACACCGTCTCGGCGGCCGAATTGCTGCGCAATGCCGATACCGCGCTGAATACGGCCCGTGCCGACGGTGGCGGTGGCTATCGCCTGTTCGCGCCCGAGCAGCACAGCCAGGTGATGGAACGGCTGAGCTTGCAGGCCCTGATCCCCGAGGCGATCGAGCAGGGTAAATTTGTTCTGCATCTGCAGCCGGTGGTGGGGCTGGTCGATGGTTACCCGATTGCCCTGCGGCCGCGCGTGAGCTGGCGCGACCCCGCATCGGCGCCGTTTCCGATGGAGCGCCTGCGCGACGCGGTACGCCAACATGAAATCGGCATGCAACTCGGCGAATGGATACTCGATCACGCCCAGCGCGAGTTTGCCAATGTCATCCGCTATCAGAGTGGCTCGGGCCATCTGTCGTTGCTGATCGCGATATCCGGTCAGCATCTACGCCATCCCGGACTGCTCGACCGTGTGCAGCAATTGCTCCAGCGCCTTGGCCTCGCCGCAGTCAATCTGCATCTGTCGATAACCGAGAACAGCCTCGCCGATTCGCCGGACCTCGCCCTCGCCGCGCTGCGCCGGCTTCGTGGCATTGGTGTGCGCCTGGCCCTCGCCGAATTCGGTGGGCGTGCCTCCTCACTCGCCTCGCTGCACGAAAATCTGTTCGATACCCTGGTGCTGTCCAGCCAGCTAGTGCGTTCGTTATCACCTTCGTCGCGCGCTTCGGCCCTGGTCCGCGGTGTCATCGCCTTGGGTGAGGGCCTCGGTGCGCGGGTGATCGCTGCTGGCGTTGATGAGGAATTGCACCGCGATCTGCTCGCCGAACTGGGCTGCCTGTACGGCATGGGCGATGCACTTGCCGCGCCGATGCCGGTAGAGCAGTTGCTGCCGTGGCTGGGTGGAAGACTGGCCGCGGCACTGTGAATATGCGCGTCCGCGCGCTGGCCTGGACGACCATCAGGACGCGCTGCTAATCCCACCACCAGGCCAAGGCAAACACGCCAATCATGGTGAACGACAGCGCGATCTTGGCGATGGCACCGAGCAGAATACCAATGCTGGCACCGACGCCGGCCTTGAGCGAGCGCTCGATATTCTGCGTCGCCCACACTTCGAGCGCCACCGCGCCAACGAAGGGCCCAACAAACAAGCCGATAGGCCCAAAGAAGATCCCGACGATGGCGCCCAGGGCAGCGCCGAAGAATGCCCAACGACTGGCGCCGGCGATGCGGGTTCCGAATGCGCTGGCAGCAAAGTCGATCAGCATCGCGGTGGCAGTGAGGAAACCGAGCAGCGCTACAGTCCAGCCACTCACCTGCTGGAATCCATCCACCCAGGCCGCCAGCGCCAGTCCGATGAAGACCAGGGGCACGCCGGGCAACAGCGGCAGCATGGTGCCGAGCAGTCCAACCACGGTCAGTATCGCGGCGATGGTGTACCAGACGGTAGGATTCAAGCGGTGACTCCAACAGGTTTCGACCAGCGTAACGAGGACCGAGTGGCCTGCGCCAGACAAATCGAAAGCAGCTCGCTCGGTCTGAACGTATTGGGCACGCTTCTCACTCAGCCTGTAGCTTTGGCTACAGGCAACGCTCCGAAACGATGCTCACTCCGTCCACCCCTATACGATCTTGGTTCCGCTTTATCTGCCACAGGCCATTCGCATGAACGATACCCTGATCCATCGCGGCGGCTGCCATTGCGGTCGTGTCCGTTTCGAGGCCGAGGGCCCGGCGCATCTTGCCGTGCTCGACTGCAATTGTTCGATCTGCTGCAAGACCGGTTTCCTGCACTGGATCGTGCCGCGCTCCAAGTTTCGATTGCTGTCGGGCGCATCGGATAATGTCTGCTACCAGTTTGGTACCGGCGTGGCCCGCCACTATTTTTGCGGCCACTGCGGCATCAAGTCCTACTACGTGCCACGCTCCAATCCCGATGGCATCGATATCAATGTGCGTTGTCTGGATGAGGATCCGCAACGAAGCATCGAGATCAGCGCTTTCGATGGTCGCGACTGGGACAAGGCTGGGGCAGAGCTGGCCCATTTGAGCATCGAGTAAGGCAACCGGAACCCAATCCATGAATGCACCCCTGCACGGCAAGACCCTGTTCATCACCGGTGCCTCGCGCGGCATCGGCCTCGCGATCGCGCTGCGCGCCGCGCGCGACGGCGCCAATGTGGTGATCGCCGCAAAGAGCGACGTTGCCAATCCCAAGCTGCCGGGAACCATCCACAGTGCCGCGCGCGAAGTCGAGGCCGCGGGCGGGCAGGCCCTGGCCCTGCGCTGCGATATCCGCGAGGAAGCCGATGTCGAAGCCGCGGTTGCCGCTGCGGTGGCGCGCTTCGGCGGCATCGATATCCTGGTCAACAATGCCAGCGCAATCTGGCTGCACGGCACCGAGAACACGCCGATGAAGCGCTTCGACTTGATGTTCGGCGTCAATGTGCGCGGCACCTTCATGTGCTCGCAGAAGTGCCTGCCGTACCTGAAGCAGGCGGAAAATCCACACATTCTTACACTGGCGCCGCCGCCAAACCTCAATCCCGACTGGTTTGCACCGCATACCGCCTACACGATTGCAAAGTACGGCATGAGCCTGTGCGCGCTCGGCATGGCGCGCGAATTTGCCGCTGATGGAATCGCGATCAATACCCTGTGGCCGCGCACCGTGATCGCGACTGCTGCGATCAAGATGATTCCGGGTGTCGACGCCGAGCGTTGCCGCAAGCCGGAGATCATGGCCGATGCCGCGCATGCGGTGCTCAGCCGACCGAGCCGCAGTTGCAGCGGGCGCTTTCTGATTGACGACGAAGTGCTCGCCGAAGCCGGGGTGACCGATCTTTCAGGCTATTCGATGCGTCCCGGCGCCGATTTGTTGCCGGATCTGTTTCTCGATCACTGAGGCAGGTTGCGTTGCCGCCTACGGTGCGTCGGACGGCAATGCGCGCCAGCCGATGTCGCGTCGAAAGAATCCACCCGCAAGCGAGATTCCTTCGATCGCGGCATAGGCACGCTGACGCGCTACGGCGAGATCATCGCCGAGCGCACAGACGGTCAGCACGCGCCCGCCACTTGCACAGACTCGGCCATCATTGAGCCGCGTGCCGGCATGGAAAATCTTGCTGCCTTCCGGCAACGAGGTGTCCAATCCATGAAGCTCATCGCCGGCGCGCGGTTCGACGGGATAACCGCTGGCAGCCAAGACGATGCCTATCGCCGGGCGTGGATCCCATTCGGCGCGGACCCCATCGAGGCGGCCGTCGATACCGGCTTCGATCAGATCGACCAGATCCGACTTCAGCCGCAGCATGATCGGCTGGGTCTCCGGATCGCCGAAGCGCACGTTGAATTCCAGCACGCGAATAGCGCCATTGGGCGCAATCATCAGCCCGGCATAAAGGAATCCACTGAAACGATGACCGTCGGCCGCCATGCCTTCAAGGGTGGGGCGAATGACGCGCTCCATCACCTCGCGATCAATCGCAGCGGTGACTACCGGCGCCGGAGAATACGCACCCATGCCCCCGGTATTGGGTCCGAGATCGCCATCGTCGCGACGTTTGTGATCCTGGCTGGTGGCGAGCGGCAGGCCATTGCGGCCATCGCACATGACGATATAGCTGGCTTCCTCGCCTTCGAGAAATTCCTCGACCACGACGCGCGCGCCGGCAGCACCGAGGCGCGCATCGCCGAGCATGTCCCGCAAGGCGGCCTCGGCTTCGGCCAGAGTCATCGCGACGACGACGCCCTTTCCAGCAGCTAAACCATCGGCCTTGATCACAATGGGCGCGCCTTTCGCGCGCACGTACTGCAATGCTGGTGCGAGTTCGGTGAACACCGCGTAGGCTGCGGTCGGAATTTTGTGCCGCGCCAGAAAATCCTTGGCGAAGGCTTTGGATCCCTCCAGCTGCGCGGCCGCCTGACGCGGCCCAAAGATGCGCAGCCCGGCAGCTTCGAAGCGATCGACAACACCGGCGACCAAGGGCACCTCAGGCCCGACGATGGTCAGCGCAATCTGTTCGCGCTGGGCAAGTGCCAGCAGCCCATCGAGATCGGACACCGCGACATCCACATTGCGCACGCGCGCTTCAGTCGCAGTGCCGGCATTACCTGGCGCCACGATGACCTCGCTCACCCGTGCACTCTGCGCCAGCTTCCAGGCCAGGGCGTGCTCCCGTCCTCCCGCTCCGATTACCAGGACTTTCATCATCGGCCTCCTTGCTCAGTGCCGGAAGTGGCGCATGCCAGTGAACACCATCGCCATGCCATGTTCATCTGCCGCAGCAATGACCTCGGGGTCGCGCATCGAGCCGCCGGGCTGGATCACCGCTGTGATGCCGGCAGCGGCTGCCGCATCGATGCCATCGCGAAACGGGAAAAAGGCATCCGAGGCCATCACCGAGCCGGGAACCTGCAGACCGGCTTCCTCCGCCTTCATCGCCGCGATGCGTGCGCTGATCACCCGGCTCATCTGGCCGGCGCCGATGCCAATACTGCTTCGGTCTTTCGCATAGACGATCGCATTGGACTTGACCATCATGGCCAGTCGCCAGGCAAACAACAGGTCAGCGATTTCGGCCGCGCTGGGCGCGCGTGCGCTGACCTGGCGCAGGCTGGCCGCGGTAACGGTATCGATATCGAGGTCTTGCACCAGCAAGCCGCCGGCGATGCGCTTGATATCGCGGCTGGCGGGCCTGGGCGCAGTCCAGTCGCCGCAGCTCAGTACACGGACATTGGGCTTGGCGGCGAAAACGCCGAGCGCGTCAACAGCCACCGATGGTGCGATCACAACCTCGACAAACTGCTGACCCAGAATCGCCCGGGCAGTACCGGCGTCGAGTTCGCGATTGAATGCGATGATGCCGCCGAAGGCCGACACCGGATCGCTGGCATAGGCACGCTGATAGGCGTCGAGCGCGCTTGCACCAACCGCTGCACCACAGGGATTGGCGTGCTTGACGATCACGCAAGCAGGCGCATCGTCAAACAGCTTGACGCATTCGAGCGCGGCATCGGCGTCGGCCAGGTTGTTGTAGGACAGCTCTTTGCCTTGCCGAAAGCGCGCGGTCGCGACGATGCCCTTGCCGGCGTCGTTCTCGACATACAGCGCCGCCGTTTGATGCGGGTTCTCGCCGTAACGCAGCATGCTCGCCCGCTGGTATACCGGATGCAGGCTGCGCGGCCAGGGCTCGACCGTGTCTGCATCGACACGCGCGCCCAACCACTCTGTGATCATGCCGTCGTAGCGCGCCGTATGTGCGTAGGTCTTGGCCGCCAGGGCGCGGCGCTGCGACAACACGGTGCCGCCGGATTGCAGCGATCCCAACAACGCTTGATAGTCAGCTGGGTCGACCAGTACGGTCACTCGATCGTGATTCTTGGCCGCAGCGCGCAACATGGCCGGACCGCCGATGTCGATATTCTCGATAGCATCGACCATCGACACATCGGCACGCGCAACGGTGGCCGCGAAGGGATACAGATTGACCACCAGCAGATCGATTGGCTCGATACCTTGGGCCGCCATGACCTCGGCATCCAGCGGCAATCTTCCGAGCAGACCACCGTGTACGCGCGGATGCAGGGTCTTCACCCGGCCATCCATGATCTCGGGAAAACCGGTCAGCTCGCTGACATCGCGCACCTCCAGTCCAGCTTCGCGCAGATGACGCGCGCTGCCCCCGGTGGAGATCAGTTCCACACCCAGCGCGGCCAGTCCCTGCGCGAGTTCGGTCAATCCTGTCTTGTCGGAGACCGACAGCAAGGCGCGGCGCACGGCCACGGGTGGGGACGCGGTCATGGGAATCATCCTGCAGGGGAATGCGGCGATTGTAACGGCGTCGTTGCCGCACCGTGAATGCCTGCGGCGCTGACAAGCGTAGTGCCCGAGTCGTGCCCTTATTCGAAACCGTACTCGGCGAGCTTCTTGCGAAGCGTCGCGCGGCTGATGCCGAGCAACTCGGCAGCGCGGCTGAGATTGCCCTCGGTGTGACGCAGCACTTCGCGCAGCAGGGGCGCTTCCACTTCGCTGATCACCAGGCGGTAGAGATCGCAGGCAGTCTGTTCGCCGGCATTGCGCAGGTAGCTGCGCAGCGAGCGCGCAACGCAGTCGGCCAATGCAGGCACGGTGGCATCACCGCTGAGCAGCGGATCTACACGGAGCGAGGGAACGGCACTCATGGCGGGGCTTGGTCTTCTCTTGAGTGGCCGCCGCGACATCTGCATCGTTGGGCGGTTGAGGAGTGTAGCCAGCTGGAGGCCGCGCGTCAGCACCGAAACGCACAGGCTTGTAAATCAATGGCAATCCACGGCTCAGCTCGGATCAGAATGACAAGGCGACGCTATACTGCTGAACACGATGGAAAACTACTCACCCGCGCTGGCCTTTGCGATCGGCATCACCCTTGCCTGGCTGGCGGGCGTGCGCGTCTATCTGACCGTATTCGGGATCGGTATCGCTGGACTGATGGGCTGGTTGCAGCTTCCCGAACATCTTCAGGTCGTGCAATCACCCTGGGTGCTCGGCGTCAGCGGTGTCCTGGCGCTGGTGGAGTTCGGCACCGACAAGATTCCGGGCGTGGATTCGATCTGGGACCTGATCCACACCCTGGTGCGCGTGCCTGCTGGCGCGTTTCTCGGCGCCAGCGCGCTGCCCATGGATGATGGCGGAACCAGTATCGCCGGCCTCCTGCTCGGTGGTGGTGTCGCGCTCGGCAGCCACGCCCTCAAGAGCAGCACGCGCGCGCTGATCAACGGCTCGCCCGAACCGGTCTCCAATTGGAGCGCTTCGCTCGCCGAGGAAAGTCTGGTCCTGGTCGCGCTCTGGCTGGTGATCGTGCATCCGTTCTGGGCAGTGGCCCTGTTGGCGGTGGCCAGTCTGCTTGCGGTTGGGGTGCTGGTCCTGCTGCTGCGCCTGTTCCGCCGTTTCAAGAATCGTCGTCAACCGGGAGTCGCCTGAATGCTCTGGCTCAAAGCCTTGCACATCATCTTCGTCGTAACCTGGTTCGCTGGCCTGTTCTATTTGCCACGGCTGTTTGTCTATCACGTCGATGTCAACGACGATGTCGCCTACCAGCGTTTCGTCACGATGGAATCGCGACTGCTGACGATCACCGGGATCGGGGCCGCACTCGCTCTGGTATTCGGGATCGCCCTGCTCCACTACTGGGGCTTCAAGCACGGCTGGCTGCACGCCAAGCTGGTCCTGGTCGCCTTGCTGATCGGCTATCACCACGCCTGCAGCCGTCTGGCCAATGCGTTCCGCGAAGGCCGCAATCGCCGTACCGCGCGCTGGTTCCGCCTCTTCAACGAGGTTCCCGCCGTGCTGCTGGTCGGCATCGTCATCCTGGTCGTGGTCAAACCGTTTTGATCATCGCAGCACCCTTTGACGACGCCAAAACCCGAAAACCACCGTTTGATTGCTATATTCCCGCGTGATGGCGGCCAACCCATGCAGCCCAGCCAACCGGACCATGCCCAACCAGGATGAAGCCCAACAAAGTGCCGAACTGAGGCAGGCATTCCTCAAGTTTCTGCCCAAGCGACTGGAGACGCTGCAAAGGCGCGGCCGGCGGCTCTGTGTCGGCGGCTGGGACATCAATGCCCTCACCCTGCTTTACCAGGAAGTCCAGACGCTGGCAGGGGCCTGCGGCCGTTATGGAATCCTCGAATCCGGTGAATTGCTGTTCGGGATCGAACGCCTGCTTTCGGGTCCGATCGAGAATATCCGACTGCCCGATGCCGAACAGACCCACGTCTTTACCAAGCTGCTCGACGGATTGGGCAAAATCATCGCACGACAAAGTACGCCCAGTGTGCGCGCTCCGGTCGGCGATGCCCTGCTGCGCGAGGGCCAGTCGGGATCGCGTTCGCCCTACCCGACTTCGGTGCGTCCGCCACCACAGTACTGGCAACGCTGGAGCAATAGCCCGGCACCGGCTGGCGCGGTGCTGAGCAATCCCGTCGATATCCCGGCACAGCGGCCAGAAGCCGCAGCACCCGCTGCGATCGAACAGCCGGCAGCGAATACGCGAACGGCGGCGGCGCCACCCCAGCACGCGCAGGAAAAACGCGTCCTGCACCTGAGTGATGGCAACGAACTGGCGATCGAGATCCAGCAGCGGCTGGAAACCAGCGGCTACCCGGTAGACCCACTGGAATCAATCGAAGAACTCAAGGAAATGCTCGGCGCCTACGCCCCCGCGATGGTAATCATCGATGCGCCGTTCGTAGGTGTGCTCGAAGCAATCGGCGAAGTGCTGCGCGTGGTGCGCAGCCGAAGCTCGCAGAAAGTGTCCTTGATCAGTTTTGCCGAGTCCGCCGATGTCGCGCTACGGCTGCGCGCGATGCGCGCTGGCGCGGATGCCTTCATCGTTCTGCCGCAACCCCACTCCGAGGTTCTGGCGCGGATCATGGAGTTGCTGGATGCCGGATCGACCACGCCGTTCCGGGTGCTGATCATCGAGGACGACCGTTCCCAGGCCCTGTTCGCCGAATCGATTCTGCGCAAGGCGGGCATGGAAACGCGCGCCGTCAATGATCCGATCGCTGCACTTGAGGAACTCGACAACTTTGATCCGGAACTTATCCTGATGGATCTCTACATGCCCGACTGTGACGGCATGGAACTGACCACCTTGATCCGCGAGCGCGAGGCCTTCGTCAATATTCCGATCGTGTTCCTGTCGGGCGAGCACGACGAGGAAAAGCGCTTCGATGCGCTGAGTGCAGGCGGCGACGACTATTTGGAGAAACCGATCCGGCCCAAGCATCTGATCTCGGCGGTAACCAACCGTGTGCGCCGCGCCCGCGCGACCGCCCGGCGTACCCAGACGCTCAACCCGCGCGATTCGGTCACCGGCCTGATGGACCGAAGCTTTGTGCTCGAACGCATCAGTGAGCTGCTGGCGCAGGAGCAGGGCCCGCCGGAACACGGCGGCGTGATGTTCATGATGCTCGACGGCACTCATACCATCCGCGACCGCATCGGCCTGACCGCATTCGACCAGCTGCTGGAGCAGGCCGGCGCCTTCATCGCGCAGCAGATCCGCCCGCTGGACAGTGCCGCGCGTTACGGCGATACCAGTTTCTTCGTCCTCGTGCAGGATCTGGACGAGGCGCAGATGCTGAGCTACGCCGAGGGCATCCGGCAGACCTTCACTTCGCATCTGTTCGAACTGGGCGACCGTACCGTCACCCTGGCGGTCAGCATCGGCCTGGCCGCCTTCAATCAGAACTTCGGTGATCCAGCCGGCCTGCTCAACGCCGCCGAACGCGCCTGCGCGACTGCGCGAGCGTCGCCCGACAAGCGGGTCGCGCTGTTCCAGACTTCGGTCACTCAGACCGCTGAAGGCGAGGAAGCCGAGGTCGCGGAACTTATCCGCGCCGCGCTCAAACACGATCAGTTCCAGTTGCTTTTCCAACCGATTGCTTCGCTACGTGGCGGTGGCGAGGAGCAATTCGAAGTACTTCTGCGCCTGCGCGGCGATGGCGGAAAACTTTACACAGGCTCGGCGCTGAGCCCGATTGCCGAGCGCGCGGGATTGACCGCCGCGATCGATCGCTGGGTGCTGTCACGCGCCGCCATGGTGATCTCGGATCGCGCCCGCGACGGCCACAATGTGCGGCTGTTCGTCACCCAGTCGATCAGTAGCGTCAACGATCTCCAGCGTGGCAGCTGGCTCAGGCAGGTACTCGATACCCGACGCGCCAGTCCCGAACAGTTGGTCCTTCAGCTTGAGACTTCCGAGGCGGTTGCGCGGGTTCGCCAGACCGCAGGCTTTGCCGAGCAGATGCAGGCGGTAGGGGTAAAGCTCTGTCTGACCCAGTTCGAGCCGACCATGGCCAATCTGCAGCTGCTGACCCATGTACCCACGGAGTTCGTCAAGATTGCGGCACGCTTCACCGGACCGGAAGGACAGACACCGAAAGTGCGCGCGGAACTGCGCCAGACCATCACCCATGTGCGCGAGCGCGGCATCAGTATCGTTGCACCGCGCGTTGAGGACGCGCAGTGTGCGGCCGCGCTCTGGAGCACCGGCGTTGACTACATCCAGGGCAACTTCGTCCAGGCCGCCAGCCAGGATCTCGATTTCGATTTTGCCGCCGCGGCACTCTGATCGCGCAGACACAGGATTCCCATGACCGACCACTCCGAGATCCCCGAGACCGAGCACGACGATCCAGGCACACCGATCTGGGTGTGGTTGCTGCTGCTGATCGTGCTGGCGGCCCTGGGTAGCCTCGCGGCGCCGCTGAACCTGGCGATGCCGCTGCGTTGGGCGGTGCTGGCTGGCGCAGGCCTCGGCACATTGCTGATTGTGCTTGGACTGCGCGCCCAGATCAGCAAAGCCCGGCGCACGCTCGCCGAAATCCGATTGACGCCATCCTCGCGCTCCGTCACAGCATCGATGAGCATGACGCAGATCCAGCGCCAGAACAGCGGCCAGTCCGACTTGCATGGGGAGCTCGAGCGCCTGCGCAATGCCGAACGCGAACTGATGGCAGCCAAGCAGGCGGCCGAAGCAGCGATGATGGCCAAGGGCGAATTCCTCGCCACCATGAGCCACGAAATCCGTACACCGCTCAATGGCATCATCCCCCTGCTCGACCTGGTGATGTCCACCAAGTTGGCCCCTGATCAACGCGAGTACATCAGCACCGCATTCAGTTCGGCCAAGCAACTGCTATCGATCGTCGATGACATCCTGGATTTTTCAAAACTCGACGCCAACAAGTTGGAGCTCGAAAATGTCGGCCTGAATCTCAAAGACATTGTCGACAATGTCACCCGCCTGATGAGCAAGAGCGCCGAAGGCAAGGGCCTGCGCTTCA
>JAYSZM010000075.1:0-8304 GCA_043738015.1 Lysobacterales bacterium
GCGTGCGAGTACATGCAGCACACGTAGCGGCAGCAGAGAGAATGCGCGCAGCAGCACACGCGCGAGTTGTACCCGTAGAGGCGTGGACGTCGACATCCGATCATCAAAGCCGGTCTGGTCGCCCATCGCAAGCCCTTCTGCCGGGACCCGGCCGTGCTGATACTGAGCAAGCCTCGTAGAATGCGCGTTTGAACGGAGCATCCCGGCGCCATGATTGCTTTGATCCAACGAGTACAGCGTGCCTCAGTCGAAGTTGACGCTGCGGTCGTTGGCGCGATCGGCCCGGGATTGCTGGCCTTGGTGGCGGTTGAGCCACAGGATGGCGATGCGCAATGCCAGCGCATGCTTGAACGTCTACTCGGCTATCGGATCTTTGCCGATGCCGAAGATCGAATGAACCGCTCGTTGACGGATGTCGGCGGCGGATTGTTGCTGGTCTCGCAATTTACCCTGGCCGCCGATACACGCAAGGGCATGCGTCCGAGCTTTACCTCGGCGGCACCGCCGGAGGCCGGTGAAAAGTGGTTTACCCACCTGGTCAGCCTCGCGCGCAGCCGGCATGCCAACGTTGAGACGGGGCAATTTGGCGCCAATATGCAGGTCAGTTTGATCAATGACGGACCCGTGACGTTCTGGTTGCAGGTGCCCTGAGCGAGCCGGGTAAACCGCCACGTCGAATCAGGAATAGGGCACCGGGCCGGCGACGAAATTGAAGTAGAACCACCAGCCGAGCTCGCCTTCGTGTTGATCACGGTCGTCGCCAGCCGCGCAACTGCCGGTGCCGCCCTTGAGCAGAGAAGACAGCGGGCGATTGCCAATCACCGGCACGCTGGCTGGAATCAGGATGCTATTGGCCTGTGTCTCGCTGATGAATCCGCGGCTCAGTCCGTTGACCAGGCCGGTTTCTGGTGGAGACAGGAAGGCCGCGCCCACCCGGCCGCCGCGCAACACCAGATCGAGGCCGGCGATGCTGGTTGCGCCGTCGCGTGCAGCGCTGGTAAAGCAGGGCGGCATTGGCGCATTGATCGGCGTAGCAGCGTAGCCGCCGGTGGTGCCGGCGAGCGCCGACAGACAGGACTCACTGCCGGTAGTGAAGCTGGCGTAGGGCTCGGCCTCGGGTGATGCCCCGAATGCCGGCATGCACTGGGTCCCGCTGAGCGGAAAACTGCAGTCGCCGGCGGTCTGAAACAGATGCCTGACGGCGCCACCGGTATCCAGAGGAGAGAACAGAATCAGCGGCGACGAGTCGACAAATCCGTCCGAATCGCCGTCCTGGGTCAATGCCGTCGCGATTTGCGTATTCAAGCCCTGCTCGGTCACATCGAGGCAAATCGGGATCCCGACATTAACCTCGGCGAACAGATGCGGATCGCGCAGCTTGAGCTCGGTGTAGCGCATGGCGCTGAGCGACGGTTGCTCGAAGCCATCCGGATGCAGCCAATCGGGATTGACTTCGGCCTGTGCTGCCGTACCAATCCCTACAAAACACCACGCCAGTCGCCTGATCATTCCGTCTATCCAAGGAGCGTAAGCGCCAGAGCTTAACCAGCGCGCGTGTCCGCCGCAAAGCGATCAGCCTGCCTCTTGGCGGATGCGCTCGATGCCAGATCGCAGGCGTGAGCGCGGCAGGCTGATAGATCCTCCCGCTCAGGGCAGGGTCACCGCCGGCGGCATGTTCTGGAGCGAGATGCCGAGCTTGGCTATCTCGCTGCGCAATGCCGGCAGTTCCTTGGCAAGCAGACTCGCCAACGATCCCAACGCTATACGGGTCGCAGCTTCGCCCGACTCCAGATAGGCCAGATGGGTCGGCGAGGCGGGGCGCAGGCTGGATGAGAAATACCAGCTCGCGGTGCCGAGGATGCTCTGGGCATCGGTCTCCGCCACATAGCCCTTGGTGGCCTCTGGCGGCTGCCAAATTTCCTTTTCGACAGCCAGCAGGGACTCCTTGAATTTCTCGATGCTCTTGATGGCGGCCTGGTGTGGATCCTCATCCTTGATCTCGACCTCGGGCGCGCGCTCCTTGCGACGATCGACGTGGGCTTTCGCAAGCGCGCTCGCGCGATCGAGATCGGCACGCAAGTCCTGCAACTGACGCACTGCGTCGGTGATCGCTTCCTGCGCCTTGCCGAGTCTCGCCCAGATCTCCGCCTTGCGCCGATAGTCAGCATCATCGAGCTTCAAGCGTGGATCAGGCAGTACCGTGATCATGCCCTCGGCGCGCAGTTCGCCGAACACCAGGGTCAACTTGTACTGACCAGGAACCACCGGTGCCTGCGTTCCTCCACCCCAGGGACTGGGTGGTTGCGGCGAGCGATAGGCCAGTCGCTGCAGATCCCAGGCGACGCGATTGAGACCGCGCTTCACCTCCGTCTCGATCCGGTTTACCAAATTCCCGTCGCCATCGCGAAATTCCAGCGTTGCTTTGTCCGGCTTGGGCTTCTCGTCCTTGCCAGGTTCCAGCGGCGTGCGCAGTCGCTCGAGTTCGGGGTCGGGATGCGGGAGATGATCGACATCAAGATAGAAACTGATCAGGGCGCCGTAGTCGCGCGCTTGGCCGCGGAATTCCGATTGCGTATTGATGCCGTCGAGGATGTTCGGTTTGATCTGGTATTGCCGGGTCGGAGCGACTTCGAACAAAGTCAGCGCAGATTTTGCATCCCGCGATGCGAGCGCACGCAGCGGACGGATGTCGTCGACGATGTAGAGCGCGCGGCCATGCGTTGCGACGATCAGATCGTGTTCGCGTGGGTGAATGGCCAGGTCCATGATCGAAGCGGTGGGCAGGCCATGTTTCCATTTGTGCCAGCGCTTCCCGGCATCAAAGGATACGTACAGGCCAAACTCGGTGCCAAGAAATAGCAAATCAGGATTGACCGGATCCTGCAACAGAACCAGGGCATAGCCATCGATGTCGGGTGTTACCAGGGAAGTCCAGCGATTGCCGTAGTCATCGACACGGAACGCGTAAGGCTTCAAGTCCGAGCGGCGGTGATTGTCGAAGACAACAAAAGCTGTGCCCGCATCATGCGCCGAGGGCATGATGTGCGGTACCCAGGTATCGGCGGGCACACCCTTGGCCCCGTTGCCAACGCTGCGCCAATGTGCGCCGCCATCGCGGCTGACCTGGACGCGGCCGTCGTCAGTACCAACCCAGAGCAGTCCGCGTTCAAGCATGCTGGGCGCGATGCTGACGATAGTGGTGTGGTTTTCGGCGGCGGTCACATCCGGCGTCAATCCGCCGCTCTCGTGCGCTTTCTGCTTGGTCGGATCATTGCTGGTCAGATCGGGGCTGATCGTGGTCCAGGTATCGCCGCGATTGCGGGATCGATGCACGAATTGGCTGCCAAAGTAGATCGTCCCGGCCTCGAAAGGGTCCTGGGCAAATCCAGCATTCCAGTTGAAGCGCAGTGGCGTCTTGGGGTCGGGTGCGGCGGGCCTGATGGCGAAACGCTCGCCGGTATCGAGATCCCAGCGCAACACGTGGCCATCCTGGCTCATCGCATAGCCGCGACGCGGATTTTCCGGATCGGGTGAAGTATCGAAGCCATCACCGAAGCCGACTTCGGTCCAGTGCGAATTGCGGATCGGGCCCTGCTCCAGCAGATTGGACGGACCACGCCAGGAGCCATTGTCCTGCAATCCGCCGTAGACGTTGTACGGCGATTCCATGTCGTAGCGGACGTGATAGAACTGCGCCAGCGGCAGATTGTTGACGAAGCGCCAGGACTTTCCGTGGTCGCGGCTGATGCCGATGCCGCCATCATTGCCATTGATCATGTAATCGGGGTTGTTCGGATCGATCCACAATGCATGATTGTCCGGATGCAGATGCTGCAGGCCGATGAAGGTCGAAAAATTCTTGCCGCCATCGACCGAGACGTCGGCGAAAGTTCCCAGACGGTACAGTCGATCGGAATTGGACGGATCAACCCGGATGTCGGCGTAGTAGAACGGTCGGCTGGAAACGTTCAATTCCTTGTTGACGGTCGTCCAGTGATAGCCACCATCGTCGGAGCGCAGCAGGGCGCTGTCCTTGGCTTCGACAAGTGCGTAGACCACGCGCGGATCGCTTGCGGCGATGGCAAGCCCGATGCGACCGAGTTCGCCCTTGGGCAGGCCATCGGCGACGGTCGCCTTGCGCCAATGATCGCCGCCGTCGGTGCTCATGTAGAGGCCGCTGCCCGGTCCACCCGATTTGAAGAACCAGGGCCAGCGCCGGTACTCCCAGATGCTGGCGAACAGCTTGTCGGGATTGCTCGGGTCGATCACCAGATCGGCGGCGCCGCTGCGCTCGTCGACATAGAGCACGCGCTGCCAGCTTTTGCCGGCATCGCGGCTACGATAGACGCCGCGCTCACTGTTCTCACCCCAGGCGCGGCCCATTGCAGCGACGTACACGATATCGGGATTGCGTGGATGCGCGATGACGCGATGGATGCGCTCAGTCGCCGCCAGGCCCATGTGCTGCCAGCTGCGACCGCCATCGAGTGAGCGGTAGATTCCGCGTCCGACCGAGGCCGAATTGCGCACGTTGCCCTCGCCGGTGCCGACCCAGATCAGATCGGGATTGACCGGCGAAACCGCGATGGCGCCTATGGCGTGTACATCCTGATCGTCAAAAATCGGCGTCCAGTGCGCACCGCCGTTCGTCGACTTCCAGACACCGCCGGTGGCGGCGCCGATGTAGATGGTGTTGGGATCGTTGCTGGCGACATCGATCGCCGCCACGCGCCCACTCATACCGGCCGGCCCGATCAACCGAGCCTTGATGCCCGCGAGCAGGCCGGGATCGATGTCTGCAGCGAATGCCGGATTCACCAGCAAGGAACCGAGTAGAAAAATCACTACGGGCAAGATCATCCGGCCAGCGGCCACGGCGCAAGCAAGCATTGGCAATCCCCTGTTTCCAACGAGCAACCACCCTAACCGATGAGGGCTAGGGCCGAAAGATGCAACAAGTGACAGTTGGCTACGCAGCGCCGATGTGCATTTCATGGCTGCACCGCAGGTGCGTGGGCCTTGGATGCTCAGGCCATCAGCGTCCAGTTTTGCGTGTCTGGCTGGTTTCCGTTGGGTCCGGTACGCCCTCGGCAAGCTCGGCGGGCTGAGCGGCAGGAGTTTGCAGCCAACGCGCCAGCCAACTGGCGATTTCGCCGTAGTAGTGTCGACTGTTGTGGCCGTCGGCAATCCAGTGATCCTCATTGGGATAGACCAGCAGTCGACTGGGAATCTGGAGCCGTTGCAGCACACTCCAGTACTCGAGCGAATTGTTCATCGGTACGCGGAAGTCGAGTTCACCCACGGTCACCAGGGTGGGGGTGGCGAAATTGGCGGCGAATCGAATCGGGTTCTGCTCGCGCCATACCGCGCCTTGCTCCCAGACCGGTCCGCCGTTGCTGAGTTCGCGCGAATAGATCACATCGCTGGTGCCCCATTGCGATTCCAGATTGATCAGCCCGGCATGGCTGATCAGGCATCGATAGCGTCGTGTGGTGCCCTGCAGCCAGTTCGCCAGATGACCGCCATAGCTGGCACCGCCGGCGCATTGCCGATCACGATCGATGAATTCGAAGCGCTCGATCATGGCATCGGCGGCGTCATTGATTTCCTCGGCAGGGGTCTTGAACGGATCACCCTGGATGGACTGGGCGAAGTCCTCGCCAAATCCGGTCGATCCGGTGTAGTTGGTCATCAACACGACGTAGCCTGGCGCCGCGAGCAGGTGGTAATTCCAGCGCAGGAAAAAAGTATCGCGCCACATATTGTGGGGGCCGCCATGCATCAGCACGAGCAAGGGATACTTTTTTGCCGGGTCAAAGCCCGGTGGTCGCAGCAGCAGGCTGTGCACGCGCACACCACGCGGACTCTCCGACCAGACATGTTCGACCGGCGCCAGGTCAAGCCCGGCCAGTTTCTGTTGATTGAATGCTGTCAGTGCCTGATGCTGACCGGTGACGAGATCGACCCGCACCAGTTCCGCGGGCGCAGTGGCGCTTTGATACAAGGCTACAGCGACCGGTGCTCGGGCAGAACCGGCGATCTGAAGATCGCTGTACATGCCCGATTGAAGCTTTGACACGCGGTCGGTGCTGGCGCCATTGCGGCGTCCACGTTCGATCTGGACCAGGCCGGCATCCTCGCTGAGCAGGTACAGGTTTGCGGTGGGATCGGGGGAAACGGCAAACGCTTCGACCGAACGCGTATCGGCGACGCTGAGTCGCGTGGGCTTGCCCAGATCCGGCCAGTGGAAGCTGTCGATGCGCGTGGCGGTGTAAAGCTTTTTGCCGCGTGGAGAGACCTGGGCGTGCAACTGCCGTCCATCCACGCTGAACTGCGGCTTGGCATAGCTGTCGCCATCGAATGCGTCGGGGCTGCCGGTGAGGCGACGCAGCCGGCCGCCGAGTTCGATTGCGAACAGATCGGTATTGGTCAGGGCATGCGCGGCGGCTTGGCCATTGCTGCTGGCAACAAATACGATCGACTTGCCGTCGGGCGCCCAGGTCGGATCGAGCGTTGGCTGATTCATCTCGGTACGGCCGGCAAAGCCGGGCATGGCCACCAGCTCCGTTCCGGCCAGCAGGTCGCGGGCTTCGCCAGTGGAAAGCTCGACGGCAAAGAGATGCACTTGGCGATCGTCCAGCCATCGATCCCAGTTGCGTACCGGAAACCCATCGTAGCTGCGCACCTGATATTTCAGCTGACTGCGCGACGCTGCTTCGCGAATATTGTCTTCGTCGGTGCGACTGCCGGGGTAGACATCACTCTGGAACAGCAGGTGCCTGCCATCCGGCGAAAACTTCGGGCCGCGCGCGCCGGTCGACAACGATGTGATCCGGCGCGCTTCGCCGCCACGGGCCAGATCAAGCAGATATATCTGGGCGGCGCTATCACTGTCGCGCTTGGCCACAAAGGCTAACAGTCGGCCGTCGGCACTGAAGGCGGGTAGGGCTTCGGCATTCGCCGAATGGGTGAGCCGCCGCGGTGGCGCACTGCCCTTGGTAGCGACCAGCCAGAGGTCAACGACCTGGGCTGCAGGGTCGTAGTCGGGCTCGGTGACCACGATCACAGCCTGGCTTCCGTCCGGGCTGAGCACGGGTGTACTGAGCCGGGTCATTTTCCACATGACCTCATGGCTGAGGCGGGTCTTGGCCACGGCATGCCCCGGCGCTGCGACGAATGCTGCAAACAGCGCTGCAAGAATGAAGTTTCTCATCACGACTCCAGGGCCGGTTTGGTGAATCGCAACTGTGCCAAGTCGCGGGCAACGCGGCAAGAAGGTCTGTTCGGACTTGTTGTTGTGCGGCGCGCTCGCGACAATGCCCACTTTCCGAGCAGCGCTGTGAGCCTGTGCGGGCGCTCGTCGATACCCAGGTGCCGACGGAACCCAGCGCAGCTCAAGCTCGTGCCCTGATCTCCAGGGCGCAGCCAACGCACTGCGCGCAAGCCCGTTGACTCTCCTACCCAGGATGCACCATGCCCAGCCGTCGCGAACTAGCCAATGCCATCCGAGCCCTGTCGATGGACGCGGTCGAGGCCGCCAAATCCGGTCACCCAGGCATGCCGATGGGAATGGCCGATATCGCCGAAGTGCTGTGGAACGATTTCCTGCGCCATAACCCGGCCAACCCGGGCTTCGCCAATCGGGACCGCTTCGTGCTCAGCAATGGCCATGGCTCGATGTTGCTGTACTCGCTGCTGCATCTGAGCGGCTATGACTTCCCGATCGAGCAGATCAAGCGCTTCCGCCAATGGCATTCGAAGACTGCAGGACATCCCGAGCGCTCCGAGCATCCGGCGATCGAGACGACCACCGGGCCGCTCGGTCAGGGACTCGCCAACGCGGTCGGCATGGCGCTGGCCGAAAAATTACTCGCTGCCCGCTACAACCGCGAGGGTTTCGATCTGGTCGACCATCGCACCTATGTCTTCATCGGCGACGGTTGCCTGATGGAAGGCATATCGCATGAGGTGTGCTCGCTCGCCGGAACGCTGGCGCTCGGCAAACTGGTCGTGCTGTACGACGACAACAACATCTCGATCGATGGCGACGTGGCCGGCTGGTTTACCGACGACACCCGCAAGCGCTTTGAATCCTACGGTTGGAATGTGATCGCCGGTGTCGATGGACACGATGCCGATGCGGTCAAGGCGGCATTGCAGAAGGCGACCTCCGACAGCAGCAAGCCCAGCCTGATCTGCTGCCGGACCGTGATCGGTTTCGGTGCGCCGAGCAAGGCCGGCAAGGAGTCCTCGCATGGCGCGCCGCTCGGCAAGGACGAAATCGCCGGCGCGCGCGCTGCATTG
>JAYSZM010000076.1:0-18322 GCA_043738015.1 Lysobacterales bacterium
AATGAGCGCCTTCGATGCTGAGCGCAAGGCCGAAATTCTCGCGAGCGTAACCACGACCGCCAGCAAATTGGCTCAGGCGAGGGAGATAGCAAAGCTGCCAGTCGCGGACCCGTTGCGAGCCGCACTATGGGACGCCGGACGGAGACTGAAGCGATTGCAGCAGTTGGTTGAAGCAACCGATGCCGAGGAACCGCTAACTTGAGCGAACGCACCACCAAGGAAACGGCAAAGCGCCCCGCAAAGGGGCGCCACGAGCCAATGGGCTACGACCAAACCATCGCGCTGATCGCTGCGCTTGTGCATGGCGACCGCTGGCTCAACGCCGACGCCTGCGCGGTCTATCTCGGCATGCTGACGCCGAAGGGATCGCCCAACCGGCGCGGCTTTCTGGAGCGCATCGCCTGCCAGCCAGGATTCCCGAAGCCGCTGCAAACTGGCGCGCAGAAGTCGTGGAAGAAATCAGAGGTCGATAACTGGGCCGAGGAACAGCGGCGGAGTGCGCAGGAATGACGGGGCGCCTGTACTCGGCTGGAGAGTTGATGCAGATCACGGGATGCCAGACCATGCGGGAATACCGGGCTTGGCTGCGGAAACACCGCATCCGCTGCATCGACGCGCCAGCAGGCCCAATCGTGGCGCATGAGGCGGTGCTAGATGCAATGGGCGTGGCTCGGGAGCAGAATCGAGAACTCGACTTGGATGAACTGATATGACAAACCAGACGAATGACGGGGGACAACGAAGTTCCAGAATCCCATTTGAGGAGCTGGCATTGAACGCTGCGGAAGTTGGCGACATCCTCGGCTACAGCGCCAGGACGATCATTGACTTGGTGGCCGCGAAACCGAACTTTCCGAAACGGCTTACCCTTCACCCTGCCACATGGCGAGCCGGCGACATCATTGAATGGCGTGACGCCAATCGAGGTTTCCGAGCAACTCGTCGGAAATCTAAATCCAAAAGCTCGCCACATGGTGAAAGCGCGCGCACTGCGGAGCCGAACCTGTGACCACGGAGCGATATTCAGATGGACTACACCTGACGAACGAAGAAGTGCGCGAGGTCACTGGCTACACGCATCTGGCGAAGCAGCGGGATGCGCTCGCCAGAATGGGCATCCCCTTCCGTGTGAATCCGGTTGGGCGTATTCTGGTAATCCGCTCGGATTACACCGGCAAGCGGTCCAAGGCCGCAGCCGAACCCAACTGGGACGCACTCGACTCATCGGCTTCGAGACGAAAATGACCAGCGGTCATTCCGGGCATCACCCGCGGAGTTCAAGCGCCAAACGGCTCACGTTCAGCGAGGTCCAGCGCGCAAAAATCCGGCGTATGGCCGGCCTGCCTGACGCGGATGCCAGAGAGTTCGTCTGGCATCTTGAGAATGTTTTGAATGAAGTCAAGAAGCCGGCACGTGCGCCTGCCGCGAGCAAGAGCAATCTCGTAAAGACCTTGGCTCCTGCGCTCAAGCGCGCGGCAACTCAGCTGTTGAACCTTAGTCAGCACGAGGCAAGACACCTTGTTCTATCTGCGGAAGCTCACCTGAAATCTGAGGCCGCAAAGTGGCAATCTACCGCTTCGACTGACGTCTACGAACGCAGGGCGCATTGGCTGGAGCAACCCATCGATCCAAAAAATCGCCTTGCGAAATTTGGGCGCGAGGGACTACGACCAGCATACGAAATCCCCAGGGACTTCAGGGCGCACGTGCATTCACTCAGCACACTAGCCGCATTGGCGTCCGACTTGGAGTTGCTTTGCGCTGCCGCATCGGAAGTTCAACAAGTTCCGCGCCCCACAAAGATGACGCCGCAAGCGCTTATTGCCGAGAAGGTACTCGATATATTTGCCATGCATGCGCTCGATCCCGGAGGGCGTCAAGGTCTAGGAGCAAAAATCGTTCGCGCCATGCTCATCATCTGCAAACTACCGGCCGGGAGCCCAGGATCACTGATCGAGACTGGGAAGGCCCGAAAAAAGCAGTAGAAATCGCCTTGCGTTTTTCGTTGGAAATTTAGACACACGCATTCGCCGAGCGCATCGTCCGTCTACCCCATGACCCCCATGGCACTGACGGAGATTCACCATGTAATCCAGCGAAAGACTCTTGCGCCTTCCCGAAGTCTGTCACATGGTCGGACTTACAAAGTCTGGCGTTTACAAGCTGATCCGCGAGGGAAAATTCGATCCCCCGATCAAACTCTCGATCCGCGCCGTAGCCTGGAATTCCCGCGCTGTTGAGGCGTGGATAGCGGAGCGGATCGCGTCGGCCAACAGCACGAAGGCCGCAGCATGAATACCGTCGACCAGCACCTGGCCGCATTGCGCGCCCTGTACGCACCGAGCCCCAACGAACTACGCAAGGCGATCAACGCCGGCATTGGTCGCGCGGCTGACCTAGGGCGCGAGTTGATCGACCAGCACGCAGTGGAAACGCTCCTGATCCAGTGGGAAGGCGTCGCTCGTACGCTTCGCCAGCTCGGGCCGATGCTCGCAGCGGAGGCAAACCCCGATGCCCGCACCTGATGCCAGACAAGCAAACGCCCCGACGAATCGAGGCGAGAGCGGAGCAGACCTTGGCGGGATACTGCATGCGAATAGTAGCCCACTTCAGACGCTCATGCACGCAATGCGGGCCTTCGGAATCGAGGGCGCGGCACTGGGCAAGGGCTGGCGATTCGATTGCACCACGAAGCATCGAAGCCGCCGCACAGTGGCCGTTGCTGAAGGTTCGGACGGCACGTTGCTGATTCACCCGCACTGCGGGTGCGAGACAGCATCAATTCTTGCTGACCTTGGGCTGACGCTCGGCGACCTGTACCCGCAGCGGCTGCAGGACAGCACGCCCGAAGGCCGCAAGGCCGCACGGCAGGGCATGCGGATGGCGTCATGGTCCGCTGCGCTGGAAATTCTGGCATTCGAGGCGCGTGTGGTCTGGATCGCAGGCCACGATCTGCGGCGCGGCGTATTGAGCCAATCTGATCTGGATCGCGTCGGAGTCGCGCTGGATCGGATCGAGCAATCACGGAGCGCACTCAATGTCAGGTAACCCCACCTCATTGGAAGATCGCGCCGAAGCGATGGAGCTGGAAGCCGAACACGCCAGCGTCGCGCGCGCTGAAGCAGCCAGTGTGACTGACTTCTACGCGTACATGCCGACACACAATTATCTCTACATTCCGACCCGCGAACTGTGGCCTTCCAGCTCAGTCAATGGTCGGGTGCGACCATGGCCAAAGGATTCAGCGGGAAAGGACGTTGAACCTGCCAAGTGGCTTGACGCGCACCGGCCCATAGAACAAATGGCATGGCATCCGGACGAACCGCAGTTGATCCGGAATCGCGTTCTGCAGGTGTCCGGATGGATTCACCACGACGGCGCCAGCGTGTTCAATCTGTACCGTGCCCCGGTTCACATTGCCGGCGGTCCTGCACTTGCCGCGCCCTGGCTAGATCATGTCAAGCGGGTGTACCCGGATGACGCTGAGCACATCGTGCATTGGCTGGCGCATCGCATCCAGCGACCGGGACAGAAGTGCAATCACGCGCTTGTGCTGGGCGGTATGCAGGGAATCGGGAAAGACACATTGCTGGAGCCGATCAAGAGCGGCGTAGGGCCATGGAACTGGAGTGATATCAATCCATCCCAAATGCTTGGACGGTTCAACGCGTGGGCGAAAGCAGTTGTGGTGCGAGTGAATGAAGCGCGCGACCTAGGAGACGTGGACCGCTACAGCTTCTATGACCACTCCAAGGCATACATAGCTGCGCCGCCTGACGTGATACGCGTGGACGAAAAGCATTTGCGCGAGCACTACGTTGCAAACGTCATGGGCCTCATCATCACAACGAACCATTCAAGCGACGGGCTGTATCTGCCGGCTGATGATCGTCGGCACTACGTCGCCTGGTCGCCATGCTCGCGCGACGACTTCGATCAAGATTACTGGCAGCGGATTTACAAATGGTTTGAGCAGGGCGGATGTGGGCACGTTGTCGCCTACCTGCGCAACCTTGATCTATCCGGATTCGATCCGAAGGCGCCGCCAAGAAAGACACCAGCCTTCTGGAACATCGTTGCCGCTGGTGAGGCTCCAGAGTCTGGCGAGCTTCGGGACGTGCTCGAAGCGATGGGCAATCCTGAAGCGCTCACACTGGATGCCGTCATTCGCCGCGCCCGTGACGCTGGTTCACATGACCTTGCAGATGAGCTGAGCGACCGCAGGAACCGGCGATCTATTCCGCACCGGATGGAGCGTATCGAATTCGTGCCGGTCCGAAACCCGGACGCAGACGACGGACTGTTTAAGGTGCATGGGAAGCGGCAAGCCATCTACGCACGACGACAGCTGACCCAAGCCGATCAGGTCCGGGCAGCGCGCAAGGTGGTTCGGACATGAGCACCATTTGGTCAGTCCAGTCAGTGCAGTCAGTGAAAATACATTGCACTCCTTTTTACCCCTTCCCTCACGCGTACGCTTTGCGCTTGAGAGATTCATCAATGGACGTGGGGAGTAGTGGCAGTAGACGCATTGATTTTTCACTGACCTCACTGACCACACTGACCGCCGTGCGTGCGGGTCCCTTTGCCTGCGGAAGTTGCCTACCGTGGCTGGCTCAGCACGGTATTCGCCACTTTTTCAGCTCTCTAGTGCTGCAGCATCGTCCCGCTTATGTCCCTGATCCGTATCGGAAACACGGGGTAACCCAACACGCATCCTTGCGACAAGGTACTTCCAGCGCCGTGAGCCAATCGCCACGGGGCATTGACCGAGATTCCCCGGTAGCCAGGAATTTTTCAGGAGTTTCCTTCGCATGATCACAATCAATCAGGCCACTGCCGCAGCCCTCGCAGGGCTCACTGGGCGGCGCCTACAGCAGATGGTGCACGAATCCGACCCACCACCGCGCGATGCGACTGGTGGCTATCCAGCGCGCGAATACGGCGACTGGCTGAAATCGCGCGCACTTGCCGGCGTATCGATTGCCGATGACGGCACGGTGTACGTGTACGAGGTTGAACGCGCCCGCCTGGTGCATGAGCAGGCCGACAAGACCGCGCTGGAGAACGCCGCACTACGTGCCGACCTCGTACGCATGTCCGTGGTTGAAGAGTACTGGGCAGCGCTCGGGGCAATCCTTCGGTCCAAACTGACCGCGATTCCTTCGCAAATCGGGGCGCTTATTCCCGATCCGCAGCAACGCGCGAAGTTGGCCGGGCAAGTTGAGCGGCTGATCTTTGAGGCGATGGCCGAGATTCAGAAAGACGCCGTGCCGAGCCAGATTCGCGAACAAGCGGAACGCGCCGCGAAGGATTCCTGCCCATGATCACGGTTGAAACCCTGGAACGCGAAATCCGTTCGCGCGGCGGATCAATCACGCTTGCCGGATCAATCACGGCCGCAACACTCGCTGAAGTCTTGGGCGCATCAATCCGCACGATTGAGGGCTGGCGGGCGGAAGGCATCGGCCCACCGTCCTACACCGCCAGCGGGCAGCCGTCTGGACGCAGGTTCTACCTGTTGACCGATGTCGCCGAGCACATCAATGCATCACTGGCGCGGCATTGACCGCAAATAGTTTGCAGAACCTACGCAGCACTACGCGCCACTACGCCAATTTGCGCGGCAGCTACGTGGCGAAACCGACCGAGCTAGAGCACGATAGAGACACGCTTAGGAGGCGGAACAATGACCACGAAAACACCTGAAATTCAGCACTACGGACCGAAGGGAATGCCGATCGATATCCGAGTCGTCAACAAGCTGCGACAACTCGCCATGCACGCGCACACCTACAGCGCTCGGCGAACTGCCTGCACTCAGAGCGCGCGACAGATTCACGACGCGATGGAGCCAAAGCGCCGGCAATTGGACAGTCTCAATGAAAACGTGAGCCGCTGGGCCAGCAATCCCGCCAATGCCGAGCACGTCGCGAACGCGCAGCGCCAGATTGCCGAGATTGACGCAGCCTGCGAAGCGCAGAACTGCGAACGCGCCCTGATGCTTGAATCGGCCAGCCGCTGCGCTGATTCATGCGGTCGAATCAAATTACTGGTGGGTGGGATCGTCAAGGAACTTGGCGTCACGCATCGCTGCCTGTCCATCGATTTTGTCGACCACGACATACGCAGCGGCGGCACGACACGCGGCATTTACGCGGCGGGAGAAGGCGCATGAGCAAGCGTGATCTTGAAACCGTCCGCACCGAGATTGAAGCGAAGCTGCAGGAAATCGAAACGCTGGCGATTGGGCTGCGAACGGTTGACGAAGCAGTTGCCGAAATTCTCGCAGCCTTCGACCGCAACTTGGCCGAGTCGGGCGGCATCGGCGCGATTCACGGAACCCTGTTCGACAACTCGGGTGTCGCGCCTTTCGTCGTCGGCGGGCTCTACTCCGAAAATCCAGCGGCAGACGCGCAAGTACTGTTTGCGCTGATGGGACGCGAAGCAGTCGAACGACAGGCACGCGCCCTACTGACCGCGCACGCCAAGAACTTTGGCCCTGGACTGACCAAGGCGCAGCGCACGAAGCAGATGGCGGACTTCAAAGACGAACTGCACAAGCTGGAGCTTGAAGAGGAGCGAACCATTCTGCAGCTCGAAGGCGCCGATGGGTTCAAGCCGCGCCGCCGCGAGGCCGATCCCGTAATCATCCTTGAGGCATGGAGGGCGCATCTGTGAACGACAAGCCTCGCGTAACCGTCCAGCGCGACGAATTAGGCCGCGTGATCGTGACCAGTACGGTCGACCTGGAGCTGGCGCTCAGCGCCGGCTATGGGCCGAGCCAGATCGCCATGGCGGCACCTGACACGACCGCAGACATTGCCGATGCAGTCGCCGCAGCAGAAACGCGATTCAGTGCCGAGCGAGAAGACTGGAACGCAGAGCGCGCCCGCCTGGTGAATGCGGCCATTGACGGCACGCTCAGTGAGCAACGCGACGCGATCCAAGCCGCCGAGCGCTTCCGTATTCGCGAGATTCAATCATTGGCCAAGCCCGGCCTGCAGGGTGTCGCCGATGAGGCAATCGAGCAAGGGATCAGCGTTGAAGCCTTCGCACTGGCACAGCTTCGCGCGATCAATGATCGAGGCATCACGCTGGAAAGCATTATCAGCGATTCCCCCGAGTCGGCACCGCACGCGCCGCCTGCGGACGAAACAGAGAGCAAGGCGCGCGCCCGCAGTTCATGGGATCGCACCATCGCACGCTTCAGCGGCGAATCGGGAAAGAAGGCTTAGAGAATTCCGCCGGGAAGTTGCGACCCCGGCAAAAACCGCAGGGCACGCTTGAATCTCCCAAGCGTGGCGAAGTCGAGAACGGGGCGCGCCCTGCAGCCCCTTTCGATTCAACAAGGAAACCGCATGGAAACCGTCAACGAATCAGAGCAGGCGCAATCGGCGCGTGCGCTGGCTTTTCAGACCATCGTGAGCACCGCGCCGGAAGATCGGAGCGAGGAAGCATTCGCGGCATCGATTGAAGCCTACTGGCGCGGCGAATCCCTGGAGATGTGGCGGGCTGAATTCTGCTACCGGATTCTCAGCGGCTCCAAGTTTTTGAACCATTCGACCGCGAGGCCGCATTGAGCTGAATTTGCGCCGGCCTGACTGAAACTCTTGCTTGGCGGCACTCGCTTTGCGTCGGGCTTATCGGCTAACTTAGGTCCATGGCAAAACACGCGCGTTTTCACATCGTCTACGACGGTCCGGCACTTCAGCAGAGCCGAATGGATGTTCGAGACTTGGCTCCCGCCTTGCTCGCCGTTGGCGACCTTGTTGACCGAGCGAATGAACTGTTGAACGGTGACCGCGCGAAGGTTTCGGTCCAGGTGAATTCCTCGTTTAAGACCGGGTCCTTCGGAATTGACATGCAATTGGTGCAGAGTTTGTGGCAACACGCCATGGACTTTGGTAATTCCGGTGCGGTAACGGGCATGCTCAATATCGCCGGACTAGTTGGGCTGGGTTCCGCCACAGGGGCCGGGCTGATAGGAGTGGTCAAATGGCTTCGCGGTCGAAAAATCACCCGTGTCATCGAACTTTCGGATGGAAAGGTCACGATCCTTGTCGATGAAGCGCGCTATCAGACTGAGCAAGCTGTTCTGATGCTGCTTCGCGACTATCGAATGCGTCAACATCTTGAGCAACTAATTGCGAAGCCATTGGAAAAGGAGGGTGTCGATACCTTTGCGATTGCCGAAGAAGACGTCAAGAGCATCGCTGTCACCGTCGAAAAGGGAGAGAGACAGTTTTTCTACGCGCCCACCCCGGAAGACGAATACTTGGACAGCGCGGAGTACGAAACGAATGTTCAGCTGGTGAACATTTCGTTCAAAGACAACAATATGTGGCGCCTGTCCGATGGCGCGTCCGAGTTTCATGCACGAATGGCCGATCAGGAGTTCAATGATCGTGTCGCCACTAATCGAGAGGCGTTTGCCAGGGATGACATCCTGCGCGTGAGGATGCGGAAGACCCAAAAGCAAGTCGGAGGTTCATTGCGAACTGAGTACGAGGTGCTGAAGGTACTGCTACATCGCTCGATTGCTCCGCAGGTCCAGATATCATTGCCGTTTGACGCTGGCAGCGAATGATGCCGGGCTATGGCGGGCTCCGTTGCTTGGTCTCGCCGCCAATAGTGACCGTAAACTTACCTGCAGACGCACAGGGGCCCGACGGGTGCTGGCGCAGATCAGGCGGCGCAGCCAGTGATGCCCGCGCTGCAATAACTGCGCGGCGCAGGTGGTGATGGTCGAGGGCGACAAGCTGATGACCGATTCGCGGTGCATCGCAAAGCATTTCGGCAAGCAACACCGCAACGTGTTGCGCGACATCTCGAAGGTCGAGTGCAGCAAGGAATTCGCTGAGCGCAATTTTGCGTTTAGCTATGAAATCAACAGCTTGCGGAGGTGACATCTCAAATGGAACCTTCGGCAAGGGTCGCATCTCAAATGCGACCCTTCTGGATTTGATATCCGAAAGTTCCTAGATCGACCCCGGCTCAATTCTGAGCCCGCTGAACATCAAGGATATTTTCGCCGCATGTTCGACCGTCTGCGCAATTTTGAGCAGACGGTCAAGGTGCCAACAGCCGGCGCCAGAGTCCCTAGGATTCGTCGGGATCGGGGTTCGGAGAATTCGCAGTTGACGCTAGTCGCGACGCTCATGGATCGCGCGTAGGTAGTCCCGACAGTCTTCCAGTGTCGCAGATATGTGGAACACGACCATAATGAGTTCCAGGCAAATTGCGCCCAGTCCATACACCAAGAGCAGCGCAATAACGAAGCCCGCAGTAACGGCACTTCCGCCCGCCGTGATCGCGAAGCCAATGGCGATCAATCCCATTAGCGCGGTGTACGCGATGAAGATGATCAGCGCGAAGCTGGGCGTAAACCATCGGCGCCGAGAAGTTGGCTGGCCGGTCACTGGTTTGCGGGGCAAGCCGGGAGGCTGCGTTACCGCTGGCACAGGCCGATTGAACTGCGCCCTCGCCTTTGCTTCCGCAGTGGCTGTTGCAGGGTCTACCCCAGTCTTGGCAGCGTGGGCCTCAACCCTTGAATAAATCGCGCCGCACTTCGGGCAGGCCGCAAGCGGATCGACTGTCTCCGCAGGATTCTCGAAGCCGCACTTTAGGCAAGTCTTCATCATTCCGCCCCTGTTGCGATTGCCGGGATTTTCTCAGCGACGCATCATGCCGGAGCGCCGCCACCAATCACCTGTGCTATTTCTGGACCAAGAGTAGGATATTTCCGATGCAATGGGACACTGGCGATGCAGCCGCCAAGGTGAATCGGAAGCTCGGGTAGGAAAACGCGCAAATGTACCGGCGCGAATCCGGGGCAAGCGTTGGGGCAAGCTGAGATGACCGGCGCGCAATACCCCCGCAAATGGCTCCGTTTTCGTCCGATTGGACCCCCATCCGCTCCACCAATCGCTGCACTGCACCAGGGCCGGCCCAGTACCGGTTTTTTGTTTCTGAGCTGCGCGCTCAAGGTTTCAGCGTCTGCGATACGGCATCCAGCATGCGGTCGCGGAGCCTCCATACGGGGCCGCGTCTCATAGGCTGATGATCCCGCTCTCGTCAGGCGCCTGCGGAGGCTCACAGCAGTGACTCCGGGCATTCATATATTGCGCATCTGAACAGGACAACACCTCACCGATGATTGGCGTCCGCGGCAACTGCGGCTATCGTTGGGGTTCTGTCGACTTTCTGGGGATGAAATGAAGACGTCAATTTTCTTGAGCACCATCGGCGTGCTCGTGGCGGGTTTTGCGCATTCGGCAGCCGCTGACGAAACGCCTGCTCCGTTGCAGGGCACCTTCCGCCTTGCGACGACCGCGGTCAAGTTCGATGTGTCGCCGCCGCTGAGTGAGATTCCGGTCAGGCCGCCCGCGGATTTCGGTCAGAGTTTCTTCGGTTCGCTGATGATTGACCCCGATCCACCGGGCAAGCCGAGCTACGGCCCGCAGGATCGCGATGGTCGGGTGCAGAGCGTGCTGTTTGGTGGACCGACCATCCCGGCGCCCTCAGCGAACTTCAATGTAGGAACGGGTACGGCCAACCCGCCCGATCCGGTCGGCGATGTCGGACCGACGCACTATGTGCGGATGGCCAATGCTTCGTTCCAGATCTTCAACAAGACCACCGGTGCTTCGATGTTCGGGCCGGCCAACATCAATACGCTTTTTGGTGGATTTGGCGGCGCCTGCGAAACCGAGAACGCGGGTGACCCGATCGTGCTCTACGACCAGATTGCCGATCGCTGGCTGTTGACGCAGTTTTCCGACAGCACCGGGCCCGGGTTCTTCAATTGCGTGGCATTGTCCACGACCAATAATCCGCTTGGCACCTATTTCCGCTGGGCGTTCTCGACCGCGACCTTTCCCGACTATCCCAAGTACGGGGTGTGGCCGAATGCCTATCTGATCAGTACACGTGAGGTGAATGCCGGGCTGATCGGTGCCTATGCGATCGATCGCGCGGCCATGTTGGCCGGGAATCCCGCGCCGCCGCTTATCGAGTTCACGGTCCCGGTCGACCAGTTCTCTGGCGATGGACTGCTCCCGGCTGACCTCGACGGATCAACGCCGCCACCGCTGGGCGCACCCGGCTATTACCTGGGTTCGATGGACAACGGCGGCCCCTACGGCGCCGTAGAAGATGCCCTCAGTCTGTGGGAGTTCAACATCAACTTCGCGGTGCCGGCATCGTCGACATTTACTCTGGTCGACACCATTCCGATTGCGCCCTATGACACGATCTTCCCCTGCGTGGGGCGTTCCTGCATTCCGCAGCCGGCGCCGCTGGGTGCCGTCGATATCCTGTCCTATCGTCAGCGCCCGATGCATCGCGCTGCCTATCGCAATTTCGGCAGCTATCAGGCGATTGTCTCCAACCAGTCGGTGGAAGCGGGGCCGACGATGGCCGGCATTCGCTGGTGGGAGATCCGCAATCCGGGTGCAAATTCTGTGCTCTATCAGGACAGTACCTATGCGCCAGGCCTGAGTGACGGCCTGCATCGCTGGATGGCATCGATTGCGCAAGACAGCTCGGGCAACATGGGCATGGGCTTCAGTGCCGGCAGCGCTATGGTCTTTCCAAGCGTGCATTACACCGGGCGCTTGCAGAGCGATCCACTCAATTCGATGGCACAGGGCGAAGGAATTTTTGTCACCGGCGGCGGCGGACACACCGCGACAACACGGCGCTGGGGCGACTACACATCGATGAATATCGACTCCACGGACGACTGTACGTTCTGGTATGTCAATGAGTTTTTCGCGGTATCCGGGACCACCTGGACACTGCGCGCGGGCGCGTTCAAGTTCCCGGATTGCGGCAGCCCCAATCTGGGTGTCGCAGCACTGCCGCTGACGCAGGCAATCTGTACGCCGGACGATGCCATCATCAGCGTCGAGGCAAATGCCTACAACGGCTTCACCAGCGATACCGCGCTTTCTGTCAGCGGGGTTCCGCTCGGCGCAACATCGTTGTTTTCCCCACCGGTCATCAGCCCGGCTCCAGGCGTATCCACGCTCACCATCGGCAATACCGGGGCAATCGCTCCAGGCAGCTACGCACTGACCGTAACCGGAACCAGCGCGGCACCGGCCCTCGTGCGTTCGCGCACGGTCGGCCTGGATGTGTTCACGGCGGCGCCCGCTGGCCCAACTACCGTGTCTCCGGCAGCTGCGGCTGAGGGCATTTCTTTTGGCCCGACCCTGAGCTGGACTGCAACGGCACAGGCGAGCAGCTACGTTGCCGAGGTGGCGACTGATCCCGGATTCACCAATATCGTCTACACCAGTCCCGCGACCACGGCCACCTCGGTTCGGGTGCCTGCCATCCTGACCGAGGCCACCACGTATCATTGGCGCGTGCGCGGCGACAATATCTGCGGCACCGGTAGCAGTTCGGCGACATCGACATTCACGACACGCTTTGCCCCGGGCGTCTGCGGACCGATGCAGGAAATCGTCACCGGCTTCTCTGACGACATGGAGAGCGGAGTGAATGGTTGGACCACGGACCCGGTTTCCGGCACTACCTGGACACGAACCAGTGCGCGCCCAAGCAGCGGCTCGTTCTCGTGGCTGGCGGTAGACGTGATCACCACATCGGACCAGCGCCTCATCTCGCCGCCGATCATGATCCCGGCAGCGCTTGCAGCACCGACCCTGCGGTTCCGCCACGACGTGACGATGGAACCCAACACAGCGACCAGTTGCTTTGATGGCGGCTATGTCGAAGTGTCCACCGATGCTGGCTCCAGTTGGACCGCGCTTGACCCGTCCAGTCAGCTGGAGGATCTGTACGACGGCCCACTACCGACCGGCGAGCGTGCATGGTGCGGTACGCAGCCCTATTCGACCGCCAGCTTTGATCTGGGCGACTACATGGGCCAGACCGTTCGCTTCCGGTTCCGCGCGCTGACTGACGGTTCGGTCGGCTCGGTTCCGCATGGCTGGTATGTCGATGATGTCCGAATCGAGAATTGCGGCATCAGCGACACGTTCTTCAAGAACGGGTTCGAGTAGTACCCCGGCATTCGCCGTGCTCGACGCGGTGGATGCACGGACCGTCCAGTGTTGAGACGCGACGCCACCTCTGCAGTGATGCAGGGGTGGCGTCGTCGTTTCCGGGCCGATCGTGCCTCTGGCGGCGCAGGAACGCCGTACGATTCGCCTGCACCTCCATCCGGGCGGCGTGCACGTAGTGGTGCGCGATGGGGAACAGGACAATTGCACCAAGCGCCCGCTCGCCATCAGCAATGCCGGCAAGGGGACCACTTGCCTGCAGACGGTCAGAGCGCCTAGTGCGAATTGAGGGCGGCTGGGAAAATCGGCCAATCCATCCTGAAGCAATTCTCGATTGCCACCGAAATCTGAGTACGCTGTGGCACCCGCAGGCCGCAAGATTTCCGGTGGTCGCGCTACCGCAATCCCACTGCAACCCAGGAGTCCATGATGCGCATCACGTTGAACGCTGCACTGCTTGCCGCCAGCCTGCTTGCCGCCACCCAGCTCAGCGCAGGCCCGGCCCTGGATGAGGCTACGCTCAAGCGCATCGAGGCACTCGAACCCCAGGTGATCGCCTGGCGACGCGATTTTCATCAGCATCCGGAACTGGGCAATCGCGAATTTCGCACGGCCGGAATCGTCGCCACGCACCTCAAGAAATTGGGCCTGGAGGTCAAGACTGGCGTGGCACATACCGGTGTCGTCGCCGTATTGCGCGGTGGACGGCCGGGACCTGTGATTCTGCTGCGCGCCGATATGGATGGCCTGCCGGTTACCGAATCGGCCGATCTGCCGTTCGCATCGAAGGTGCGGACCAGCTACAACGGCAGTGAAGTCGGCGTCATGCACGCCTGCGGCCACGATACCCATACCGCCATCTTGATGGCGGTCGCCGAGGTACTTGCAGCGCAACGTGCCGATCTGCCCGGCACAGTGAAGTTCATGTTCCAACCCGCGGAAGAAGGCGCGCCCGAAGGCGAGGAAGGCGGCGCGGAGTTGATGATCAAGCAAGGCGTGCTGGAAAATCCCAGCGTCGACGCTGCGTTTGCACTGCACATAGATTCCAGCCTGGAGACCGGACATATCGGCTGGCGCAGTGGCGGCGTGTATGCGAGCGTCGATGACTTCCGCATCGTGGTGAAGGGCCGTCAGTCGCATGGCGCCTATCCGTGGAAAGGCGCCGATCCGGTGGTGGCCTCGGCCTACATCATCACCGCGCTGCAGACGATCGTCAGTCGCGAGATGCAGCTCACCCACAATGCCGCTGTCGTCACCATCGGCAAGATCAGCGGCGGCGTGCGCTCGAACATCATTCCGTCCGAAGTGGAAATGATCGGCACCCTGCGCGCCCTGACGCCGAAAGATCGCGCGCATCTGCACGCCAGCGTGCGCCGCATCGCGACGAGTGTTGCCGAGAGCATGGGGACAACGGCCGAAGTGAAAATCCCGATGTCCTCGGCCTATCCGGTCACCGTCAACAACGTTGAACTCGCCGAGCAGATGCGCGCTGTTCTCGAAGCGGTCGCACCCGGAAGGATCATCAATCGACACGCCGTCACCGGCGCCGAGGATTTCGCCTTTGTTGCGGAGAAAGTCCCTGGCATGTACATCGCGCTCGGCGGGCGATCGGCGGCGATCAGCGAGGACGACGCCCCGGGCCATCACACACCCGAGTTTCGTATCGAAGAAGAGAGTCTTGTGCTCGGCGTTCGCGCCCTGACGGCGATGGCGCTGGGGTACTTGCAAGCGCATGCATCGCCGCAACCCTAAAGGATCCAAGCCTCAACCGCGCAGTCCGTTGACACAAACGCTGCAGCGCGGGTATTGCCCGCGGCGCTCCGCTATACCTCGGGCGGTTTTTCTGCCCGCCCAACCAGTTGAGTTGCGTACCGCTCATCAGCGGTGATGATCTCCGGGACATGCACCTTGCGTACGTGTTGATCAGGTGCGGCAGAACGCCGCGCCGACGAGTTCCTTTATTCGTCATCAACTACAACCTACGCAACCAGAGAAGAACCATGAAACGCATAATGCAATTGACCACGCTGGCGCTCGGTCTCAGCGCACTGAGCGGCACGCAGGCAAATGAACTGCGGCAAGTATCGAGCATCCCAGAGTTCGGCAAGGATTTGCGCGTCGACATCAGCGCGGGCCTGAGCAGTGAAGCCAAGCTTGCCGGCATCGCTGACGAAGTCTGGCGCTGGAACGGCGTCGCCCGCTTCGAGGGCAGCGATGCACCGGTCAGCCAGGCCGACGTCACGCATGCCAAATCGCGATCAGGATCAGTCCGCAGCAGCGACAACGACAACGACAAGGGCGGCACGCACCAGCGCTGGATCGCGGTCAATGTCGACACCGGGTTCGAGTACAGCGTCGAGATGCCGCGAGAATTTGCCCATCAGATCCATCGCTATGCCGAGTCCACTGGCAGCAACATGGGCAATACGCTCGCGGCGGACAAAGCGCCAGAACTTCGCAATGCATTGCCCGAGGCCAAAGGCTGGAGCAATGGACAGGACACGCGCACGCGCCGGTTCGACAACACCAGCTTTCCGTTTCGTGCGATGGGTCAGATGGGCGGTGGCGATCGTTCGGGTTGCTCGGGCACGTTGATTGCGCGCAACATCGTGTTGACCGCCGCGCATTGCATCTACAGCCTCGATGCCGCCGCCTTCTACTCCAAGGCCGCCACCCGCTTCCGCCCGGGTCGCGAGGGCGACTGCAGCACCGCCAGCTGCCAGCCCTATGGCGAACACAATGCGATCTGGTATTTCACGCCCGCTGAATACCGCGAAGACAGCAACCCCTGGCCCTACGACTACGGCATCATGGTGGTCGGCGGCTATCCGGGCGATCAGACCGGCTGGCTCGGCTACTACGCACTCGGCGATGATGCGCTCAAGGATTTCTGCGCTGATCATCTGTTCGGCAATGGTCGTTGCTTCAATCGCGGCTATCCCGCATGTGGCCTCTCGGGTGCTCCGGCCAGCTGCCAGCAGGGCTGGGCGTACCAGGATGAGAACAACTGCGAGATCGGCGGCTTTGGTTCCAAGGTCAAGGACGGCTGGAACTCCCGGGTGACGGTCAGTTGCGATCTGAGCGGCGGCCATTCCGGATCTGCACTGTTCACCGACATCTGGGCCAGCAACAAGAAGGTCGTATTCGGCGTTGCCAGTACCCATACGTGCAGCACCTGCGATCCGACTGTCGACTTCCCGAATGCGTTCCGCCGCATCACCCCCGATGTGCTGGACGCAATCAGCTACTTCAAGGCGGCCTATCCGTAGTTCGTTTTCAAGATTGGGGTCAGTGCATCGTGGGCGATGCAACGGTTCACTGGCCCCGTTTCAAAGCAAATTCTGTCGTCATTCCGATCGTGTGCCTGGGCCGCTTTCGGGGCCAAGTTCGCTCCAACGTGGCAGGTCATGCCTACGCCGACCATAGGCGTAGTAACACGCCATCGCCAGACCGAAGGCGCCGCCCATACTGGCCGCGTAGAACACGGCGCCATTGAGCGACAGGTCCAGCATTGGCGCAAAAAATAGCGTCATGAGTGTACCAAACAGACCGCCGACGAAGATCACGATGCTGAAGAACCCAATGAAGTGCGGTGGCGGCACATTCACACCGAGTCGCCATAGCACGTGGAACAAGGGTGGCGCATAGTTGCTCGGCCAGATGCCGGTTCTGGCCAGCAGTGCAAGTGCAGCCTCGCGTTTTTCGTATGTAGTCATGGTCGATGCGTCCTATCGCTGCGTTTTGTTGTCATCGTTGCTTATCTGTACCGGGCCGGATCGCGTGGGCGCTGCAAAATCCAGCAAGGCTCCCTGGTAGACGTCGTTCACCTCCGAGATCGGCTGGCCGTCGGCAGCTTCCAGAAGCGCGCTCACCTGGAACAATGCCGCAGGAATCTCCAGTATTGGCAGTTTTTCCAGAGGTAGATCAAAGCGCGCGCAACTCCAACCTGCGGGCATCGGCGACCACAGTGTCTGCACCTGGATCGTGCGGCGCCTCGGCTGCAGATCGGCAACGACCTTGCCAAACGGTGTATCGGTGGTTTCGAGCACGTGGTTCATGGCGGCACTGAGGCGCTCGGGTACATACCAGTTGTCCGCTTTCGAGAGCACGTGTTCGCCACACCTCAACTGCACGCGCCGATGACGCACCTGGCTGGCGTCTTTCACGCGTAGTCGTTGCAATTGTTCGGCGCTCGGCGGCTTGTTGGGGACCGGCACGCGATCGGCCACAATGCGCGGTTCGGCCGCCATCGCGTGGTCACGACACCAGGCTTCGAGCACCAGGGTGGCGCTGCGACTACGCAGCAACTCGATATTCAGATCGACCAGCAGGTTCGCCACATCCAGTCGGGTCAGACAATCGTCGGGCCGGGGTCCCGCTTCAAGGGCCGATGCCGGTCCGCCCGCAAACAGTAGCGCGGCTGCAAAACCCGGCTTCCAAAGACCGATCAAGTGGTTCGCTGAAGTCGCCATGCCTACCCGCTGATCCAAAGATGCAAGTGTATTGCGAAGCCTTGCCCGATGTAATCGCGGCAGCACTGGGGCATCACCCGACCGCCCGGTTTCGAAATGCCGTCTACCGCAGAGGCCCTTCCCGATCAGACTCAACATGCGAACCGACGCGCCAGCTCTGGCACAATCATCGTTCATCCAGAGACAGAGGAAACCTCGCCATGCTGCGTAGCGCCGCGTATCCGATCGAGGGTGGTTGCGATTGCGGATTCATTCGCTATCGCCTGGATACCGCGCCCATCTTCGTTCACTGCTGCCACTGCCGCTGGTGTCAGCGCGAGACCGGAGCTTCGTTCGCGCTCAATGCGATGATGGAATCGGACCGTGTGAGCAATCTTGCGGGTGCGCCCGAACTCATCGACACCCCATCGGCGAGCGGTGCCGGTCAGCAGATCGCACGCTGTCCCCAGTGCCGGATTGCCGTGTGGAGCCACTATGCGGGTGCCGGGCCGGTGACCAAGCTCGTCCGTGTCGGCACACTCGACGATCCTGACCTGCTGCCACCCGATGTTCATATTTTCACTGCGTCGAAACAGCCCTGGATCGTGCTGCCCGATGGTGTTCCGGCATTCGCGGAGTTCTACGACCGCGAACAGGTCTGGCCCGAAGCAAGCCTGCGCAGGCGTCTGGCAATCCTCCCCTTGATCGAGGCCTATCAGTCTTCGCGGCGCAGCAAAGCCTGAGCACCCGCTATTCCAGACAGTTGCGCAAGATGAGTCCAACCGGATTCTGGATCGCCATTGGGCTGGCCGCGTTCAGTGCGAACTCGTCGCTGCG
>JAYSZM010000077.1:0-86519 GCA_043738015.1 Lysobacterales bacterium
CGAGCAGTGCTTCGCGAATGACACCGTTCACGTGCGCAACGGCTTTGCGCACGCCCTTGCCGAGATAGCGGGTCTTGTCGCCGTCACGCAGTTCCACCGCCTCGCGTGAACCGGTGGACGCGCCACTGGGCACCGCTGCACGTCCCGTATGACCACTTTCCAGGGTCACTTCGGCTTCCAGAGTTGGATTGCCACGCGAATCAAGAATCTCGCGGGCGAGCAAGTCACGTATCTTCATGGGAGTCGAGGCGCCATTGCAACGGGAGCGCTAGCGTAGCAACCCGGCAGGGAGCGGCAAAGCCAAAAACCGGGCACTGCTGCTAATTTAATGCCGTGAACGAGCCGGAATTCGATCTATTGCCCAGCGAACGACTGCGTCTTTGGAGGTCGACCGGGGCGGCGTACGCGCTTGGCGCGCATCAATTGTTCGTCAAGCGCAGTGACAACTGGGCAGATTCGACCCTGCCCGTGCTCGTACTTCTGCACGGATTTCCGACTTCGTCCTTTGACTGGATCAGGATTTGGGACCGACTCGCCACCTCGTATCGCCTGCTCGCGCCCGACCTGCTCGGCTTCGGATTTTCAGACAAGCCTGCTGGGCACCCTTACTCGATCCTTGAACAGGCCGATCTCATTGAGGCTCTGGTCGCGGACCAGCGTATCGAACGCTGGGGTCTGCTGGCCCACGATTACGGGGATACCGTGGCGCAGGAACTGCTTGCGCGCCGACGGAGTCATTCGCGTTCCAGCAGACTCGGGCTGGCAGCGGCATGCCTGCTCAATGGCGGGCTCTTCCCGGAATCGCATCGGCCGCGCCTGATCCAGAAACTACTGCTTACCCCGCTCGGTCCCTGGCTTGCGCGCAAGCTCGATCGGCCTGGGTTTGGGCGCGCATTTTCTGCCGTGCTTGGCGGATCGCAGCAGCCAGACGTCGCGGAGCTTGATGAGTTCTGGGCCTTGATCGCTTGGTCCGATGGACACCTGCATGCACCCAGCTTGCTTCGCTATATTCCGGAGCGACGGCAACATCGTGCACGCTGGGTTGCTGCCCTGACGCACAGTGCTGTACCCATCCGGTTCATCAATGGGCTGGACGACCCGATCTCGGGCGCGCACATGCTAAAGCGTTATCGCGAACTGGTACCCGATGCCGATACGGTGGAGCTGAAGGGCATCGGACACTATCCGCAGTGGGAGGCCCCGGAAGCAGTCGCTGAGGCCGCTTTGGCATTCTTCGCGCGCATTGATGCTCTAGAGTAATCAGAGCGTCAATTCAAACTCGTCGGCGTCCATCCAGGCCGGAAACCGCTCACGGTGGGCGGCAAGTGCTTGGGCTGAAAGGGTTGCCGTTGCAACCTGGACCTGGGAGCCCAATTCCACGATGTGCTCACCGACCTGATCGATCACGGCGGAATCACCCGCATAGTGGATCTCATTGCCATCGGTACCCACCCGGTTGACGCCCGCGACATAGCAGAGGTTCTCGATCGCGCGCGCGCGCAGCAGGGTTCGCCAGGGTTGCCGCCGCGCCGCCGGCCAGTTGGCGACAAACAGGAGCAGGTCGTAGTCGAAGCGATCGGGAGCCGAGCGATTGAAACGGTTTCGGATCCAGACCGGAAAGCGGAGGTCGTAACAGACCATCGGACACACCCGCCAGCCCTGCAGTTCGACGATCAGACGCTGGTCACCACCGGCGTAGCGTTGATGCTCACGCGCCATCCGGAAAAGATGACGCTTGTCGTAGTACTCCATGGTGCCGTCCGGCCGCATCCACAACAGCCGGTTGAAGAATTTGTCGCCATCACGCATGACCACACTGCCGGTGACCACAGCCTGCAGGCGATTGGCCAAATCACGCATCCAGATCAAGGTCGGCCCATCCATGTTTTCGGCGCTGACCAGGGTTTCGTTGGTAAACCCACTGGTAAAGGTTTCGGACAGCACGACCAGATCGGTCTGGCCTTGCAGGGGCAGACAAAGCGAGGAAATCATCTCGCGATTGCCGGGCGAGTCATGCCACAGCGTTGCCGACTGGACGAGGGAAACACGCAGATCGATCATGAGTTTCGGCCGTGGCAGAAGAGCGAAGTATCCACGATCGTTCGGGCGGACTCCAGAGCACTGCGGCGCTCGCAGCCCGCGAACTCAGACCCGGGCGAGCTTTTCGGCTGCGACAATCAGGGTCGGATCGGTCTTGGCAAAACAGAATCGGATCAGGCGCATCTCCGGCGGCGTTTCGTAGAAGGCAGAAACCGGAATCGCGGCAACACCGTGTTCACGGGTCAACCATTCGCAGAAGCTCAAATCATCGCGATCACTGATGCGCGAATAATCCACAATCTGAAAATAGGCGCCGGAAACCGGCAACAGTTCAAAGCGCGACTTCGCCATTAGGGTAGCGAATCGATCGCGCTTGTCCTGATAGAACGCTGGCAGGTCCAGATAGTGCTGCGGCTCGGCTTCGAGGATTTCCGCCAGGGCCCATTGCGCGGGGTGGAACGTGCAGAAAGTGACGTACTGATGCACTTTGCGGAACTCATTGCTGAGTGCGGCCGGGGCAACGCAGTAACCGACCTTCCAGCCCGTGCAGTGATAGGTCTTGCCGAACGAGGAGATCACGAAACTGCGCTCGGCCAGTTCCGGGTGCAACAGCACGCTCTGATGGCGCCGGGCATCGAAAATGATGTGTTCGTAGACCTCATCCGAGATCACGGCGATGTCATGACGACGGGCAATTTCCGCCAGAGCATCCAGATCCTCGGGGCTGAATACCGAGCCACTCGGGTTGTGCGGTGAATTGACGATGATCGCTCGGGTGTGCTCGTTGCAGGCGTCGTTTACGCGTTCCCAGTCCACCGAAAAATCCGGCAGTGTCAGCGGAACATGCACGGCCCGCCCACCATTCAATTCGATCGCCGGCTCGTAACAGTCATAGCAGGGATCCAGGACCACGACTTCGTCACCGGGCCTGACCAGCAGGCTGATAGCGCAGAACAGCGCCTCGGTTGCGCCGCTGGTCACGGTCACCTCGGTGTCGGGATTGACCTTGCGGCCATACAGGCGTTCGGTCTTCAGCGCTATCTGCTCGCGCAGTTTCGGGATGCCTGCCATCGCCGAGTATTGGTTCTTTCCTTCGTTGGTGGCGCGCATCAGCGCCAAGCGCATACGCTCCGGGCCATCGAAATCGGGAAAACCCTGGCCCAGGTTGACCGCCTTGTGTTCGGCGGCGAGCTGACTCATCACCGTGAAGATGGTTGTGCCCACCTTCGGCAACTTGGTATCTATGCGCATGCTTGCCCTGTCAGTTTTCGTCGGCAACTCGGTGTACGGCAATCCTCGGGCAGCAGTTCGACGCAGGGCAGCGACGCCGAGCGTCCGATGACCGGAGCATCAAGCGGCGGCGAGATTCAGCGCATCGTTGATCAGTGCTTCGATCTGAAACAGATCGGGAACGATTGCACTGTCATCACGCAAGATCACGGTATGCATCACGCCTGGCGACTTGAACTCTTCCTCACCGGTAATGATGAGCGCGTCCTGGGAAATATTGGTCAGACGCGGAAAGCCCTGCGCCATGATCGCCAGATACGGCATGCGCGGATTGCCGCCCATGGCCTTGACCACGGTGACTTTTGCATTGCGCTCGGGCTCTTTGGTGGCGAGTCCGGCCAAACGCGAAAACGACACCATGGGAACGCGCCAACCGCGCCAGCGCATACGGCCGAGCAGCCAGGCCGGTGCGCCCTCGACCGCGTCGGGGGTCGAGAAAGACAGGATTTCGGTAACCGCCGCGTTCGGCAGCAATACCCGGCCATTGGTGACCGTAATCATCAACGCGCGGATTTCATTGGGCATTGCCATGGCTACTCACCTTCCGGCTCGGGCGCCTGCGCGCCCTTGCCCGCTAACGAAACTCGGAAACAAATTTTTGGGCAAGCATCGAGGGACTCCCCTGGAAGCTCACCACGCCTGCATCAACTGCACCGTCAATCATCGAGCTGACCACACAAGTTGATGGATCCTGCACCCACACTACACCGCCCTTCGCGGCAAGGTACTTGGCGCCTTCAATCGCGTCGTGTGCCATACCGCTAAAAATGATTGCCCCCGCGCGCTTGCCAAACCGATCGGCCACATCGAACAGGACCTGATCGATCGAGGGGCTGTAAGGCGAGGGCTCGTCGAGCGGCACTACTTGTACTTCCCCATCGCCGCCAAGCAACAATCGCTCGGCGAGCGGGACAACCAGAACCTGGCCGTGCTGGGCCGTGGTTCCAGAGGTCGCCATCCGGACCTGGAGCGCGGTTGCCTTTGCGAGTTGTCCGACCATCAGATCCATGAAATCCGCGCCCATATGCTGAGCCAGCAGGAAAAGATTGTGCGTATTGTTCGGAATACCGGAAAGGAACTCGCGCACAGCATCGGGGCCGCCTATCGATGCGCCGAGTACCCACACACGTTGCAGCGACCCGCCGGCGGTGGTGGAGGCCGACTCGGACGAGCCCTGAGCGGTGCCTGCCCGTGGTTCACTCAAAGCGCCACCGGGAATGGCGTCAGCGCCAAAGTCCAAATCGGCGAAGGGATTGGATTCGGACACTGCGGCGTCGCTGGATTCGGACTCCATGGGTTCCAGACCGAATTGCAAATCGCCGAAGGGATTCGCCTCGACAGAAGTCGGCGCCGCTGGCGTTGTGGCAGCAACAGCGGCAGCCGCCGGTTCATCCGTCTGCATTGGCTGCAAGGACAGTGAGCTGAGCATGTTGTCGAATTCGGAGGCCAGGTTGGCTGCCGGCGGCTTCGCCACAGACGCGGCCATCGGTGTCGCCGGTGCCGTCGCTCCGGCGCTGCCTCCGGCCGGAGAATCTGCGCGTTCGGGCTCATCCATTGGTGAAAGCTCAAGCGCAAGATTCGACAACAGGTGGTCAACGTCTATTGGTGCCTTGGTCTTGGTCGGTGTCGGCGGCATCGGCAGCTCGACGGTGACTTCCGGCTCCTTGTAGCTGTGCTGAGCGAGAAAATCGTCGAGACCAACGGCCGCCTCTGAATCGGTCACCGCATTCGTGGGTGCATCGAAATCCAGGCTGATGTCGGCGAACGCCAAGTCATCGGAGGATCCACCCGAAACAGTGCCCGGGTCGGAATCCAGCGAAATCGTTTCGTCAAAACTGAAGTCGGCGAACAGCGCATCGGCATCAGTCGCAGACGAGACCTTGCCTGGCCGCGCCAGTTCGGTGGCAGCGGGTTCACCAAGCCCAGCATCACCTTTCCCGGCGCCGTCATCAAAGTCAGCAAAAAACGCCCTGTCGCCTGGCTGCGAAGGCGCCGGGACGCCTGCCTCCGGAATCAACAATGGGCGCTCGGCCGCATCCGCCCGCCCCGCCAGCGCATTGACCGATTCGGGCGTCTCGCTTCCGGCAAAAAAACCGAAATCCATCAAGGCGGCTTCGATCTCATTGCGCGGTCTTTCTGAAGAAAGCGATTGGGCAGCACGGAAGCTGTCCAGGGCAGCGCCGATCTCTCGGCTTGCCAGGTCCTCCGCTTCACTGCTGACTACGGGCGGTCGCAGCGCGGCGGGTTTCACGGTCGAATCCAGCCCATGCTGCGGCATTTCCCTGACCGGAACCGCCTCGGCCCCTTCCGGTCGCGCCGGCAACAGCTGAGTGTCGCCCATTACCTTCGAGGCGAGGTGACGCGCCCAACGCGCAAGATCCCAGCCACTGAGTTTGCTGGTCACTTCACCGTCGTTGAAGATCACCTTGCGGGCGTCGTCGACGAGTAGCTCTTCGATATGCTCGATTTCTTCATCGATGGCGGGATCGAGATTGATCAGGACGACACTGGCACCTGATTGCTCAAGCGCCGCTCGGTCGAATCCCGACGTCGCGGTCTCGTAGACAACCCGCGCACCGCACTCGTCCAGCGCCAGACGCAGGTGCTGATGCAGCGCCTGCGACTGGTAGACCAAGGCCACCGAAACCTCAGGATGATCAGTGAATTGCACGACTCAACCTCAGGATTTCCTCGACGTTCTGCAGCAGATCGGCCTCCTGGTAGGGCTTTCCGAGGTAGCGGTCGACACCAATTTCAAATGCGCGTTGACGATGCTTCTCGCCCGTACGCGAAGTGATCATGATGATCGGCACCGTCTTCAATCGCGCATCATTGCGCATGTAGGTGGCCAATTCGTAGCCGTCCATGCGCGGCATTTCGATATCGAGCAGGACCAGGTCGGGAATGCGATCCTGCAGCTTCTCGACCGCATCGAGGCCATCCTTTGCTGTGGCGACTTCCATATCGTTGCGCTCGAGGACACGACTGGTGACCTTGCGCATCGTGATCGAGTCGTCGACCACCATGATGAGCGGCTGCCGGCGGACTTCGACCGGCGCGTGCACCACCGCGGCCTCACGCTCGCCAACACTGGCATCGGCGGTACGCTTGAGCGCAGCGCTGCGACGGACCAGAGGCGACATGTCCAGAATCATCACCACCGAACCATCGCCCATGATGGTGGCGCCGAAAATACCCGGCACCGAACTGATCTGCGGACCAACCGACTTGACCACGACTTCGCGACTGCCGAGCACGGCGTCAACCCGGACCGCGGCGCGCTGATCACCCGACTTGGTCATCAGCAATGGCAGCTGTTCGTCGTCGTTGGCACGATGCTGCTGGTAGCCCAGCAATTCGCTCAATTCGTAGATCGCGTAATCATCTCCGCCGTAGCTGTAGACCGGCTCGTGCGATTTGAGGCGCTCATCGAGATCCTCACGTTTGATCCGGGCTACGCCCTGCACCGACGACATCGGCACCGCAAAAAGGTGCTCGCCAAGGCGGACCAGAATGGCCTGGGTGACTGCCAAGGTGAACGGCAGCCGGACGATGAACTCGCTACCGGTGCCGCGTTTGGAATCAATCGTCAACGAACCGCCGAGCTGCTTGATCTCGCTGTTGACGACGTCCATGCCAACGCCACGACCGGCGATCTTGCTTACTGCCTGGGCGGTGGAGAATCCGGTCTCGAGGACGAAACCGAACAGGTCGCGATCCGAGAGCTGAACATCTGGCTTCATCAGCCCGCGTTCGAGCGCCTTGCGGCGAATCGCATCGCGGTCCATGCCCTTGCCGTCATCAGTCACCTTGATCACCACCTCGGTGGCTTCGCGAGAGATGCCGATGGTGACGGTCCCCTCTTCCGCCTTGCCGACCGCCAGACGCTCGCCGGGTGTCTCCAGTCCATGCGCCAGCGCATTGCGCAGCATGTGCTCAAGCGGCGCGGTCATGCGATCAAGCACGTTGCGATCCATTTCTCCCTGCGCCCCTTCAACGCGGAGCTGTGCGCGCTTGCCGAGCTCGCCCGAAGTCTGCCGCATCAATCGACGCAGACGCGGAACCACCGAGTCGAATGGCACCATGCGCGTACGCATGAGGCCTTCCTGCAATTCCGAACTCACCCGCGACTGCTGGAGCAGCAAGGTTTCCGATTGCCGGGTCAGATCGTCCATCGTGCCCTGGAGAGCAACCAGATCGGACGCGGACTCGGCAAGCGCCCTGGTCAACTGTTGCAGCGTGGAGAATCGATCGAGCTCCAGGGGATCGAATTGACCCTCGGCATCTTCCGCTTCGCGCTGATAACGCGCGATGATCTGCGCCTCGGTTTCGATTTCCAGCTTGCGCAGCTGTTCGCGCAAGCGGAGTACGGTCTGGTCGAGCTCCTGCAAGTTGAACCGGAAGGTGCTCATCTGCTGTTCCAGACGGGAACGGTAGATCGAGACCTCACCGGCATAGTTGACGAGATTGTCCAGCATGTCTGATCGAACGCGGATCATCTCCTGCTGCGGACGGGCGAAATCATCTCCCTCGTCAGCAGCCGCGAGATCACGTGCCGTAGGCTTGAGCACACGCGGAGCTACGGGCACTTCGGCCGCCGGTATAGCCGCAACAGCACCGGTATCTGCGACCGCAGGACGGTCGGCATCAACGGTGACGTCGGCGGTCGCACCTACGAACGGAATCTCGTCGCCAGCCGCCAGCGCCTCGAATCGCGCGATGGCATTGGACGGCATGCCGATGGCCTGCCGTTTCGACACTCGGGCAATCAGTCCATGCAGTCGGTCGAAACCGCGCTCCAGGGACTCCAGCCCAACCCGATCAATTTCACGGCGACCGTCGGCGACGATCTCCAGCAATGATTCCATTGAGTGGCCCAGATCGCCAATCGGAGAAAGTCCCGCCATGCGTGCGCCACCCTTCAGGGTGTGCAATTCGCGCTGCAGGCCGATGATGATTTCGCGTTCCTCCGGCGTCTCACGCAGGCGCGCCATCATCGTGTCGGAAGCATCCAGAATGTCGTTGGCTTCTTGCACGAAGATCTCAAGCAGGTCCTCGTCCATATCGGCGATATCGAGCGTCCCCTCGGGGCTCGGATCCTCGTCGATTGGCTGGTAGCTACCCTCAAGTGCTGGCAACACGCCGCGCCCGGATGGACTCAGCCCCGTGGCGACGACAGCCTCGGTGACCGGCGACGTCCGCCAAGGTACGTCTGCATCATCTGCATCGTCAGCCTGCTCCGACACTGGGTCATCGCTCGATACGGTCAACGCTGGCTGTGCGTCAAGTCGCGCATCATCCTCCTCCACCAGTTCGCGGCGACCAAACAGCAGGTCCAGCGTCTCCTCATCCGATCTGGCCGATTCAAAGGAACCTGCCTGATGACCGGATCCATCTGCCTGCTCCGAATCGAGCTCGATTTCCTCGATGGCAGCGGCACCCGGATCAATGCTGCGGAATGCGGCATCATCTGTCCAGTCGTCATTGGCCTCAAACAACAGCGCATCATCCGGCAATTGCGCCGGGGCTGACTCAAGCTCAAGGCTCGCAGTGGAGAGCGAATCCTCCAGGTCCAGGTCCAGCATGGGCGCGGCGAGGTCCTCGTCGGTAACCGCTATGGATTCCTCGAAGTCGAGCGAGTCGGTCAGGAATTCGAGCCCCTGCTCATCGGCATCGGTCGTTGCGATTGCCGTCTCGCCAGCAGCAGAATCCGCGGCCGGGAATGCCGCATCAAGCTCAAGATCAAATGAGGGATCGAGCTCCGAAGTCTGGAATGGAATAGGTGAAGACGAGGCCGTCGTAGAATCGGGAGACTCGGACTTCCCCGCCTCGTGGTGATCCTCGTCGCCGACGACGAGGTTGAACACCTCGGCAAAGCTCTCGGGCTCGGGAAGTTCGTTGCGCAATGCCGAGAGCCGCTCTACCAGAGTGCTCACGTCAAATGCTGGTGGATTGGGATGATCGACCGCGGCGATACCCGCTTCAATTGCGCTGGCAGCATCGACGATGGCATGCAAACCGTACTGCGAAGGCGCCGCCCCCACTCCACGCAGCCGCTTGATATAGCCCTCGAGCGGGCCAAGCAAGGGTACCAGCGAGGGCAACTCGACCATCGCGATGGCACCGTGCATGGTATGCACCGCACGCAACAGTTCTTCGCTGACCGGAACTGCATGACCCTGCCGTGCGCAACTCTCCAGATACGCTGAGACCGTGTTCAGATGTCCTGCCACTTCGCTGCGCAGGATTTCCAGCATCATCGGATCGACCGAGGCCTCGACCCGCAAGTAATTTCCCGCCGCCGGCACTCCCAGGAGCTGTGCATCCGCCTGTTGAATCTCGCTTTCCTCAGCCTGGCCAATCGCGACGAACTCGGACATTTCGTTGCTACGGCCAAGCTCGGCGAACTCGGTTGTGATGTCCAGCGACTCTGTCAATTCGATGGGCGTCTCGACCACGGCTACGGCAGCAGGACGCGGGCGCGGCCGCTTGACCTGTACCCGTACCTTCTCGATTCGACGGATAGGCTCGGCGGGACGCAGCCAGGCCTCTTCGCCAGCAGCGATTTTTTCAGCAACCTCCATGATTGCGCCCACATCGGCACCGCCTGCGGTGTCACCGCGGAGCGCGGCCAGCAGGAACGGCAAGGCAGCTACCGCCTGATCAAGCAGGGCAACGGCAGCTGGGCTGGCCGAAATCGTCTTGTCGAGTATACGGTTGAGCATATTCTCAACTTTCCAGCTGAACTCGCCCAATGCCATGGCACCGACCAGCCGGCCGCTGCCCTTCATCGTATGGAACGATCGCCGGATCGGCTTGAGTTTCTCGAAGTCGGCAGGTGTGCTCTTCCAATCGGGCAGGCTGCGACCAAGGTTTTCGACTTCTTCCTGCACTTCCTCCAGAAAGACCTCGCGGATTTCTTCGTCGATGTCGTCGGAGGGCACTGACTGGAACGCACCACCGGCTACCGCCGCGGGCTCCTCGATGACCTCCTGCTCGATCTCGACCCACTCGTAGTCGAATTCCTCTTCCGGTTCCTCGGTTGCGGCAACCTCGGTTTGGGCAAGGCGCAGACCGGCGACATCTTGCTCCACTTCAGACGTGGGGGCCGGGCCGGGCTCACCGATCATCAGGCCATCAAGACCCTCGCCGGCGGCAATCTCGACAACGGAACGCATTTCCGGTACCGGTTCAGTCGACGCGACGGTGGGGCTGGAATCCACAAATGCAGCTGTGTCCTGGCCAAGTCCGGCGACAAACTGCTCAATACTCTCGGCACCCGGCAAATCAGTCGTGGTCAGCCCCGTGTCGGAAAATTCCTGTTCGCGGAACCGCTCGGTGCCACGGGATGCACCTGCATCGCTTTCTATGCCGAAGCTCAGTGCATTCATGTCGAGCTGCAGATCTTCGACTTCCAGGCTGGGAGCGTCCACGGAATGCGCAGCACGCTCGGCAGTAGCTGTGGCAGTCGGAATTGCAGCGGGCGCCTCAATGGCCGAACGGGGCGGTACCGGTCTGGCCTGTTCCGATGGAGCCGCCGGTAGATCAGCCAGTGCGTCTTCCGGCACCGGCCAGTAGCCCAGCGAGGCCAGGCTGTCACGCGTCACATCAAGAATGCGCTCGCGCCCAACGCGCTGTGCATGTGTGGCTTCGAGATAGAACTCCATGCTCGCCACCGCGTCAGCGAGGCGATCCATCTGATCAGCCGTAGGAACACGGCGACGGCGCAGCAACTCGATGTCGATGAATTTGCTGATGGCATTAAGCAGGCCGCTGGCCTCGGTCAGGCCGACCATGGTCATGGCGCCGCTGACCTCGTCAAGCAGGCGTGGAATCTGTTCCGCCTTGCCGTGATCCCAACCCGATTCGATGAAGGCGACCACATCCTGCTTGATCTGCTGCAGGTTGGTCTGCACTTCCTTCATCAACGAATCAAGTATCTTGCGCACCTCGGCCTGTGGCAATTCAAGGCTGGACTCGCGCACTTCCTCGGCTGTGGCCGGTTCACTGTCGGCACCGCCCAGTCGCTCGATATTGTCGTCGAGTGAAGCCTCGACAAACAATAGCGCGCCGGCGACATCGAGCAGGGCGCCTTCCTCGATCACGCGTTGTCCGGTGACCATCTTGTTGAGCGACTCACGCTGTTCGAGCACGACACGGCGGGGAACGCCCAAACCGAGCACACCGAGGGTATCGCCCACCCGATCGAGCACCTCGACCTGCGGTCCGAGATCGCTGGCGTTGGCATTGGCGGTACGCAGGAACAGATCGAGCGCGTCCTTGACGCGCATCAGGTCTTCCTTGATTGCCGAGGACACCGTGTCGAGCACTGCTCGATTGCGCCCGACGAGCGCATCCCGGGCGTGTTCAATTTCCTGCTCAGAGGCGACCAGTTGGTCCAATCGGTACAGCTTGCGGATCTCGGTTGAACGCGGATCGCTGCCTTTGGATTGGGCGATGTAATAGAGCAGGTTCTTCAGCATTTCGCGTGGCGGTTCGGTCGCAAAGCCCTGCTCGCCAGAATCGACCAGGCGTTTGACTTCCCGATCGATTCGGCCAAACAGGAGCTTGACCGCAGCATTAGCAGTAACGCTGCCCGCGCGAATGGCCTCCAACAAGCCCGATGCGATCCACCACAGGCGGCGCGAGTCCTCCTGGCTGCTGATCGACGTCAGGCCGTCGAGCGCGTTGAGCATGCCGGTAATGGCAAGACTTGAAGTCTGATCACGCAGGAACTTGACCAGTCCAGCCTGATAGTTGAGCCGCAATCTACCGGCAACGATGCGCAGCTCCGCATCAGCCAGGGGTCGCTCGGGCCCTTTCACCGAAGCCGGGACCGCAACAGTCAGGTCCGGCGTGAACAGTACGCCTTCACTCAGCAACTTCTCGCCGCGGCAGGCCCGCAGGTCATTGAGCAGAGGCAGCAGGACAATCGGAATATCTTTGTGGCCGCTCTGCAGCCGCTCGAGATAATCCGGCAACTGAACCGTACCGCGCAGCAGGGCCTCGAAAGCGTCGTCCTTGTTGCGGATCTGATTGTCGAGCAGGGCCTGGGCGACCCGCTCCATCTCTTCGACCACCATCGCAGCGCCATACAATTCCACCATGCGCAAGGTGCCCTGAACCTGGTGAAGGTAGGTCGCGCAGAACCGCATGAGGCTGGAATCAGCAGTATCTTCGGCATAGGCTTCGAGCGCCTGCCGGGCTTGACGAAGGGTCTCGTCGAGCTCCTGCTTGACCCAGTTCAGAGTGGTGAAATCTATTTCCTGTTGCAGACGCATAAGCTCCCTCACCCGATCCGCTGGTACGCCAATGTCTGGCGCCCACCGACCCGTGTCAGCGATGGATCCGTAAATCCGGTGATTTCACCCGGGCCAAGCACCAGCAATCCTCCTGGCTTGAGCCGCGACGCAAGGGCTTCCAACATCCTCTTGCGTCGCTCGCGGGCAAAATAGATAAAAACATTCTGACAAAAAATCAGGTCCAACTGTTTCAGTGGTGCACGTGCGACTTCCAGCAGGTTGAACAGCGCAAACCCGACGCGCTTGCGCAGGGCCTCGGTGATGACGAAGGAATCAGAACCCAGGGACTCGGTGTACTCGGAGCGGAAAGGCTCGGGAATTTCGGCCTGTCGTTCGCGCGGATAGGTAGCGATGCGGCCTACCGACAGCGCAGCATTCGAAATGTCGGTAGCGGTAACGCCGAAGTACATCCGATGATCCCCCAACGATTGCAATCCGCGATCCAGAACCATCGCCAGCGAATAGGCCTCTTCACCCGTGGCGCAGCCCACACTCCAAGCATGAATCGCGCCAGAAGCTCCAGGTCGTGCAAGTTCTGGCAGCCATTCTCCCGCGATCAGGTCATAAGAGGGTTCGTGGCGGAAAAATCGCGTCTCGTGCACCGTCAAACGGTCGACCAGGGTCGCCCATTCCATTGCTCCCCGCACACCGTTCAGCACTTCATTGAAATAGTTCTGGAAATCGTCGTAACCGGTTTCTCGCATACGCATGCGCAGCCCGGTCACCAGGAACGATTTACGACCCGGCGGAACCAGAACCCCCGTTCGGCGCTCGAGCAAGTCCACCCAACGCACGAACTCCTCCTCGCCCATATTGGGCAGGGCGGCGAACGGCTTCGCGCGTTGTGGTGCCGACGTACTCAGCATGAACCAGTGCCTCAGTGCTCAGCGGATCAGGACGGCAGCTTGAAGTCAGCTACCGATCGACGGAGATCGGCGGCAAGCTGAGCCAGATTTCCAATGGACTCGGCGGTCTGTGAGGCACCGGCCGAGGTTTGCGTGGTGATCTCCTGAATGACGTTCATGGTGGCCGAAATATTGGTGGCAGCAGCCGACTGCTGACGCGCCGCTTCGGAGATGTTCTGAATGAGGTCGGCGAGATCGTTCGAGACTTTTTCAATCTCGCCCAGCGCCAGACCCGCGTCCTCGGCAAGTCGGGCACCGGACACCACTTCGGAGGTGGTCTGCTCCATGGAGCTGACCGCTTCGTTGGTATCCGATTGAATGGTTTGCACCAGGGTTTCAATTCGCTTGGTGGCACCCGATGCGCGCTCGGCGAGTCGCTGCACTTCATCGGCAACGACTGCGAATCCGCGGCCCGCCTCACCGGCAGATGCTGCTTGAATGGCGGCGTTCAGCGCGAGAATGTTGGTCTGCTCGGCGATGTCGTTAATCAGTTCGACGATCGAGCCAATTTCCTGCGAAGACTCACCCAGTCGTTTGATTCGTTTGGAGGTTTCCTGAATCTGGTCACGGATGTTGTCCATGCCCTGAATCGTCTGGCGCACGATGGCTGCGCCCTTTGAGGCAATCTGCACCGATCGATGCGCCACGTCGGCGCTCTCGGCCGAGTTCTTCGACACTTCGTCGATCGAGACCGCGATTTCATTGATCGCCGCCGATGCCGAGGTGATCTGCTGGGCTTGATGCTCCGCAGCTTCGGCGAGGTGCATGGCGGTTGCCTGGGTTTCCTGGGCGGCCGCTGCCACCTGCACGGCGGTTTCGTTAATGGTGGTTACCAGTGAGCGCAGCGCTTCGACCGCGAAGTTCACCGAGTCGGCGATGGCGCCGGTGATGTCCTCGGTGACCGTAGCCTTTACCGTGAGGTCGCCTTCTGCAAGCGAACCCATTTCATCCAGCAGGCGCAGAATGGCTTCCTGGTTTCGGGTATTGAGATCGGCGGTTGTCTGCAACTGGCGGCGCTGGGCGAGGAACTGGGCGAAGGTCGCCAGTGCAGCGAAGAACAAGGTCGCGAAGGCCAGCGCGATGCTGATCCAGTTGGCACCGAGCACGCGGCGGCCGCCGAGTTCGTTGAGCCGGGTCGAGAGATTCTTGCTGTCCTCGAGAAGGACCGAAGACCCTTCCGAAATGGCATTGGCCGCTTCGGTGACTTCGAACAATTGGGTGGACGCTTCCTGGATCTTGTCGACGTTTTGACCAATCTGGTTGTAGGTCTCCTGGACGTCGCTGAGGATCGCGCGGGCGGTCGCGTCACTCAGGGCCGAGAGACCCAATTCGGAACTACCATTGATCAAGCCGTTGAGCACATCACCATAAGCCTTGGCGTCACGCGAGAACTGGTCGGCGGCCGAAGTGGCCTGGTCGCCGCCCTTCAGGATCTCGGACACTCGACGCAGCATGCGGTCGGCGAGCAGGGTCTGACGGGTGGCCAGATAGATCTGCTTTGCCGGGGCGCCGCGCTCGGTGAGGTAACTGACGATCTCTTCCATCTTCGCGGTCAGTCGAGGAATACTGATCTGGAAGTCGGCAGCGGTTTCGGTGATATCCAGAACCAGCTCCTGGCTGTCCTGAATCAGGCTTGCCGACTTACTGATCGGCTCCCATCCCTTGGCCAACTTATCGAGCGCGCTGTCCACCAGTTCGCCGCTGACCTGACCCTTGTAGGCCGGAACCGGATTGTTCTTGGTGCCGGCCGGACTGCCCACAAGCAAGGCGTTGACGTTGTTGTCAATCGCCTGACGAGTGGCTTTGAGTTCTTCGAATGCCTCGAAGTTACCCAAAGTTGCCTCAGTGGCGAATCGCGAGATCGACTGCGACTGCACCTGAAGGTCATTGGACAGATTGATCGCGTTACGGTCCTGTCCGTCCTTGAACAGACGGAAGCCGACGTTTGCAATCAGCAACACCAGACATATCAGCGCCAGCAAACCCGTGAACATCGAGCCCGAAAGCCGCTGCGTGAAATTCCCACCAGTCGAACTCATACCGTCACCTCGCCCATTAACTCAATCGTCACCGCGTCATGCCGCGGCTTGCGTGAAATCGCGAGCGCGCACCAGCGCACTCATGCTGAACACCCGGTAGGGGGTTCCGCCCCAATCAAAAAATTGTGGAATGAACTTCGCATAACGCTCGTCTTCTTCACTCAATGCCTCGAGCAGGTGCGAGTCGTTGAACGTGCGTTGGCCAAGAATCTCGTCTACCACCACGCCGACTGAACCGCCCATCTGCTTGACCAGCAGCACGCGGCTGCGATCGTTGTGCACAGATTTCTCGCCTTCGACATAGGCCCGCAGATCGACCACAGGCACCAGGTTGCCGCGCACATTGGCCACGCCGAGCAGCCAGGGGCGCGTACCCGGTACAACCGTCAACGCGGGAAACGAAAGAATTTCGTTCACTTCGGTGATGCTGCTGACCATGATGCGAGCGCCGAGGCGGAAGCCGATTCCGCGCCAGGAACCGGGCGCGTCGATCTGTTCGGGGATGCCCGCAACATGCTGCAGGCTTCTAGCCTCGTAGTCGAACAGGGCCTCAAACGGACCGAGTGTGGTTGCTGCATCAGACATCGTTGGCGGCCTCTACCGTTTGGAACACGCGGTCAGCCATCACGGCATTCAGTGCCGTGCTTGCGGTCGTACCCCATCGTGCTAGCGTCCAGTTCTGCATCGCGCCCCCTTAGGCGTCCAGATCAGGATTTAGGTGTCACGAATCGGCGAATCGCGGTGAGCAATTCTTCGCGCGTGAACGGCTTGGTCAAATACTGTTCCGAGCCGACGATGCGCCCCCGCGCCTTGTCGAACAAACCATCCTTGGACGACAGCATGATCACCGGCGTCGCCTTGAACATCTTGTTGCTCTTGATCACCGAGCAGGTCTGATAGCCATCGAGGCGCGGCATCATGATGTCGACGAAGATCAGATCGGGCTGAGTATCCGAAATCTTGGCGAGCGCCTCGAAGCCGTCGTTTGCCGTCACCACCTCGCAGCCCTCTTTCTTCAACAGGGTCTCGGCAGTGCGACGGATCGTCTTCGAATCATCGATGACCATGACCTTGAGGCCGGCCAGCGAAACGTCTTTCAATTGATCTTCCATGCGACCCCCGGGTCAATGCTGCTGCCGCTCCGATCGTACGCTGACCACCCAGGCGCGGCGGGGCCAAACACGAACGACCCTGAAAGGGCTCTTGATGGCTGTTTAGCCAACGTTGAGAAAACTGTCAAGTAAATGTTGCAAGGCCTTCAATTCCGGAAAGAATCTACATGCTGCCACTGGCTCGCTATGCTACTCGCATCACGCCTAGTCGTGGGCCGGTTTTTTTCCATGGAGCGATCGGATGAGGATGACTGTTGCGGTGCTGATGGATCCTCTGACCGGTATCCGTCCGGACAAGGACTCGACGGCAGCAATGCTTGATGAGGCCAGCCGCCGCGGCCACCGTCTGCTCTGCGCCAGTCCGGCACGCCTGCGCATCCAGCCGGGGCGAACCAGTGCCCTGTGGACCGAGCTGCGCGTACTGCCGGGAGCACGGCCCTGGTTTGAGGAAATCGGCGAGGAACAGCGCGACCTCGCCGACATCGACGTGCTGCTGCTGCGGCGCGATCCGCCGGTCGACTCCGACTTCCTCGCTGACACGCTTTGGGCAAGTCTGGGAAATTCTCGCAAGCCATTGATAATTAATGATCCTTCTGCGCTCAGAGATTGCAATGAGAAACTTTTCGCGCTGCACTTTCCTGACTGCTGCCCCCCTACTTTGGTGGCCCGCGAGGCGGGTGCGCTGAAAACATTTGTGGCCGAGCAAGGCGACTGTGTTTTAAAGCCGCTCGACGGCATGGCCGGACGCTCGATCTTCCGATCGGCGCCCGATGATCCCAACCTCAATGTCATTCTGGAAACGCTGACCGACGGCGGCCGGCATTTCGCTCTGGCGCAAAAATTCATTCCTGAAATCGCCCAGGGGGACAAGCGCATCCTGCTGATCGAGGGTGAACCCGTTCCTTTTTGCCTGGCCAGGATTCCCCAGGGCGGCGACTTCCGTGGCAATCTTGCCCGTGGCGGCCGCGGAGTCGCCCAGGCCTTGAGCGACCGTGACCGTTGGATATGCAGCCAAGTCGCCCCAGAGTTGCGTCGGCGCGGGCTGATGTTTGTCGGACTCGACGTAATCGGCGATTACCTGACCGAGATCAATGTGACCAGCCCAACCGGAATCCGAGATATTGATGCCCAGTCCGGTACCAATATCGCCGGCATGCTGTTCGATGCCATCGAGCGGAGGCTGGCGTGAGCGACGGCCGCACCGGCCCCGATGAGCGGCTGCGGGTGACCCTGCTGCTCTCGCTCATCCTGCATGCTGTTGCGGTGCTCGGGATCACCTTCGAGTACGAAGATCCAGCCGCGAGCATGCCCAGCATCGATGTGATCCTGGTTCAGGCAGCATCGCAGGACACGCCCAAGGATGCCGATTTTCTCGCCAATGCCTCGCAGCGTGGCGGCGGTGAGGATGAGGTCGCCAAGCGACCACGCGACTACGTATCCGGCCCGGTTCCCAAGGCGACTGACGGTCTGGCGCCCCTGCCGCAAGTCGCTGGCGCGCCGCGGCCACGGCCGGCGACACCGCAGTCGGTGCTGTCGGGAGACCAGTCCGACTTCCAGGTGCAGAAACTGGAACAGGCTCGCCCGGAAACACCGGATTTGCAGCGGCTGACCGCACAGGAATTGATCGAGCGCAGCATGGAGATGGCCCGACTGAGCGCCGAGGTAGACCGCGAGCGCAGCCAATACGCCAAGCGGCCGCGGCGCAAGTTTGTCTCGGCAAATACGCGCGAGTATGCCTACGCTGCCTACATGCGCGCCTGGGTGGCGAAGGTCGAGCGTCTGGGCACCGTCAACTATCCGCAGGAGGCCAAGCGTCGCGGAATTTCCGGCGATGTACTGCTCACCGCCGCGGTCCGGCGCGATGGCACACTCGAGTCGATCGAACTGATCCAGAGCAGCGGCCATGATTTTCTCGACCTGGCCGCACGCCGTGTCGTCGAGATGGGCGCGCCTTACCCTCCGCTGCCCAAGACCCGCGACAATATCGACGTGCTGCATATCACGCGCACCTGGCAGTGGTTGCCCGGAGATGTATTGCGCGGCAACTGATCGACGCGATCCCAGGCCGGAGGATGCGCTGGCGGTGCGCCTTCCCTACAATCGGCCGTATGCATAGCCCAACCTGGTTGACCAATCATTTGCTGATCGCCATGCCGGCCCTGCAGGACCCGAATTTTCATCGTTCGGTTACCTACATCTGTCAGCACAACGAGCAGGGCGCCATGGGGCTGGTGATCAATCGCTGTTCTGAACTGCGCTTTGACGACGTTCTGCGCCAGATGCGGATCGAACCGCGGGCGCAGGGATTGGATGGCATCCTGGTGCTACTCGGCGGCCCAGTGCAGCAGGAGCGCGGCTTTGTCCTGCACCGTACGCTCTCCACTGACAGCCCGGATCGTGCCTGGGATTCAAGCTTCCGCATCAATGACGAGCTCAGCGTCACTACATCGCGCGACGTGCTCGAAACCATGGCGGCGACCCGGCCCGAGGGTCGGGCACTGCTTGCCCTCGGCTATGCGGGCTGGGATGCGGGGCAGCTGGAGCGTGAACTGATGGAGAATGCCTGGCTGACCGCCGAGGTGCACGACCACGCCATCCTGTTCGACGCCCCTTTGGAAAATCGCTGGCAGCAGGCTGCGGCTTTGGTCGGCGTCGATATCAGCCGGATCACGCCCATGGTGGGACATGCCTGAGCAGGCCGAAGTCCTACTGGGATTCGACTATGGGGGCAGGCGCATTGGTGTGGCAGTCGGGCAGCGCATCACGGGCACCGCCTCGGCGCTCGCGGTTGTTGCCAATGGACATGCTGGTCCCGATTGGCCTGCGATTGATCGGTTGGTCGGCGAATGGAAGCCCGGTCGCATCATCGTGGGCCTTCCGCTGACCCTGGCCGGCTCCGAACAACCGGCCAGCATCGCGGCGAGAACATTTGCTGAGACGCTGGCCACACGCTACAAGTTGCCCATCGCCTGCCAGGACGAGCGACACAGTTCGCGCCAGGCCGAGCAGGCCTTCGCCCTGGCGCGAGGTCGCGGCGAAGCAAAACGCAAGCACGCGGCACTGCTCGATGCGCAGGCCGCTCGCATCATTCTGGAAAGCTATCTGGCAGGACCGTCCTGAGCCAGTATGGCCCTTCAAACCAACCCGGAACACTGAACATGCGCGAGCCCCATCTTCCCGATGCCTACGAGTTGCTTGAACGGCTGACCCAGCAGGTACGCGGCCGGCTCGCCCGCCGGAGCGATGCCACGCCGCTGATGATCGGCATCCAGACCGGTGGACTGTGGGTGGCCGAGGCACTTGCGCGAGGACTGCAGCTGGAGTCGCCGTTGGGACGACTCGACATCGGTTTCTATCGTGACGATTTCGCCCAGGCCGGTTTGGCCAGTCCACTGCCCCCGTCGCACCTGCCCTGGTCGATCGAGAATCGTCACCTGGTGCTGGTGGATGACGTGCTCTATACCGGGCGCACCATCCGCGCGGCGCTCAATGAGATATTCGACTACGGCCGTCCCGCAAGCATCACCCTGGCGGTACTGGTCTCGCGCGACGGTCGCGAGCTGCCGATCCAGGCCGATGCGGTAGGGGCCGAACTGGCGCTACCGGCGGGTACCCATATCAAGCTGCGCGGACCGGAAAATCTGCGCCTTGAATTGCAACATGCAGCAACAGCGGCGGAGTCGACCCATGTCTGAGCCCACGGCAGATGACGGCGTCCACCGCCATCTGATCACCCTGGATGGACTGAGCGGCAGTCAGATCAGCGAATTTCTGGACACCGCAGAATCTCTGCGTGCAACTGCTGATCGACCGGTCAACAAGCTACCGATCCTGCGCGGACGGACCGTGGTCAATCTTTTCTTTGAACCCTCGACACGGACGCGGACCAGCTTCGAGCTCGCCGCCACCCGGCTTTCCGCCGATGTCGTCAATTTCGATGTTGCCGCCTCCAGCACCAAAAAGGGCGAGACCCTGCTCGATACCTTGCGCACGCTCGAAGCGATGCGTTGCGATCTCTTTGTGGTTCGCCATCAGGAAAATGGCACGCCAGCGTATCTCGCGAAACACGCGGCACCCGGCGTGGTGATCGTCAACGGTGGTGATGGCAATCATGCCCACCCGACGCAAGGACTGCTCGACGCTTTCACGATCCGCCGTCACAAGCCCGACCTGCACAATCGAATCGTCACCATCGTCGGTGATATTCAGCATTCGCGGGTTGCGCGCTCTGACATCCACGCCCTCCAGGCACTTGGGGTTGGACAGCTACGACTCGCGGGCCCGGCGGCCCTGATGCCCGCGCAACCCGCTTCGGCCAGGTGTCAGATTTTCGACAATCTCAGGGACGCGGTTCGCGACGCTGACGTGGTGATCATGCTGCGCCTGCAAAAGGAACGCATGGCAGAGGCACTGGTGGCCTCGGATGATGCCTATGCGCAGGAGTGGGGCCTGGACGTGGAGCGGCTGGCGCTGGCCCGGCCGGACGCCATCGTCATGCATCCGGGCCCGATGAACCGTGGCGTCGAGATCACCGACGAAGTGGCTGACGGCCCACAGTCGGTGATCTTTCAGCAGGTCAGCAACGGGGTGGCAGTGCGCATGGCGGTCATGGCCAAATTGCTCGGCGCCGCCTGAGCCACTGCGGCGCCCAGCCTTCCCGCGCCGGCCAATCAGAGCTCCAGACAGGTCGCTGGTCCCGCGGCAACTTATTGCTCGATCAGTTCCACACCATCGAGTCCCTGCGATAGCGTGTGCGCATCGCCGCCTTGGGCCAGCTTGATCTTGAGGCGCACTTCATTGGCCGAATCGGCATGACGGAGCGCATCCTCGTAACTGATCTCGCCAGCCTGATAGAGCTCGAACAGACTCTGGTCGAACGTGCGCATGCCGAGGTTGGTCGATTCCTTCATGACCTCCTTCAGCTTGTGGACCTCGCCGTCGCGGATGTAATCCTGCACCAGTGGCGTACCGATCAGTACTTCCATCGCTACGCGGCGCGCCTTGCCATCCGGCGTCGGAATCAACTGCTGGGCAACCACGCCCTTCAGGTTCAGTGACAGATCCATCAGCAACTGCGGCCGCCTGTCCTCAGGGAAGAAATGCAGCACGCGGTCCAGCGCCTGATTGGCATTGTTGGCATGCAGGGTACACAGGCAGAGATGGCCGGTTTCGGCGAATGCGATTGCGTGTTCCATGGTCTCGCGGGTACGCACCTCACCAATCAGGATGACATCGGGCGCCTGCCGCAGGGTGTTCTTCAGTGCGTTCTCCCAGGAATCGGTATCGATGCCGACTTCGCGCTGGGTGATGATGCAGCCCTCGTGCTTATGGACAAACTCGATGGGATCTTCGATCGTGATGATGTGGCCGGTTGAATTCTGATTGCGGTAGCCGATCATCGCGGCCAGAGATGTCGACTTGCCGGTACCGGTCGCGCCGACGAACATGATCAGGCCACGCTTGGTCATCGCCAAGGTTTTGATGACGGCCGGCAGGCTGAGCTCTTCCACAGAAGGAATTTTGGTCTCGATACGGCGCAGCACCATGCCGACCTGATTGCGCTGGTAGAAGCAGCTGACGCGGAATCGGCCAACGCCCTGCAGCGAGATCGCGAATTGGCACTCGTGGGTTTTCTCGAACTCTTCGCGCTGCGATGGCGTCATCACATTCAGCACCATGTCGCGGCTCTGCTGCGGCGTCAGCGGTGACTGGGTGATTGGTGCGACACGTCCATTCACCTTCATCGAAGGTGGAATGCCCGCGGTGATGAAAAGATCGGATGCCTTCTTGTGCACCATCAGTTTGAGGAAGGATGTGAAATCTACGCTGCTCATCGAATGGTCCTCAATGGATGGCAATGCCGCTGCGCCCCATCATGAGGCGGACACGATGCCGGTAACGTGAACGGGTATTCAACCCGGTCGTCTACTCGAATATACGCTTGTCCTTGGCATACGTGCTCGCCTGCGAGCGGGTGATCAGACCGCGCTTGACCAAGTCTTGCAGGCACTGATCGAGGGTCTGCATTCCGTACTGCGCACCGGTCTGGATGGACGAGTACATCTGGGCGACCTTGTCCTCGCGGATGAGATTGCGAATCGCCGGAATGCCGACCATGATCTCGTGCGCCGCGACGCGGCCTCCACCAACTTTCTTCAGCAGTGACTGTGAGATTACTGCACGCAGGGATTCCGAAAGCATCGAGCGCACCATCGGCTTTTCACCGGCCGGGAACACGTCGATGATGCGATCGATGGTCTTGGCGGCCGACGAGGTGTGCAGGGTGCCGAAAACCAGATGTCCGGTTTCGGCAGCGGTCAGCGCGAGTCGGATGGTTTCCATGTCGCGCATCTCGCCGACCAGGATGATGTCGGGATCTTCACGCAGCGCCGAGCGCAAGGCCTCGTTGAATCCGTGGGTATCGCGATGCACTTCGCGCTGGTTGATCAGGCACTTTTGCGCGGTATGCACGAACTCGATCGGATCCTCAATGGTAAGGATATGACCATACTCATTCTTGTTGATGTGATCGACCATCGCAGCCAGCGTGGTCGATTTGCCCGAGCCGGTTGGCCCGGTAACCAGGACCAGTCCCTGCGGCTGGTCGATCAGTTCCTTGAACACCTTCGGCGCGGCGAGATCTTCGAGCGTCAGGATCTGGCTGGGAATGGTACGGAAAACCGCACCGGCACCGCGATTCTGATTGAACGCGTTCACGCGGAAGCGCGCGAGCCCTGGAATCTCGAACGAGAAATCGACCTCAAGGAACTCTTCGTAGTCGCGACGTTGCTTGTCCGACATGATGTCGTAGACCAGCGAGTGCACCGACTTGTGATCGAGTGCCGGAACATTGATGCGACGGACATCGCCATCCACCCGGATCATCGGCGGCAGTCCGGCCGACAAATGCAGGTCGGAGGCCTTGTTCTTGACCGAAAACGCGAGCAACTCAGCGATATCCATGCACAGCTCCGATGTCGATGGTGAACTGCGACGGGCTTGGCGATACCGCTAGAATGCGGGGCCCGCCCCAGCACTGGTTCGGGCCGAGTATAGCCCGATTGTCTGTCACGAAAGCAGCCCCGGAAGCACACCGATGAACCAGCAACTGGACCGCGTCCGAGGCAATATCCAGCGCGCCGGCGGCGGTCGTGACATCGAACTGGTGGCGGTCAGCAAGCTCCAGCCGGCGTCGGCAGTCCGCGAACTGGCGCAGCTCGGGCAACGGGTGTTCGGCGAGAACTATGTCCAGGAGACCGCGGCAAAACAGGCTGATCTTTCTGGGTTGTTGCTGGAATGGCACCTGATCGGCCCGCTGCAGTCCAACAAGTGCCGCGACGCCGCTCAGTTGTTTGACTGGGTGCAGTCGCTGGATAGGCTAAAGCTGGTCGCGTTGCTCGGCGGCGCGCGCCCTGCCGCACGGCCGCCGCTGAATGTGCTGATCCAGGTGAACATCAGTGACGAGATCCGAAAATCAGGTTGTGCTGTCGCGCAAATCCAGGCAATTGCCGAGGCGATCATCAGCACCCCAACCCTCCGTCTACGCGGCTTGATGGCGATTCCAGCGCCTTGGCCGGCGGTCGAACGAAGAGCTGAAGACTTCAGACGCATGCGCCAGCACTTCGATGCAATGCGCGAGCGTTTCGACGGGATCGATACACTGTCGATGGGCATGTCGGATGACTACGAAATCGCTATTGCGGAAGGCGCGACCATGGTGCGGGTGGGCTCCGCACTGTTCGGGGCACGGCGTTCGGAGCTTGGCTAATGCGTGACTTCGGCACGACAACGATGCGATCTACGCATGAAGCAGCGGCGTCGGGTCAGCGGCTTTGGCGTTAAAATTCTGGCTACTGGGCACCGTAACGGGCGCGCCGCTTGAGTGCGGCTGAGCCCGGAACCTAGCCTACTTCCGATCCGTCCCCATCGCGACCATACTGCTTGATCGGGGGCTCCCATGCCCCGAACGACACATCAACCCAGACGAGTCCACGCATGACGCAGATCTGTTTTATTGGTGGTGGCAATATGGCGCGCAGCCTGATCGGCGGACTGATCGCCCGCGGACATCAGCCGCAGCAATTCCGGGTCGCCGAGCCGGTCGCCGTGTTGCGCGACGCACTGCGCACGGACTTCGGCGTCCACGTCCACGACAACAATGCCGAGGCGGCAGCATCCGCGGAGGTCATCGTGCTGGCGGTCAAACCGCAGGTGATGGCGAGCGTGTGCGAACAGCTTGCCGCTGTCTCCAACGGCGCCAGTCCACTCTATGTCTCGATCGCTGCGGGCATCAGCCACGCGCTGTACAGTCGCTGGCTGGGCTCGTCCGCGGCCCTCGTGCGCGCGATGCCCAACACGCCGGCGCTGATCTCCGCCGGCGCTTGCGGACTGCATGCCAATGCCGCCGTCAGTGTCGCCCAGCGCGCGCTCGCCGCCGAGATAATGGGCGCTGTCGGGGATACCCGATGGATCGCCGAGGAATCGCTGATGGACGCAGTCACCGCAGTTTCCGGCAGCGGACCCGCCTACTTTTTCCTGCTGATGGAGGCCATGATCGAAGCCGGAATCGCCGAGGGTCTGGATCCAGCCGATGCACGCGCTCTGGTACTGCAGACCGCGCTCGGCGCGGCGCGTATGGCACGCGAAAGCGATGAAGCGCCCGATGCACTGCGGCGACGTGTGACCTCGCCCAACGGCACCACCCAAGCCGCAATCGAGGAGTTCGAATCGCGCGGCATACGCGGCATGGTCGCTGCCGCAATCCACCGTGCGACTGAACGCGGGCGCCAGCTCGCCGCCGAGTTTGGGGCCTGAGATGGGCTATCTCAGTGGCGCCGGCCTGATTGTCGTCCAGGCGGTCTCGGGAATCATCCTGGGAATCGCGATCCTGCGCGTGGTGCTTCCATTATCGGGCGCACGTTTCCGCAATCCACTCTGCCAGATGCTCTACCAGATCACCAACCCGATCCTGGTGCCGCTGGGCAAGATCATTCCGAACTGGCGCGCGGTCAGCATGGCGGGCGTTGCGCTGGCCTGGCTGCTCGCGTTGTTGATCACGGCACTGGTGCTCTGGCTGATCGGTCTGCCGTTGTCGCTCGCTGCCATTCTCTGGTTTGGCACAGCGACCCTGGTGCACACGGTGCTTAGTCTGTATTTCTGGGCCATTCTGATCACCGCGATCATGAGCTTGTTTGGACCGGATCGGAACAACCCGCTGGTTGAGTTGCTGATCACACTGACCCATCCCGTTCTGCGCCAATTCCGCCGCCTGCCTCCGCATTTCCCCGGCTTCGATCTGTCTCCGCTGTGGGCGGCACTGCTGATCCGACTGATCCAGTATTCGCTCAGCTATGTGCACTTTGTCGGTCCCCTGGGATAACCAGCGCCCCATGATCAGTCTGTTCACTATTCGACATGCCCAAGCCTCATTCGATGCAGATCACTACGACCTGCTGTCGGTACGCGGCGAGGAACAGGCGAAGTTGCTCGGCGACTACCTGGCCGCCGATCCAGACCACGGATTTGACCGCGTGATCTGTGGCGGCATGCACCGGCATTGGCAGACCCTGCGAGCTGTGGAACTGGCCTTTGAGGCAGCCGGACGCAGTTTGCCGGTCGCCCGTATCGACCCCGATTTCAACGAATTCGACCACGGCGCAGTGATGGAGGCGTACCTCAGCGAATTTCCCGACCACCCGGAATATCTAGGCAGAATGCCACTCAAAGCGGATCGCATTGGTGTATCGAAGTTCCTTTCTGCGGCGCTGCAGTCATGGGCTAGAGCCGAGCTTGAACATCGCCTCGCGGAAGGCTGGCGCGATTTTGGCCTCCGTGTCGTGCGCGCGCACGAGCGCGCCTGTGCCGAGGCCCAAAGTGGCGATCGCATCCTGTTGGTCAGTTCCGGCGGCGTCATCGCACGTCTGGCGCAGCGCGCGCTCGAGGTCAGCGACTTGCGTACGATCGACTTCAATCTCAGCCTGATGAACAGCGCGATCAGCGAGTTCATCCTGCGCGACCAGTCGCTGATGATGCGTAGCTGGAACACCCTTCCCCATCTATCCCAACGCGGGCAACGCCAGCTTTGGTCACATTTTTAGGGGGTCCGTGATCACGTCACCCCATCGTCCAGGCAGACGGTCGTCTGCTGGCCAAAACCGGAAAGCAACTGCGGCATTTTGCCCGCTGGCTCAGTGGGTCAACGCGGCTCCGAGCGGGTTCAGGATTTCCCTGGTCATCGCCCAACACACTGTCAGAAGGATGGCCGATGAGCCCTGATCCACGCACACTGCCGATCGAGTCCCTCGCCCGCTATCTGGCCGCGGAGTTGCCGCAGATTGGCGCACTGCAGAATGCGACCAAGTTCAAGGGCGGTCAGTCAAACCCGACTTTTCTGTTGCACACCGATCGCGGCAGATATGTGCTTCGGCGCAAGCCCGAGGGCGCCCTGCTCGCCTCCGCGCATGCGGTGGATCGCGAGTACCGCGTGCTCGCTGCGCTGCACGGGAGTTCAGTGCCAGTCGCGCGCCCGTTGCTGCTGTGCAAGGACGATTCGGTGATCGGGTCGATGTTCTATATCATGGAACACATTGATGGCGTGGTGCACTGGGACCCTGCCCTGCCGGATTTCGATCGGCCACAGCGCCTCGCCCTCTACCATCAGGCCATCGACACGCTTGCTGCCATCCACACGATCGATCCGCAAGCACGGGGATTGGCCGATTTCGGCAAGCCGGGCAACTATTTCGAGCGACAGATTCGGCGCTGGACCGAGCAGTTTCGCGCATCGGAAACTCAAGCCATGCCGGCGATGGAGCAGCTGATTTCCTGGCTGGGTCCAAACTGTCCGGGCGATGATGGCCGGGTCGCCCTGGTGCATGGCGATTTTCGCTTCGACAACCTGATGTTCGCAGCGGATCACACGCAGGTGCTTGCCGTGATGGACTGGGAATTGTCGACGCTTGGGCATCCTCATGCCGACCTGGGATATCTATGCATGGCGCTGCGCCTGCCACGCAATCCGGTTCTTTCGGGCCTTGCCGGCATGGATCGCGACGCGCTCGGAATCCCCTCAGAGCAGGAGATCATCGATCGCTACGGTCGGGTGACCGGCGACGCGCCCGAACAAAACTGGTCGTTCTATCTCGCCTTCAATTTCTTTCGACTGGCCGCAATCGCCCAAGGCGTTTTCAAGCGAGCACAGCTCGGCAATGCTTCAAGCGAACAGGCCCGCTCGGCCGGCGCGATGGCGGTCCAGGTTGCTGAACTTGGTGCGGCCTGCACTTGAAGCGCCGGCCCAGCGGACTTGCAGAGCCGCCGACTATCGCCCGGATCAGCTGGCGAAATGCAGGCGCGCGCCGCCTTCATGACGGGCGCGCTGACAGGCCGCATCTGTCGCCTGCAGCAGGGCGGTGACACTGGGCGTCGCCCGCGAAATGGTGGCCGCACCGAGACTGGCGCTACCCGTGCCGGCTTCACTGCCGAGGAACTCCATGCGCAGGCCACGCGCAATTGCCATGATGTTCACCGCCAATTGTTGGACATCCTCCTTGGTTCCCTGCAGCAGAAGAATACCGAAATCATCACCGTCGATGCGCGAGAGCGCGTCGTGTCGACCCACCAACTCACCCAATGAGCGGGCGAAGCGTTTGAGAAAGCGATCTCCCTGGGCGTAATTCAGCTGGGTGTTCACATCATGAAAACGATCCAGATCGACCTGGATCCACCAGCCGCTTTGATCGGCATCGCGCAAACGGATCAGGGCGTGATCCAAGGCTTCGAGCATGCCGCGACGGCTCATCAGTCCGGTGAGGAAGTCGCCCTGTACGCTCTCGCGCACCTGGCGAATGGTCTCTGCGCGCTCGCTGATATTGATCACGCGGCCACGGAATCCGCGAAATCCGCCCTGCACGTCGTAGATCGGCGTCGCCGAGTTGGCGTAGTGATTGATTACGCCGGTCAGGGGCTCGTGCCAAGACAGCAACTGGTCCTTGAACCCACGCCGCTCGATCATCGGCCGCATCGTGCTCTCGGCCGCTGCCGCGTTTGGGTAGCGAATACGCATCACCTCGGCCGGAGTCAGTCCAAGCGCTTGCGCCGGCGCGACACCTGTGGCTTTCTCAAAGCCGCTCGACAAATAGACCATGCGATGCTGTTCGTCGGTCTCCCAAAACCAGGCCGAGGCCATCTCGACAAACTGCTCCAGGCGTTGTTCGGCGTCGCGCTGCCCAGCCTGCGCTGCCCTGAGTGCCCCACTGTCCAGGCGCACGCGCTTCTGCCATTGCGCAACCAGGCCGATGCACCATGTTCCGAGCAGCACCGACACGACGATCAACACCGAGCCCACTCGCTCCACCGCACCTTCGAGCCAGACCGGATTCAGGGGTAGATGAACGGGCGCACCGTTCTGTCGCAGTTGGTGACTCATCACCATTACCGCCAGCATGGCGGTGGCCCACAAGACGACAGCGCGAGGCCGGAGCAGCAGGGCCGCCACGATCGCCAGGGTAGGCAGGCTGAGCTGCGGCGCGCGCGACTGCCCGCCAGAGGCGACGATAAGAATAACCACGAGGGTGGTCAGCCCACCGACCAGCAGATGGCTGTAGAACTCGTAGCGACCCGCGCGCGTGTAGTCGAAGGTCGCTGCCATCAACAGCAGGAGCATGCCCGACAGGAAGATCCATTGATCGCTGCCGCCCCAGAGCAATTCGGCGACGATCAGACCTGCCAGGCTGGCCGTTGTGAGCAACATGCAGAGCAGCAACAGCCTTCGCCGCAGGGCATCCGGCGCTTCGCGGCCTTCGTCAGCAATTGAAAGCATGCGCGTCCAGCCCTGATGCAGGCGGTCGAGGACACTGATGTCGCTGGGGTCGGGCGTTGAGGGCATGCTGGTCCAGGTCAATATTTGTAACCCATCCAACGGTTTACGCGGGACAGCTCATGCCCCTTCAAGCATGAAGTGTGCCGAACTCTGGATCAGTACAGACTCGCTCGATCGCCGACTCGATGGCGGCCAAACCGGCGGTGAGTGCAGCCGGCCCAGGTTGAAGGATGATGGCAGATGCAATCTCGATCACGTGGTCCCGGCGCACTGCAGGAATCTCCGACCACCCTGCGCGCTGCTTCACAACCTCGGGTTTGAAGCGCTTCCCACACCAGGAGCCGAGAATCAGCTCCGGCGCCGCCGCAATCACATCAGCCGGATCGGCGACGATACGACCGCGCGCCAGTGAAGAGCTTGCCCGCTCAGGAAATACGTCGTCACCGCCGGCCAAGCCGATCAACTCGGACACCCAGGAAATGCCGCTGATCATCGGATCGTCCCATTCCTCGAAGTACACCCGCGGCCGCCTCGATCGAAGCTTCGCCCGGGCAGAAACTGACGCGATATGCTGGTCGATTCCAGCCAGATAGGCCGCAGCCCGATCTCCGGCTCCGACCATGGCGCCGAGACGGAGAATATAGGCACGGATGCCCTGGATACTGCGGTGGTTGCTGATCCAGACCTCGATGCCGGCGCGAATCAGCTCCGCTGCGATATCCGCCTGGATATCCGAGAAGCCAACGACCAGATCGGGCCGCAAATCGAGAATACGTTGGATGCGGGCACTGGTGAACGCTGAAACCCTGGGTTTTTCCTTGCGCGCCTGCGCCGGTCGCACCGTGAATCCCGATATTCCTACGATACGATCCTGCTCGCCGATCGCATAGAGCACCTCGGTCGGTTCTTCGGTCAGACAGACGATGCGCCGCGGATAATCGGCAGAGCCGGAAACCAGCTGGCTCACGGATAGAGCAGCCGACGTTGCCACTGATCACCGATATATTCCCAGCGGTCGCGCTGGTGCAGTCGGTAGCGCGCGCCGTACCAGAATTCCACCATGTCGGGACAAACTCGACGGCCTGACCAGTGCGGCGGACGGGACACCGCTATGTTGGCGAAACGTGATTCGAACTGCGCCATCCGCTGATCAAACGTTGCGCGATCGGGCAATGTTTCCGACTGGATAGAGGCCCAGGCGCCGATCTGGCTTTCGCGTGGCCGGGTGGCGAAATAGGCGTCGGCATCTGCATCTGTCACCGGCTCCACGGTGCCTTCGATGCGCACCTGGACCTGATTGCGCAGCCGCATCCAGAGGAAGCACAGTGCGGCACGCGGGTTCCCGGCCAACTGACGCCCCTTGTAGCTGTCCAGATTCGTATAGAAAACAAATCCGCATTCGTCGACGTGCTTGAGCAGGACAGCACGCACCGATACCCGCCCGCCAATGTCCGCCGTAGCCAGCGTCATCGCAGTCGGGTCCGGCTCACCGACATCGTAGGCCTGCGCCTGAAGCTGTTGAAACGTGCTCAGAATCTCTGGGTCGAGCAATACCGCGCTCATGTGCCCTTCTCCACTGCGACGCGCACTGCGCGGACAAATCGTTCGATGTTGATCGGCTTGGTCAGATAGCTGTTGCTGCCCGCGCTCAGCGCAGCCTGGCGTGCTTCGAGCGAATCATCAGCAGAAAGACTGATGATCCTGCCCTTGTAGCCCTGAGCGCGCAAGCGATAGACCGCTGCGTTTCCCGACAATCCCGGCATCTGTACGTCGACGATCGCGATGTCTGGGCGGAGCTTCATCGCAGCCTCGAAGCCTTCGGTCGCATCGGATGCCGTATGAACCTGGAACCCGAGGTCGCGCAGCAAGGTGCGGACCAGCTCGCGGATGTCTTCATCATCATCGACGACTAGGGCGGTACCACCAATCAACCAGGAGTCCGGGTCGTCGATCTGCCGCGCCATGGGATCGGTCGACGTCTGCGTACTCCCCAATGGCGGCAGATCAACCTCGAAGCAGGTGCCCTCGCCCGGAGCGGATTCGAGCCTGAGCGTGCCGTGCATCTGATCAACCAGGCGCTTGACGATGGAAAGACCGAGGCCAGCGCCCTTGCTGCCCTGCTGGCCACCAGCATTGAACGGTTTGAAAATTACCGAGCGCAGCTCTGGGGGTATTCCGATACCGGAATCGGAAACGCGCAGCGCGAGGATTGCACCGTCCCAGCGGAGGCTGGCCTGCACACTACCGCGCGGCGTGTAGCGAATTGCGTTGGAAATCAAGTTGATCATGATCTGGCGCACCCGCACTTCGTCGTGGATCAACGGTACCGGGACCGACTCCGCTTCAATCGTCAGACTCAGTCCTTCTTCACGCGCCAAGGGGGTAAACATCACCCGCAGATCCTCGGCCAATTGCTCAGGCTCGACGCGGATGGGGTTGAGCCGGGATCGCCCGGAATCGCCACGTCCGTATTCGAGCAGGTTCTCCGAGAGTCCCAGCAGGTGGGTCGCACCACGGCGAATGGCGCGCAGCGAATGCTGGGTCGAGGCATCATCGGCCAGCCGGCGTTCAAGCAGATGCAGATAGCCGAAAATCGATGTCAATGGCGTGCGGAATTCATGCGACAAGGTGGCCATGAAGGCGTTCTTGAGCGCATTGGCTTCCTCGAGCCGCTCACGTTGACGTTCGAGTTCGCTGCGGATTTGTTTCAGGCGGCTGATCGCGCGACTCTTTTCGATACCAGCCAGCTCGGCCTCATTGCCGGGTTGTTGACTGGCACGCTGCCGTTCGCTGTCGCCGCGGGCATCGAGCAATACCACATGCATTTTCGTCCCATCCGGAACCAGATGGAGATGGGCTGCCTGCCCTTGCGGCAGCTCGACAAACTGGAATCCCTGCTCGACGCTGAGATCGATGCCGAGAAAAAGATCGCGCACGGTCTGCAGTGCCTCTTCGCACTGATCGCCAACGAAGCCCCAGAATTCGCAGTCTCCATTCGCAGCCAACAGATTCCAATCGGGATCGACGCTCAACACCAGCGGGTGCGCACGATTGATCAGCACATCGCGCAGGTGGCGGTCGACCACCTCCGGAAAGGGCGTGTTCATTGCGCCACCTGGCGCGCGATTTCCTGGAATGCGGCGTCGACACCATCGCCGGTCACTGCGCTGGACTCGTAGACCGGCATGGTCTTGCGCAATTCTTCGAGCGTCGCTGGCAGAATCTCCCAGCGGTCAATCAGATCGATCTTGTTGACCAGCATGACGGCAGCCGGGTTCTGCAGCAGGGACTTGGCCTGCATCAGCAGGTAAAGGGCCGATCGCAAAGTTGGCTCGCGAGTGCCGTCGGCGACCAGGATCACGCCGCTGGCTCCGCGCAAATAGGTCTGATTGAGCGCATCCAGGGCGCTCTTGCCGGCGATATCCCAGATCACCAGCTTTACCGAGTCGTTGGCCACCACAACCTGCTTGCTGTCGACCTTCACGCCAACCGTTGTCAGGTAACGATCGGAAAACGTATTGCGCACGAAACGCGCGACCAGGCTGGACTTGCCTACACCAAAGTCCCCGAGCAGGCATATTTTGCGCGCGAAGTCGGCCATCGATCACTCAAAACGCAACTGCGCCACCACGGCACGGGTGCGAATTGTAGCGACAAGGGCCGTGGCTTCGACATGAATCTCGTAATCTACCGGGGGCGCGATCGATCCCTTCAGGCGTTCAACCAGAAATTCGGCCCGGCGCTGACGCACAACCGAGTTTTGCTCCTGGGTGCCAGGCGTATCACTGAGCCCGTACACCTCAACCACCAAGCGACTCCCCAGCGAATGCGCCAGAGTTGCCGCCCGTTGCAGCAGTTCGGCGTGGCGATCGATGCGCATCGCGTCGCCGTCGATCAGTTGTGTACCCGTGCTGAAACGAATCGGAATGTCCAGTAGGCCCGCATTGATATCAGCCGCAGTCCGCCACTCGCTGGCGACCAGGCCGGATACATCGAGGTCGGCCAGCTCGGGGTGACGCGCCATCAGCTCGCTCAGGCGGGCGCGCCAGGACGCATCGACGGTGCCAGTGAGTGTCCAGGTGGAGCTCGACTGCGAAAGAGTCAGACCTACCGGAATCCCGATCAGATCGCGCAAGGACTGCTCGATATCGGTACGCACGGCGCTGACATCAAGCAAAACAATCCCGGCGAGCACGGCGTTCTCCACGTGCAAGTTCGCCTGCCAGTCGAGACTGGCCGAACCGCTGAGCCTCGCCTGGGCACCGCTGACATCAATCGCGATGGACTCAGGCGCCTGCAGCACAGCGCGCAGACGTCGGCTGGCGATCTCGGCATCGGTCGCGAGGTAACCGCGCGAATTCAGATTGACGCTCTGCCCTGAGAAAACCTGCTCACGCAGCCACGGCAAGGGTGACCGCGCCATCGGATCGATCAATACATCGATCTCGACACTGCGCCAGAGGCGTGAGCGCATACTGACCAGATGCAGGCCAGGCCAGTCGCTCAGCCGCGCGTGTGCGGCGTCAAGCCGCTGCTGCCAGCGCCAGCTTGCCACGGCCCACGTGGCCAGTACGATCAGCAGCAGCACAGCCGCGATCCAGAGCAACCGAATCGAGGGAGGACGCTCAACAGTGGCGCCGTTCGAACCCTCGCTGCTGCGTAGATCGTCCGGCGTCAGTGCGTCGCGGATTTCCGGCAAACCGATCAGTTGAGCTGGATCCAGTGCAAGCTGGTCGCCAAAGCGAAGGTGCAGGGCTTCGAGTCTGGCCTGCAACTCCAGTTTCAATGAGCTCGGTGGCACGCCGCGGATGAAGGCGGCCAGCTTGGCATGAGGACCCTCGAGTACCCAAAGCAGATGTTCGCCCACAGTCGCCGAACTCAGCGATTCGGAATCATCGGCCACCGAATCGCGGACAAAATCGCCAATCGCTGTGAGCATGCCGGCGACCGCATCACCGTCGAGTTCGGGCAGATCAGTGGCGCGCTCGCGATCCAGCACCAGGCCGGTCTCGCGCTGGATCAGCAGCAAATAGTCGACGCGGTAGCGCAGTGAATGCTTCAACGCCATCTCGGCGTAGGGCACACCACTGCGCCAACTCTGGATACGCCAACCGATGCCACGTGGCGTCAATGAGCTCTCCAGCAGTCGATTGATATCCGAACTGAGCGTGCGCAAGTACTCGGCGATCGCCCGTCGGATCGCCGGCATGATCACCGGAAACAGTGCGTCGACGATCGATTGGCGACGCCGGCTGACTGCTTCGCCGAGCGCATCGGCGACCGGCTCGACGATCGCCCGACCAAGCCGGCCAGGCGGGCTCAATTGCTGGGCGCGCTCGAGCAGCGCGGGCAAATCCCTGGGCAAGTTGGCCTGGATTGCTTCCACCGCCTCGATGCGCGCACCGAGTTGCTGAAGCGATTCGCGTTCGGGTGCCAGCAGCAGCGACTTCAGGCGTTCCAGATCAGACACAGCTGGCCTCGGTGGAGTGGCACCCGTTGCGCGTGCTACCGCGATGGAGGCAGATCGAAACTGCCCTGCAGGCGCATGGCGACTTCGGTGAACAGGGCGGCCAAATCGTCGCGCGAGACCTTCTCTCTGCGCAGTTCTTCGCGTGCGGCCAGCAGTACTGCATTGGCGCCGTCGCTGGCCTGCTGGAGCGCAGTCTCCAATTGCGCCACCGCACCGCGCAACCGCTCGTCAGCCGAATGGATGTCCTGTTGCAGCCCGGCCAGCGCCGTATTCGCTTCGGCACGCGCGGTGCGTGCCGCCTGTTGCAGCCTCGACTCCAGGTCATCCAGAGACTGGCCACGATCGCTGGTCTCCTGACGAACCAGCTTGCCCAAGCGATCGATGTTTTCGTCCAGTCGCTTGTCAGCGGCAACACTGCGACGCTCGAAGTCTTCACGAAGACGCGCAGTTTCTTGATCAAGACGCTGGACCAGTTCCTGGAATCGGCGCTCATACTCACGCATCTGGCCGCCGAAAAGGATGTCTCGAATTTGATCGACATTGCGATCGCCAGCATCAGGACCGGGATTCTCGTCCACGCTCGAACTTCCTTTTGTCGGAGCTACTGCAGGTACGACGCGCGCTGGTGCCTTCACCGACGTAGCGGGAGCGGATTTCTTCTTGACGGCGGTGGTCGACAGTGCGCTGCGCCGCGTGTTCGAGTTGGCCTTGGCCCTGGACTTGGACTTCGCCTTGACCGGACGAGCCACCGGCGTCGCTCCTATTTGACCTGCTCGAGTCGGTACCCGTGCTGGTAAACCGCACTCAGGGCCCAGCCATTGTCACCGCTGAGCTGCAATTTCTTGCGCAGACGGCTGACGTGGGTATCAACGGTGCGTGTGTTGACGTCGCCACTCAAGTTCCAGACGTTCTCGAGCAAGGCCTCGCGACTGACGATACGGCCATGCCGACGGAACAGATACGAAGCAAGATCGAACTCACGATCAGTCAGTTCGATCTCTTCATCGTTGATCCGGATGCTGCGACGCTCCATGTCAATCTGATAGGGCTCGACTTCCCCGAGCCAGCCGGCGGCCTGGATATTGACCCCAGTGCGCCGCAATACGCTGGCCAGGCGCGCAAGCAATTCGGCCTGTTTGGCAGGTTTGACTACGTAGTCGTCAGCACCCGCCTGGAGCCCGGTGACGATGTCCTGCTCCGATGTGCGCGCAGTCAAGAAAACCACGGGAAGTCTCTGGTGTGCAGATTGCCGCATCCACTCGAGCACTTCCAGACCGGTCGTTTGGGTGCCGAGATTCCAGTCGAGTACGAGCAGATCGATTGACTCGGCGCCTAGCTTGCGGCGGAACTCCTTGCTATCGGCGTACCAGCGAACCTGATAGCCCGCGGCCTCCAGCCAGACACGGATCAGGTCGGCCTGATCCTGATCGTCCTCCAGCAATCCGACCACTATTGTTCCCGTCGCCATTCGTCTTCAATCCATTTTGGGAAATGATACCGCCTGCCTGCAGTCCGGCGATCCGCACGAGGAACCTTCAACACACAGCCATCCAGGCTCGGGCAAAGATAGGCCAAGCACAGCGCGATGGGAAGCCCAGCCACCCTCGATCCATTCGCTGGGGCCTGACCGAGGTCACACCCCAACGGAGCTGGCTCAGCCAATCAGGAACGTAACCCTCATGTTTACGCGCCACTCGGTAACTTTTCCGTCATCGCTGGTGATGACATTGATGTCATTGACCCAGGCACCTTTGATATGTCGGACAGTCTTGGCAACTTTTTTCAGGCCGGACTGCACAGCATCTTCGATTCCCTTGGTGGACGCCGCTGTGACTTCGATCACCTTGGCTACATCTGCTCCCATGACGGACTCCTTGAACGCGCTCTACCCGGGGTGGGCTACCGAAGTCTAACCCTCATGCGCCTCGGCTGCACAGCTTCCGGAAAGACTGGCGGAGGTCTCCCAGTGCACAGCTGGGAAAACGGCGACCGGATATGCCACCGGGCGACCCTACCTACTGCCATCGTCAACGATCGACGGCCTCGCGCCAGCGATGAGCGCAGCATAGCCGCTGCGGTAGTCGGGATATCTCCACGAAAACCCGCTGTTCGCCAGCCGGCAGCTGCTGATGCGGCGGCCGCCAGGCGGCGGTTGTGGCTGGTCCGGTACCGGCGCGGAAATATTCAGTGCTTGAGCGATCCAGCGGGAGACGTCGCCTGCGGGCGCCGGCTCCCGATCAACCACATTGCAAACGCCGCGCGCGTCAAGGCCGATCAGATGTGCGATAGCCTGCGCCGCATCCTCGACATGGATCCGATTGCCCCAGACCCGCTCTCCATCCCCTACGGATCTTCCCTCGCGGACACTGCGGATAAGCGACTCGCGGCCGGGCCCATAGATACCGCCCAGGCGCAGCACCAGATTGTCCGGCCCTGCCGCCAGACACACCGCTTCCGCCTCCAGCAAAACCCGGCCATTGAAACCGGATGGGCTGCACTCGGCGTTCTCATCGAGCCAGTCACCATAGGCGTCGCCGTAGACTGCCGTACTCGACACGAAGCATACGCGCGGGAGTACCGACGAAGCGGAAGCCGCGATCACGTTACGCAGACCGTCAACATATATTTGACGATACGCCGGCTCGTCGCGCGACATCGGCGTGAGGCAATAGACGAGCGTACTGAATTGGTCTGCCAAGGCTGGCAGCCGCGTCGGTTGGGTCACGTCGCCGCGCAAGGCAGGCCAGGGCAAGCTGCTGACGCCGCGACTGAGCGTCCACACATCATAGCCACGTCGCGCCAGCGCCTCGGCGATCCGGCCGCCGAGATCGCCACAACCCACCATCAACAGGGGCGCGGAATTCTCAGGCAAGCGCCGGCTTCGGGCGTGCAGCAGGCCGCGGGGTACGGGGCAGATAGCGCAACCAGATCAGCCAGACGACCAAGGCGTCGAGAATGATCAGAGCCTGCCACAGGTAGAGGTGGAACCACTCGAACCAAGGCCGGTGACAGGGCACTCCGGGTACGCAGGAATTGCCCTCCCACAGCCCGATATAGAACAGGCTGATGATGCGCACGACGTTCAGTCCCTGAATGGCGAAGAATCCGAGCACGAATCCGACGACGCGATGTTTCCACGGCGCTGGAAATGCGATCACTGCAGCAGCAAGAATGATCACCGCCTCCACCCCGTTGCAGCCGGGCTCGATTGAGACCGCCCACCCGGTCTGGGGCGACAGGATAATCTTTCCAGTCGCGATGACGTTGTCATCAAAGACGTGGATCAGGCCGGTGCATATCCACGCCAGCGCCGAAGTGAAGGGCAGGATGACGTGGTTCTGAACGGGTACCAGGATGTAGGCCCAGAAAGAAGCGCCCAGTACGATCATGAAAGTCAGTGCGAATCGGATCATTGGCTTGGAGCAGTGGTGTGACAGAGCATGCTAGCAGACCAAACTGCCGCGAACATCATCAGGCGCTGGACTTACGCTGCGCTGCTCAATAGCATCAAGATCGACGTGTAATGCTGACGGTCATGAATCCCAGCTCCAACCTCTTTCTCGTGGGACCTATGGGCGCTGGCAAGAGCACCGTCGGCCGGCGCATCGCGGCCCATTACGGCCTGCCCTTCTTCGATATGGACGATGAACTCGAACGGCGCACCGGCGTGAATGTCAGTCTGATCTTCGAGGTCGAAGGAGAGCCCGGCTTTCGCACCCGCGAATCGCGACTTTTGAAGGAGTTGGCCGCCAGCACCGGCGCCGTGATCGCCACCGGCGGCGGCGCAATACTGGATCCCGGAAACCGCGCGGTCATGCAGTCCACCGGTTTCGTGCTCTATCTGGCAGTCAACGTAGTTCAGCAGCTCAACCGGCTGGCACGCGACAATCGCCGCCCGCTGTTGCGTGCGCCGGACCGCCGTGAGCGGCTGCAGGCGATGGCCGAGGAACGCACGCCGCTCTACGAGAGTATCGCCGACATCCAGCTGCCGGCCGAGAACGGATCGGTGGGACGAAGTGCCCAGCGCGCTGTCCACATGCTGGACCAGCACTGGCAGCGGCAGTCTGAAGCCGCATGAGCACCGGGATTGAAGTTGCGCTCGGCGAACGCACGTACACCGTCCATCTGGGTGCCGGTCTGCTCGCGAACGGCGAGCTGCTGAAACGCAATCTGCGCGGGCGCGATGTGCTGGTAATCAGCAATGAAACCGTTGGCCCGCTGTACCTGAACACTTTGTTACCCGGACTTGAGGCGTTCCGCCACCGGGTATTTCTGTTGCCCGACGGCGAAGCCCACAAGACCTTCGAGAATGTCGGTCGGGTGATGGCGGAGTTGTCCGCGATGGGTGCCAATCGGGACGCCACGATCGTGGCCCTGGGTGGCGGGGTGGTCGGCGATCTGGCTGGATTCTCGGCGGCGCTGTGGATGCGCGGCATCGACTTTGTCCAGGCACCGACGACCTTGCTGGCCATGGTGGATTCATCGGTTGGCGGCAAAACCGGCGTCAATCTTCCGCACGGAAAGAATCTGGTAGGCGCCTTCCATCAGCCACGCGCAGTGATCATCGATCCGGCGACATTGCAGACTCTGCCGGATCGCGAACTGCGCGCCGGACTGGCCGAGGTGATCAAGTACGCAGCGCTTGGCGACGTCGAATTTCTCGGCTGGCTGGAGCGCAACGTCTCCAACCTGCTGTCCCGCGAGCCGGTGGCATTGCAGTACGCCATCGAGACCAGCGTGCGCCACAAGGCACGCATCGTGCAGGCTGACGAGCATGAACGCGGCGAGCGCGCTCTGCTCAACCTAGGTCACACCTTTGGACATGCGATTGAAGCGGCCACCCACTACGTTCGTTTCCTGCACGGCGAGGCAGTGGCGATGGGCATGATTGCCGCCGCACAACTCTCGGCACGTCTCGGGCGCGCGCCCGCAGCAGATGCGGCCCGACTGACTCAGTTGATCGCGCGTTGCGGCCTGCCCGATCGCATACCGCGCGATCTCGATGCAGGCCAGCTACTCGAGTTGATGCGACTGGACAAGAAAGCGCAGAGCGGTCGGCTCCGCCTGGTGCTCTGGCGCGGAACCGGCCGGGCCGAACTGGTTGACGGCGTTGCCGATGCCGACATCGTCGACTGTATCGCCGAGCTTCAACTGTAGCGCCGTGCTGCCTGCCAAGCCTGCAGGCGTCAATCACCCCATGCAAAGGGCAAACTTCCGATGACGATGGACCTGCCGATACAGGAATGGCCGCTGCCCTATGTCGAGCAGCTGAGCGAGCGCAAAGTGGAGGACATCGATCTGCTGGTGATCCATTGCACCGAGTTGCCGGATCTCGCCATGGCCCGCGAGTACGGAGAGAAAATTCTTTACGTGGACAGTGGCACTGGCAACAGCGGCCACTACTACATCGAACGCGATGGCAGGATTGTCCAATTTGTCCCCATTGAGCGAGTCGCCCACCACATTCGGGGCTACAACCCAGGCTCGGTCGGAATCGAGCTGGTCAACCGTGGTCGCTACCCAAACTGGCTCGACTCGCAGCATCAGGAGATGACCGAGCCCTACACCGCCGCGCAACTCGAAGCGCTCGAACAACTGGTCCGCTGGCTGCGAGATCGTCTGCCCAAACTCAGGCAGATCGCCGGTCATGAGGACCTGGACACGAGCACCGAGCCGGCGACGGACGATCCGAAGGTTCAGGTGCGCCGCAAACGCGATCCGGGCGTACAGTTTCCCTGGCCGCGCTTCGAACGGATCGGCCTGGATCGGATCCCGCCAGCAGTCCCAACGAAGTAGGCAGGGGGTGCTTTGGTGGCAGCGTTTCAGCGGGCCTCCTCGCACATTCAGTACCGGCCCGGTCATAATCCCGGCCTTGGTCTTTGGAATCCCGGTCACCATGACGCAAACCGTAGTCGAAGAGCTGGTTGATCTGCTCCAACTGGAACGCCTGGAAGAAAATCTCTATCGCGGCCAGAGCCGGGACATCGGCACTCGCTATGTGTTTGGCGGACAGGTGCTGGGCCAGGCGCTATCGGCCGCTCAGCGCACGGTGGAAGGCCGCACCGTGCATTCGCTGCACGCGTACTTCCTGCGTGCGGGAGATATCGATGCGCCGATCGTCTATCACGTCGAACGCTCGCGCGATGGCAAGAGTTTCTCGACCCGGCGGGTGACGGCGATCCAGCATGGACAGCAGATCTTTGGATGCGCCGCTTCGTTCCAGATCAGTGAGCCCGGCGTCGAGCACCAGATCTCCATGCCGGAAGTGCCTCGCCCGGAAGAACTCGATCCGCCCGATGCGATCGATCCCGCCGCGCTCAGCCATATCCCCGCCAAGATGCAGCGCTGGCTGACCGACAAGGGTCCCTTCGAATTTCGCCATGTCTATCCACGCGACGAACTGCGTCGGCCCAAGCGCCCGCCCTATCAGCATGTCTGGCTACGCCTGACCGAGCGGATCGGCGATGCCCCTGAGTTGCATCGTGCAATGTTGGCCTACGCCTCGGATTTCCACCTGATCGGCACCGCGACCCTGCCGCATGGGATCTCCTACCTGCAGCCCAATGTGATGATGGCCAGCCTCGATCACGCACTCTGGTTTCATCGGCCCTTCCGCGCCGACGACTGGCTGCTGTATTCCTGTGACAGTCCAAGTGCACAGGGCGCCCGCGGCCTGGCGCGCGGCAGTTTCTACACACGCGATGGAACCCTGGTGGCATCGACCGCTCAGGAAGGTTTGATCCGGATCATTGATGGGGAGCTCGTCTGATGCGCCAGGTATTTTCGTCACCGCGGCTGGAAAACATCGATCGCGTCGAGGCCTTGCTGAGCGAGATCGGCGTGGAAACCTATGTCAGCAATCGCGACAAGTTGCGTCGCGACCGGATGCGCAACTTCAGCTATACCGCGCGCTCGGATTCGTCGAACTGGCCCGCGGTCTGGGTAACACGGGCCGAGGATCTGCCGCGCGCCCGCACGTTGCTGCGCGAAGCCGGCGTGATGGGCAGTACCCGACCCGATGTTGCGACCCAATACCAACTGCGCCCGCGCAACGAGCACGAGGCGCCGCGCGCGGCCAGCCATGTTCGCCGTGTGCTCCTCGTTCTGGTGGCGATATCGGCAATCTATTTCTTCGGCTTCAAGGCGATGCAGGCCCCACAGCGTCAGACCGTGCTGCCGCCACGAGCCCAGCCGCCTGCGGTCGTCGAACCGGCAGTGCAGGAGCCGGTCGAACCGACGATCTATGTGATCGATGGAAATGGTGGCGGCGCGCCGTGATCGCCGCTGTTCAGCCATCGGATTGAGCACGCAACTCTGGAGCAATGAATGAAACGACTTTGTCTGATCCTCGCCGGAATCGGCCTCGCTGCCTGTCAACCCACTCTGCGCAGCGATGCCCCAGCGACAGCGGAGATCGGTCCGAAGGCAGCGGCCGCGACGACCGAGCCGGCCAAGCTATTTGATCTGCCGCATGCGCAGAAGCTGTTGCCCAATGGCCTGCGCATCATCGCGGTGCGTACACCCACTCCGGGCGTCGTATCGCTGCAGATTCCGGTCCAGACCGGATCGCGAAATGAGGTTGAGCCCGGCAAATCGGGCTTTGCGCATTTCTTCGAGCACATGATGTTTCGTGGCACACCACGCTATCCAGCCGATGCCTATGGCGCAGTGATCAAGAGCGCGGGCGGCGACCAGAATGCGTACACCACGGACGACTTCACGAACTACTACGTCAACTTCACCACGGAAGATCTCGATCTGATTCTGGAAGTAGAGGCCGACCGGTTCCAGAACCTGACTTATAGCGAAGAGCAGTTCCGTACCGAGGCACAGGCGGTAAAGGGCGAGTATCTGAAGAACTACTCCAACCCGATCCAGAAGGCGAGCGAGCGACTGCGCGATATCGGCTACGACGTGCATCCCTACAAGCACACCACGATGGGCTTCTTCAAGGATATCGAGGACATGCCCAACCAGATGGCGTACTCGCGGGAGTTCTTCGCACGCTGGTACCGCCCCGAATATTCCAGCATCATCGTCGTCGGCGATATCGAAATTGAATCGACACTTGCCAGCATCGAGCGTCACTGGGGTGGCTGGAAGCAGGGCAACTACCAGTCGGTCATTCCACAGGAGCCCGCCCGCGTCGGGGCGCGCTACGAGCACGTCGAATGGCCGGCACCTACCCTTCCCTGGATCCTGCACGGATTTCGCGCTCCGGCGATGTCGACCACCGATGCTGATCCGGCCGCGCTGGCACTTTCCGCCGAACTTTACTTCGGGCCTTCGTCGGCGCTTTATCAGGAACTGGTGATCCAGAAGCGACTGGTCGAAACACTGTTCGTCAGCCCTTCACGCAGTCGCGATGCGGGTCTGTTCACGATTGCCGCACAATTGAGCACTGCTGAAAATGCAGCTGCCGTCAACGAGGCGATCGACCGAACCCTCGTCCAGATGCGCACTCAGAAACTGCCCGATGCACGCTTGCAGGAAGCCAAGTCACGGCTGAAGTACAGTTTCGCAGCCGGCATGAACAGCGCGGCCGGCGTGGCCGGAATCCTTGCCGGCTTCGTCCAGGCCGAGCGCGACATCGATACCTTGAATCGATACTACGCCCGGCTTGACTCGATCACGGCAGCGGACATCATGGCGGCCGCCAACCGGGTTTTCCTCGACGACCTGCGCAGCACGGTCTCGCTCTCGAACTCGGATGAACTCGAAGGCAGTCGCAGCGTGGGAATGCTGCCGGCAGCTCTGGACAGCAGCGCAGAGCGTGCTGTCAGCGCGCCGCCGACCAAGGAGTATGCGCCCTTCGCGACCGCCTACCCACGCCAGGTCGAGGAGATGTTCTTTCCGATTTTCTCACAGCCATCGGACTCGCCTCTGGTGAATATTTCGCTGATTTTCCGCAGCGGATCGGCCAACGATCCGCCGGGAAAAAAAGGGCTAGCCGAACTTACGGCGCGCATGCTGACCGGCGGCGATACCCAGCGGCGCAGTCTCGAGGAAATCGAACAACGCTTCTATCCCATAGCCGGATCGTTCGACGCCCAGGTCGACAAGCACCTGACGCGGTTCAGCGCCCAGATCCATAAGGAAAATCTGCAGGCCTGGTATCCGCTGGCGCGCGAGATGCTGCTGGAGCCCGCGTTCACCGAAGCCGATTTCGACCGTGTGAAGACCCAGCAACTCACCGCATTGCGCGTGCAACTGCGCGGCAACAACGACGAGGAGTTGGCGAAGGAAAAGCTCTACGAAGATATCTATGGCAAGGACCATGTCTATGGCACGCTCAATCTCGGCCACGGCAAGGACATCGAGGCGATTACGCTCGACGACGTCAAACAGTTCTACCAGTCGTACTACTCGTCCAATCGGCTCGCGATCGCATCCGCCGGAAGTGCCGACAACAATATTGTCGATCGCCTGACCGAGGACATGCCCGCGCTACCGGCCATCGGCGCGCCCGAGGAAGCGCGACCGGAGCTACCCAGCCTGCATGGGCGCAGCGCCACCATCATTGAAAAGGAAACGCCGGCAGTCGCGGTCTCTTTCGGCTGGCCGATTCCGGTGAATCGCAGTCATCCAGATTGGGCTGCGCTGTGGCTGGTCCGCTCCTGGCTCGGCGAACACCGCAACTCGAACGGACGGCTCTACAACCGCATTCGCGAAGAACGCGGCATGAATTATGGCAACTACGCCTACATCGAGTACTTCCCTTACGGCATGTATCTGATGCAGCCAGAGCCGAACATGCCGCGCCTGAACGACCTGTTCCAGGTCTGGCTACGGCCCTTGCGCAGCAATAACGATGCCGTCTTCGCCACCCGGGTCGCGCTGCACGAACTCGATCTGCTGCAACGCGATGGCATGAGCGCCGAGGCTTTCGAAGCCACCCGCGGTTTCCTCAAGAAATTCGTCGCAATCCTCGTTGCCAACCAGAGCCGCCAACTCGGCTATTTCGTCGACTCGCAATTCTTCGGCATCGGCGAATTCCCCGCCCATGTCCGCGAACAACTCGACAAGCTCACGCTGGATCAGGTCAATGCCGCCATCCGTACCTACCTCAATCCCAGCGACGCCCACTTCGTCTTTGTCTCGCGTGATGGCAAGGATCTCGCCAGTATCCTGGGCAGCGACCGGCCGACACCGATCAGCTACAACTCCGCCAAATCGAAGGAACTCGCTGCCGAAGATCGCGTCGTCCAGAAGCTGCCACTCGGCATCGCCCCAGCGCGGATCAAGATCGAGCCGGTGGCGGAAGTTTTCGAGTAACTTCATGGCACTGAGGTCAGCGCGACTGAAGTCTGGCGATCACGGTTGCCGTTTGGCACCGGAGTGTCAACTGCGATGACAGGCGCAAAGCTCAGGCTGTTCAAGACGGTCGAGCACGGCTGTGGCTACTACCCGGATCGACTCGCCCAGAACTGGGTGATCGATCCCGGCGCGCCGGAACTTGCGAGCGTTTATGGGAACGCCCTGTCGCAGGGTTTTCGCCGTGCTGGCAGTCACGTCTATCGACCCACCTGCCAGGGCTGCAATGCCTGCACGGCAAGTCGGCTGCTGGTTCGGTCGTTCGTACCCAATCGCAGCCAGCGGCGCTGCGCTCTTGAGAATGCCGAGCTCGAGCTTCGGGTAGAAGCCGCGGCCTACAGCGATGAATGCTTTGATCTATATCGTCGCTATCTGGACTCGCGTCACCGCCATGGGGGGATGGATGCTACCGATCCCGCGGACTTTTCACGGTTCCTGTTTACCGACTGGAGCAATACGCGATTCCTGATGATCCGCGGGAACGGGAAGCTTCTGGCCTGCGCGGTGACCGACGTGACGACGGCGGGCCTGTCGGCTGTGTATACGTTTTACGAGCCCGACTTGCCGCGACGCGGGCTTGGCGTATTTGCGATTCTCAGCCAGATCGACTGGGCCCGCCGCGCCGGGCTCGAACATCTCTATCTGGGTTACTGGATCGCCGGCCATCCCAAGATGGACTACAAGACCAGGTACCAGCCGATCGAACTACTGATCGGCGGGCGCTGGCAGCGACAGCAAGCGATTCCGCCCCTGTCTGGCGAAATCCCGACGCCGCCACGATGAGCGTCGGTGTCAGTTGGGCAGGCGACGAATCCGCGCGCCGAGACCGCTGAGCTTTTCCTCGATGCATTCATAGCCGCGGTCGATGTGGTACACGCGATCGACCGAGGTATCGCCGTTGGCCACCAGTCCAGCCAGCACCAGGCAGGCGGACGCACGCAGGTCGGTAGCCATCAGCGGCGCGCCGGTCAGACTGCTGACGCCCTTGATGATGGCGCTCGAACCTTCCACCCGGATATCAGCGCCCAGACGCTGCAATTCCTGGACGTGCATGAAACGGTTCTCGAACACATTTTCGGTGATGATGCCGACGCCTTCGGCGACCGAATTCAGTGCCGTGAACTGCGCCTGCATATCGGTCGGAAAGGCCGGATAGGGTGCCGTGGTGATATTGACCGCTTTCGGTCGCTTGCCCTTCATGTCGAGCTCGATGAAGTCAGGACCCACATTGATGTGGGCGCCCGCTTCCTCAAGCTTGGACAGCACGGCATCGAGCGTATCCGAACGCGTGCGCTTGGCAACGACACGGCCCGAGGTGATTGCACCGGCAACCAGAAAGGTCCCGGTCTCGATGCGATCAGGCAGTACATCGTAGTGCGCACCGTGAAGTCGTTCGACGCCATCGATGACCAGGGTATTGGTGCCGATGCCGGAGATCTTTGCACCCATCGCGACCAGACAATGGGCAAGATCGACCACCTCGGGCTCCTGCGCAGCGTTCTCGATCACCGTCGTGCCAGTGGCCAGGGTCGCGGCCATCATGATGTTCTCGGTACCGGTGACGGTGACCACATCCATCACAATGCGCGCGCCGCGCAGGCGCTTGGCACGGGCGCGGATATAGCCGTTCTCGACGGTCACTTCGGCGCCCAGCGCCTGCAATCCGCGGATGTGTTGATCGACTGGACGCGAACCGATCGCGCAGCCGCCGGGCAAAGACACATCGGCCTGACCGTACTTGGCGACCAAAGGACCGAGGACCAGGATCGATGCGCGCATCGTCTTGACCAGATCATAAGGTGCAAACCAGTGCCGGGCATTGCGCGGATCGACGTGGATCTTCATTCGCTCATCGACCACCAGCTGCACACCCATCTGGCCGAGCAGCTCCATCGTGGTGGTGACATCATGAAGATGCGGCACGTTGCCGATCGACATCGGCTCATCAGCCAGCAGAGTCGCCGCAAGGATCGGCAGCACGGCGTTCTTCGCGCCTGAAATCCACACTTCGCCATTCAGCGGTACACCGCCGGAGATCACAATCTTTGCCATGGGGTTTTCCTGGATGCCGCGCGGCGGGCGCGGCTGGGTTAAGGGGCGGTCCCGGCTTCGGCCGGCGTCATTGTTTTCAGTGATAGCGCGTGAATTGCGCCACCCATCAGATCGCCCAGCGTGGCATACACCATCCGATGACGGGCCAGCGGCAACTTGCCAGTGAACGCCTCGCTGATGACCAGAGCCTCGAAGTGCACACCGTCGTCACCGTGCACCTCGACTTGAGCACTAGCGATGCCGGCTTGGATAAGATCACGAATACGGCTGGCTTCCATGGCAAATTCCGGAGGGGATGAGGCGCGGATAGGGCGCATTCACGAGGACGGCGGCACAATACGCGCCCAACCCCGTCGATCGTGGCTAAAATGGCCGCGAATTCTAACCGAATCCGCCCTGACGCGTTGGCGGGCCGGCTGCCCGCTCCTATCGGCCCTCTATTGGAAGTGTCATGAACGCCCTGATCAAGCCGCCGCCCCCTGCATTTGCACACCCCAGGCTCTCGGCTGAGGCACTGGCCACCAGCGCGCGCAGAGTGATCGACATCCAGGTCGGCGGCATTGCCCAGCTGGCGTCGCATATCGACGAAAGCTTCTTCCGTGCCTGCGCCCTGATGCTGGACTGCCGGGGCCGCGTGGTCGTTTCCGGCATGGGCAAATCCGGACACATCGGCAACAAGATCGCAGCGACCCTGGCTTCAACCGGTACGCCGGCCTTTTTTGTGCACCCCGGCGAAGCGAGTCACGGCGATCTCGGCATGATCACCGACAAGGATGTTGTGCTGGCCCTGAGTAATTCCGGAGAAACCGATGAACTGCTCACCATCCTGCCGCTGATCAGGCGTCAGGGCGTGCCTCTGATCGGCATGTCGGGCAATCCCCGTTCGTCTTTGGCGCGACTGGCCGATGTCCATGTCAATGTCAGCGTACCGACCGAGGCCTGTCCACTGAACTTGGCGCCGACGACCAGCACCACCGCCGCCCTGGTTATGGGCGATGCGCTGGCCATCGCCCTGCTTGAGGCGCGCGGATTTACCGCGGAAGATTTTGCCCGTTCCCATCCTGCCGGCAGCCTCGGCCGCAAGTTGCTGATGCGCATCGCCGATGTCATGCATGTCGGCGATCAGATTCCTGTGGTCAGTATTGGCGCCAGCATTTCCGATGCCCTGGTAGAGATGACCCGCAAGGGCCTGGGCATGACGGCTGTGGTCGATGGCGACAATCGACTGCTCGGCGTATTTACCGACGGCGATCTGCGCCGCACCCTGGACGATGACCAGATCGACCTGCGCGCCACCCCCTTGCGGGCCCTGATGAACAGTCGGCCCAAGACCATCCTGCCCGACAAGCTTGCGGTGGAAGCGGCCCGGCTGATGGAAGATTTCAAGATCCATGCCCTGCTCGTGGTCGACGAAAGCGGGCAATTGCAAGGCGCTTTGAACATTCACGACCTGCTGCGTGCCCGAGTTGTCTGAGCACAGCCGCATGACTTCAGGCGCCCTACACGAGCCCAGCCCAGAGGTGCTTGCGCGTGCCGCCGGCATCCGCCTGGCCTGCTTTGACGTCGATGGCGTGCTCACCGATGGCAAGCTCTGGTATTCGGAATCCGGTGAGGAGATCAAGCCGTTCCATGCGCACGATGGCCTCGGATTCAAACTATTGCGCGAGCACGGTATCGAGATCGCCCTGATCACCGCGCGCGAAAGCCGGCCGGTGGCGACGCGTGCACGCGATCTCGGCATCGAACATGTCTATCAGGGCCAGAAAGACAAGCTCGGCGTGTTCACCATGTTGCTCGAGTCATTTGGTCTGGATGCCAGTCAGGCCTCTTATACGGGTGACGATCTGCCCGACCTTGCGGTGATGCAACGTGCCGGCCTGTCCATCGCGGTCGCCAATGCACACCCATGGGTCAAGCAGCACGCCCACTGGATGACACGGCACAGTGGCGGCAATGGCGCCGCGCGTGAAGTCTGCGACCTGTTGTTGACCGCACAAGGCTATGACCAGGCCATCATCGCGCGGGCGGGTGGCTCATGAGCGCGCGCCAGATTCTGCTCGCCATGCTGTTGGCGGCGGCTGCAGTCTTGACCGGATGGTTGCTGCTGCGCGAGCAGGAACGCAATGCCACGCCGCGCTTCACCGGCCCGCCACGTTCGGATTACCAATTGCAGGACTTCGAACTGGCCTCATACGCCGACAGCGGAAAGCTGGCTTTCCGGCTGCGCGCGCCCCGCATGAGCCACGACGATGCCCGTGAGGCCTTCCATGTCGAGCGGCCGGTGTTCCAGTTTTTCAACAGCGAGGGCACTGCCTGGAATGCAACCAGCCGGCGCGCCCTGATCAACACCCGGAGCAAGCAGGTCGACATGCGTGACAAGGTGCTGGTCACCCAGGCCGCGCAGGCGAGTGGTAGCGATTTCAGGCTTGAGACCGAATCGCTGGATGCCGATACCGATGCCAAGCGGATCACGACGACCAGCGCCGTCACGATGCGCCGCCCGGGCTCTATACTTCGGGGAATCGGACTGATGGCCGATCTCGACACCAAACAGTTTGAACTCGCCGCCGCCGTGCGCGGCCGCTTTGAGGTACACCATGATAAACCGTAGCTGGATGCTGCTTCTGTTGTTGGTCGCCTACCAGGCGGCAGCGCTGAAATCGGACCGTGAGCAGGATATGGACATCAAGTCCGATAGCAGTTCGGGAAATGCGGAACGTACCGAGTTGATCGGCAACGTCGAGATCGACCAGGGAACGCTGAAAATCCGCGCGGCCAAGGCGGTCGTAGAACAGGCCAAGGGGGACGTCAGTCGTGTGGTCTTCAGCGGATCTCCGGCGACCCTGCAACAGGACATCGAGGATCAGGGTTTGATGCGCGCCGAAGCAGCCAACATCGAGTACCTGCTCAGCGCGGACACCGTGGTGCTCACCGGCAATGTGAACATTGAGCGCCCGCGCGGCAATATGCGTAGCGAGCGAGTGGTCTATCACATCGACAGCGGACTGCTCGATGCCGGCAGCGAAGGCGGTCGCGTGCAGATGACGATCAAGCCGAAGTCGGCCGATAACTGATGTTGGCGGCCTATGCGCTGAAGAAGCGTTTCAAGCAGCGAGAGGTGGTCCACGAATTTTCGCTGGTACTGCATCCGGGTGAATGCGTCGGCCTGCTCGGCCCCAATGGCGCCGGGAAAACCACTTGTTTCTACATGGTGGTTGGGCTGATTGCCGCCGATGCCGGTCGCATCAAGCTCGACGACACCGACATCACCACCCTGCCGATGCATGCCCGGGCGCGGCTTGGGCTCGGCTATCTTCCGCAGGAGCCTTCGGTATTCCGCAGTCTGACCGTCGAAGAGAACCTGCTCGCGGTGCTGGAACTGCGCCCGGGACTCAATCGTCGGCAGCGCTTGGATGAGGCCGAGGGCTTGCTCGGTGATCTGCATATTGCGCACATCCGCAAGCAGAAGGGTCAGAGTCTCTCCGGAGGCGAACGCCGTCGCGTCGAAATTGCCCGCGCGCTCGCGGCCAAGCCGCGCTACATCCTGCTCGATGAGCCGTTCGCTGGCGTTGATCCGATCTCGGTCAATGAAATCCAGAGCATCGTGGCGCATCTCAAGGATCGCGGCATCGGCGTGTTGATCACCGACCATAATGTGCGCGAGACCCTGGGCATCTGCGATCGCGCGTATATCCTCAATGCGGGCGTGGTCCTCTCCGAGGGTCGACCGGAGAAGGTGCTGTCCGACCAGCGCGTCCGCGACGTCTATCTTGGCCAGAATTTCCGGATGTCCTGAGCCCAGATCGCTGAGCCCGGATCAGACCGGGCCCAGGACTGCAGAACTGGCGACGCTCAGCGGCCGGAGTCTGCTTTGGCTTCGATTGCCGGCTTCGCATCCGTTGGCTTCGCGGCGATCAGGGCCTCGATCTGGGCCACCATCGCCTTGTCATCGGGCTTGGTGCGGCTGCCGAAATTGTTGACGACCTTGCCCGAGCGATCGATCAGGTACTTGTGGAAATTCCAGCCGGGCGCGCTGCCGGTGGCTTCCGTCAAGTGCTTGTAGAGCGGATGGGCTTGCGCTCCCTTCACTGCAGTTTTTTCATACATCGGAAATTTGACGCCATAGGTGAGCGTGCAGAATTCCTTGATGTCGGTCTCGCTACCTGGCTCCTGTCCCATGAAATCGTTGGACGGAAAACCGACCACCGAAAAGCCCTGGTCACGATACTTCTCGTGCAGTGCCTCCAGCCCCTCGTACTGCGGTGTAAAACCACACTTGCTGGCCGTGTTGACGATCAGCAACACCTTGCCCTCAAAGCGGGAGCACAGCGTTTCCGGCGTCTTCCCGGCAAGCGGACGCAGGCTGTGATTGAGCAGATCCCCGCAGGCCATCGCGGAGCCAGACATTAAAACAAGTGAAATCAATAAGGTACGCACAAGTTGTCTCCTGTTGCTCGGAGCCGCCATCCGGGCGGTGCGGGCGCTGCGAAAGAATTGGAGAAGTCTGCCAGCCCACCATGCCATCGGTCATGTACCGGGAATGTGAGCAGGGGCTTGACCTCGTGATCGTAGGTGTTATAGTTCACTACACCACCACTGCGGCAACACTGGGTCGACCATGAAAATCCTCAGCTCCCTGTTCTGCTTCCTGCTCGCGCTGATCGCGATGCCGGAGCTGCTTGAGCGCAGTCCCGATCGCGCCTTCGATGGAGCGCAGCAGTCTTCTATTGCTGCCAGCAAGCGCACGACGGCCCAGGACGCACCTTCCATCAGGCCGGATCGCCAGAGTGACACAGTTGCAGCAACGCCGGCACCTGCACGCAGCCAGCGCTCGCGTCGCCCAGCCCGCATCGATCTGACGATGCCCTACTACCGGTTCGGACGCGCGCCGATCCGCATCAAGGACTGACCGCATGAGCATGAACTGGAATGAGGGCGCGCCGATTTATCGGCAGTTGCGCGAGCACATCAAGGCCATGATCCTCGATGGCGCGCTGAAGGAGGGCGATGCCCTGCCCTCGGTGCGTCAGGTATCGGCGGATTTCCAACTCAATCCGATTACAGTATCGAAGGCCTACCAGGAACTGGTCGACGAAAATCTGGTCGAGAAGCGCCGAGGACTTGGCATGTACGTCAACGAAGGAGCCCGTGTGCAACTGTTGCGCAGCGAACGCGAACACTTCATCAACGACGAATGGCCACCACTGCGCGACCGCCTTCGCCGGCTTGGGCTGGAACTGAAAGAACTACTGGAACTGGATACGGAATCGGGGAGCAAGAACTGATGAGCATTGTCATCCATGCGCGCAATCTCAGAAAGCGCTACGGAAAATTCGAGGCACTCAAAGGCTGTGATTTCCAGATCAATGCCGGGCGCATTGTCGGCTTGATCGGCCCCAACGGCGCCGGCAAGACCACGGCCCTGAAGGCCATGCTCGGCCTGACCACCTTTGATGGCGAGCTCAGCGTGCTCGGCCTGGACCCGCACAGCCAGCGCAGCGAGTTGATGAACCAGGTCTGCTTCATCGCTGACGTCGCGGTGCTGCCGCGCTGGATCCGGGTTCACCAGGCGATCGATTTCGTCGAGGGTGTGCACCCCAAATTTTCGCGCAGCAAGTGTCAGCAGTTTCTATCCAAAACCAAGATTGGCCCGAAGATGAAGGTTCGCGAGTTGTCCAAGGGCATGGTCGCGCAATTGCATCTGGCTCTGGTGATGGCAATCGATGCCAAGGTATTGGTGCTCGACGAGCCGACCCTCGGGCTCGACATCCTGTATCGCAAGGAGTTCTACCAGACCCTGCTGAACGACTATTTTGATCATGAGAAGACCATTCTCATCACCACCCACCAGGTCGAGGAGATCGAACACATCCTGACCGACGTGCTGTTCATCAAGGACGGGCGGATTTCCCTTGACGCCACAATGGACGAAGTCGGCGAACGGTTCACCGAGGTCATGGTCTCTGCGGAAAAACGCGAGCAGGCCGCCGCCCTCAAGCCGCTGACCGAACGACAGGTATTTGGCAAGTCGATCTTCCTGTTCGACGGATTGCCCGCTGCCACGGCCGAGGCCTTGGGAGAGACCCGCAAACCCGGTATCGCTGACATTTTTGTTGCGACCATGCAAGGAGCCTACGCATGAAAACCTTCGTCACCCTGCTCAAGCGAGAGTTCTGGGAGCATCGCGGCGGCTTCCTGTGGACGCCCTTCATCGTCGTCGGCGTGTTTGTGCTGTTCACCGTGATCGGACTCAGCGCCGGTGAGATGCATGTCGACGGACGTGACTTCAAGGTGATGAATATCCCGCTGGCGCAGATGGTCAACGGCATGCCGCCCGAGGCGATGGCCAATGTGGCAAAAGGCATCAACGTCGGTCTGGGTACGATGGCCTTGGTCGTGCAGTTTGTACTTGGTATCGTTCTGTTCTTCTACCTTATCGGCGCGCTTTTTGACGACCGCAAGGATCGTTCGATCCTGTTCTGGAAATCGATGCCGGTCTCCGACATCCAGACGGTCGGATCCAAAATATTCACGGCTGCGTTCACTGCACCCTTGATCGCCTTGGTCGCCGGCATCGTGTTCCACCTGCTGATGCTCATCATCATCGGCGGCTGGTTGGCCTTGCATGGCGTCAACGTATTCAAGTTGATGTGGATGCCTGGGATTTTCGACGAGGTACACCCGGTTCGGATGTGGCTATGCATGTTCATCGCCATGCCCGTCAATGCGCTTTGGGCGATGCCGACTTACGGCTGGCTGCTGATGGTGTCGAGCTGGGCGCGCAGCAAGCCGTTCATCTGGTCGGTATCCGTGCCCCTGGTTGCTGGCGCCCTGATGTCATGGATGGATATGCTGACCAATCTGCGCATTCCGGAAACCTGGATGTGGTTCCACATCATCCCGCGCGGACTGAGCAGCGTGCTGCCGTTCTCCTGGAGTGGCAACGGCTTCGGTTACAACTTCAGCGCAGAGCGAACACCCGCAGACGTGATCAGCCTCGGCTCACTGGGCGATGTGCTGAGCTCGCCGAATCTCTGGATCGGTGTACTGGTCGGCGCGGCGATGATTGCGGTTGCGGTTTATCTGCGTCGCTATCGCGAGATTGCTGACTGATTTCAACGGTGCATGATGGTCGCCAGAAGCCGCGTTTAACGCGGCTTCTGCTTTTTGGGCTCTCGGGCCGTCAGCCCACCCCGGGTAAGCTGCAGAGGATCGAGCAGCAGCCGCAACTCGGCCTCTGGCAAGCCCGTCAGCTCGCGGGCGACGTCCACTACGGGGCGTCCCTGGCGATAGGCCTGCTTCACGATCTCGGCGCCACGTTGATAGCCGATCACCGCATTCAGCGCGGTCACCAGCACCGGGTTGCGCGCCAGACTCTCGGAGACACGTGCGTGATTCACGGTAAAGCCCGCGATGGCCTGATCGCCGAGGGCACGGCTGGCATTGGCGAGCAATTCGATCGACTGCAGCAGATTGTGCGCGATCAGCGGCAGCATCACATTGAGCTGGAAGTTTCCGCTCTGCCCAGCAATCGCGATGGCCGCATCATTACCGATCACCTGGGCGCAGACCATCGCCACCGCCTCCGGTACGACGGGATTGATCTTGCCCGGCATGATCGAAGAGCCCGGCTGCATCGCGGGCAGTTCGATCTCGCCGAGTCCGGCCAGTGGACCCGAATTCATCCAGCGCAGATCATTCGATATCTTCATCAGGCTGCAGGCCAGCACGCGCAATTGGCCGGACAGCTCGACCGCATGATCCTGCCCCGCCATCAGGGCGAAAGCATTGCGGCTGATGCGGAAACGCTGTCCGCCCAGGCGACTCAGGTGCTCGGCCGCCTTGCGTGCAAATTGCGGATGCGCATTGATGCCAGTCCCGACCGCGGTACCACCCAGCGGCAGCGACTGCATCCCCAGCACGGCCGATTCGATCCGCTTGATGTTGGCATCGATCTGCGCTGCCCACGCGCCCAGTTCCTGGCCCAGGGTCAGGGGCATCGCATCCATGAGATGGGTACGTCCGGTCTTTGGCAGACGGGCAAATTCGCGCGCGCGCCGATCCAGTACCCGCCTCAGCTCCAGCAGTGCCGGCAACAATTTCTCCGCGCACTCCATACAGGCGGCAATATGAATCGCGCTCGGAATCACATCATTGGAGCTCTGCCCGTTGTTGACGTCGTCGTTGGGATGCACAGAACGACCGGCCGCCGCACTGGCCAGGCGCGCAATGACCTCGTTGGCATTCATATTGGTGCTGGTGCCCGAGCCAGTCTGGAATACATCGATCGGGAAGTGTTCGTCGTAGCGTCCCTGGCTCACCTCAATCGCGGCTTTCGCAATCGCCTTGCCCACACGTGCTGGCAACAACGCAAGCTCCACATTGGCAAGCGCTGCAGCCGCCTTGATCAGAGCGAGGGCACGTAGAAAACTGCGCGGCATGGGCATACCGGAAATCCGGAAGTTCGCGATGGCGCGCGCGGTCTGTGCTCCGTAGAGCGCATCGACGGGGACTTCCATCGTGCCCATGCTGTCACGTTCGGTGCGCGTCGCTTTCATTTCTGCTCCTGCATTTTCACCAAGCATAGCGCCGCAGCGGGGCGGTCCCGGAAAGCGCATACACCGGGCTCGGTCCAGCCGCTAAACTCAGCGTCCTGCCCGGAGCCACTGCATGCCGCTCGATACCCTGCTCGCCCTTTCGCCACTGGACGGCCGCTATGCCGGCAAGGCCGACCCGCTGCGACCACATTTCAGCGAGTTCGGGCTGATCCGCAGCCGTCTGCACGTGGAAGTCGAGTGGCTGCTGGCGCTGTCTGACTGCCCTGAGCTCGTCGAAGTTCCAGCATTTTCAGCCCAGGCCCGCGCCCGACTGCGTGCGATCGTCAGTGATTTTTCGCCGGCAGAGGCCGCCCGGGTCAAGCAAATCGAGGCAAGCACCAATCATGACGTCAAGGCGGTCGAGTACTTTCTGAAGGAGTCGATCACTACAGATGATGAGCTCGCGGCGCACGCAGAATTCATCCACTTCGCCTGCACCAGTGAGGACATCAACAATCTGAGCTACGCCCTGATGTTGAGCGAGGCCACTGCCCGCGTGATCACCCCGGCGCTGCAAAGCCTGACTGATGCGCTACGCCAACTCGCCCACAAGCATGCGCAGCAGCCGATGCTGTCGCGCACACACGGACAGACGGCATCGCCAACCACACTCGGCAAGGAAATCGCCAACGTGATCGCCAGGCTCGAACGCCAGCTCGATCAGCTGCAGGCTTGGCATTCGCCGGGCAAGATCAACGGCGCCGTGGGCAACTACAACGCGCATGCAATCGCCTATCCGGAAATCGACTGGCCGGGTTTTGCCCAGAAGTTTGTCGAATCGCTCGGCCTCGCCTTCAATCCATACACCACCCAGATTGAACCCCATGATGGCATTGCCGAGCTGTGCGACATCCTGCGCCGGATCAATACGATCCTGATCGATTTCTGTCGTGATACCTGGGGATACATTTCGCTCGGCTACTTCAAACAGTCGCTGAAGACAGGCGAAGTGGGCTCATCGACCATGCCGCACAAGGTCAATCCGATCGACTTCGAAAACGCCGAAGGCAATCTCGGACTGGCCAACGCCCTGCTCGGCCACTTCAGCGAGAAATTGCCGATCTCGCGCTGGCAGCGTGATCTGACCGACTCCACCGTATTGCGCGCGCTCGGCGTCGCATTTGGCCATGCTCTGATCGCCTACGATGCGCTGGGCCGCGGACTGGGCAAACTGAGCGTCAATCCCGATCGTCTCGCCCAGGACCTCGATGCGAATTGGGAGGTCCTTGCCGAGGCGGTGCAGACGGTGATGCGCCGCCACGGCCTTCCCGAACCCTATGAGCAGCTCAAGGCGCTGACCCGCGGACAGGGCATCAGCGCGGCGTCGCTGCAGGCATTCGTGCAAGGTCTGGACCTGCCCGCGGCGGCGAAGCAAAGCTTGCTGCAACTGACGCCGGCGAGTTACCTCGGACGCGCCGCCGAACTGGCGGCCGCCATATGAAGCCTGTATCGCGCAAGCAAGATGCGGGAGAGAACGGCGCCGCCCTCGAGGTGTTCGCCACGCCCGCTGCGCCGCTCGGCATGTCGCCCGCGCAGTTTCTGCGTGACTACTGGCAGAAACGCCCGCTGCTGATTCGCACGGCGTTTCCCGACTTCGCTTCGCCCGTTCAGCCCAACGATCTTGCCGGTCTGGCCTGCGAGCCGGCAGCGTTGTCGCGACTAATCCTGCACGAGCCCAAACGCGACCGCTGGCGCGTCGAACCCGGCCCCTTGCCCGAGAATCGCTTCAGTACTCTGCCGAAGACGCACTGGACTCTACTCGTTCAGGATGTCGACAAGTGGGACCCGGACGTGGCCGCGCTGTATCGCTGGGTGGATTTTCTACCGAGCTGGCGCCTCGACGACATCATGATCTCGTATGCGGTCAAGGGCGGATCGGTCGGCGCGCACGTTGATCAGTACGACGTCTTTTTGCTGCAGGGTCTCGGCCATCGCCACTGGCAGATCGACGCCAGGCCAAATCCGCCACTGGCCTTCCGCGACAATGTGGCGTTGAAGCTGCTTGAGCAATTCAACCCTTCGCATGAGTGGACGCTCGCACCCGGCGATGTGCTCTATCTTCCGCCGGGCGTTCCACATCATGGCATCGCCCTCGACGAATGCATGACTTATTCGCTTGGCATGCGCGCTCCGGCAACCAGCGAACTGGTACTCGATCTGGCTGAAAGCCTGGTCGCGGAGCTGCCCGATGAACAGCGCTACGCCGATCCCGATCTGCAGCCCCGGCGCGATCCGCATCTGATCGACAGCGACGACATGCGCCGATTGCGCACCGCCATGGCCGATCTGTTGAGTCTCGACGAAGCCGGCCTGAGCGACTGGTTTGGCGGCTTCATCACCCGCTATCGCAATGCACAGACGCCGGCGCCGGCGCCGGCCGCACGCAGGCTCGACGCTGCGAAGATGGTGCAACGCCTGCAGCGTGGCGCAGGACTGCAACGCCACCCTTACTCACGGATGGCAAGCACGCGCAGCGCGCGCGGCTGGCAGGTGTTCCTGGCCGGCGACCGCTATCGCGTGACCAGCCGTCTGTACCGGTATCTGGCGGCGCCGGAAGCGTTCGACGTTGCGGCCTGGCAGGCGTTGTCCGAGCGCGAGCGTGGCGCCCTGCTTGAAATCGTCAATGCCGGCCACTATGGAGTAGGACGATGAATACTTTCAGCCTACGTGATGCCAGCTACGAAGCCGATCTGGAATTGCTGCGTGCGGTGCGCGAACCGGTATTCGTGATCGAGCAACAGTGTCCCCTGGACGAGGAATGGGATGCACTCGACCCGCTATCGCGCCATGTCCTCGCGCTCGACCACGAGGGCCTGCCGATCGGCACCGGCCGCCTGACTCCAGAGCATAAGATCGGGCGTATGGCCGTGCTCGAGCGCGCCCGCGGACTGGGCGTTGGCGCTGCGATCATGGATCGACTGATCCAGATTGCGCGCGATCTCGGCTATGCCAGCATCAGCATGCACGCTCAGACGCACGCGATTCCGTTCTACACGCGCTTTGGATTCCACTCGGAGGGACCGGAATTCGATGAGGCCGGCATCCCGCATCGCGTGATGAGGGCACGCCTGGATGGTGATTCGCCGCAGCATCGGGTGATCCTGACCCGCGCCGCGGAGTGCGAGCGCCTGGCTACCGAAATCGCCGAACGCGCCCAGCATCAGCTCTGGATCGCCAGCGCCGATCTGGAGCGTTCCATCTACGACAACGATGGCTTCGTCGACGCGCTGAAGCGCGTCGCGCTTTCGGGGCGCGGTGCCCAGATACGCATCCTGGTGCACGACATCAGCATGGCCCTGCAATCAGGGCATCGTCTGATCAGTCTTGCCCAACGATTGCCCAGCCTGATCGAGGTCCGACGCGCTCGCGAGCACGAATCCGGGGATTTTCCAGGATCGTTGCTGCTCAATGACAACGGCGGCTGGATGCGGCGACCGGATCGACTCAGCTATGACGGTGAGGGGCATCTGCAGGAGCGCCCGCGCCAGCGCGAACTGCTGCGCGGCTTCGAGCGCGCCTGGGAACGGGCGGAACCGGAGACCTCGGTGCGCGTGCTTAAAATCTAGGCTTCGCCGTGCCACCGCGGGAAGCCCAACCCCGGCTGGCCCGGTCAAGTGGTCAATCTGGCCGTCTGAACGCAGCGCGGATCGGGTCCGGTGCCCGCGACCGGGTGGCACCGCAGCAGTTCGCCACAATTCTCTGCGGCGATGCAGCGTAATTAGCCGCTATACTTTGCAGCGCTGTTGCCGGGCCTTGTCCGTACAGCGCAAACATCTGTTCCACCTCGATTTTTTCCGCTGCCTGATGGCGAAGTGAGTTGATGTGAGTCTGATCGAAAACTTTCGCGCGTCGTCGCAACTCGGTGCGGACAATGCCGCCTATGTCGACGGCCTGTACGAATCCTGGTTGCTGGATCCCGCGAGCGTCGCGACCGAGTGGCAGAGCCATTTTTCCGCCATGCAGGGAAGCGAGGCCGCCGACCGTCCGCATCAACCGGTCATTGCCGCGTTCGAGCAACTGGCCCGGACCAGCAACCGTGCACCGGCGAAGAACACCTGCGACGAAGGCTCGGAAAAGCAGGCCGCGGTGTTCAAGCTGGTACACGCGCATCGAGCGCGCGGACACCTCGGTGCCCGACTCGATCCGCTGGGCATGATGCAGATGCCGCCAGCGCCTGATCTCGATCCAGCCGCGAATGGCCTGGGTCCGGAAGACATGAACAGCGAGTTCAACACCGGTTCGTTATCTGCGGCGCCGCGGATGAAGCTCAGCGCCCTGATCCAGTGGCTGAAATCCAGCTACTGCGCCAGCATCGGTGCCGAGTTCATGCACATCGATGACATCGAACAGCGACGCTGGCTGCATGAGCGCATCGAGCGCGCTGGCGGCAATTTCTCGCTGGATCTGGCAACCCGGCGTCGCATCCTCGAGAAGCTCTCGGCCGCCGAAGGCCTGGAACGCTACTTGCACACCCGATATGTCGGGCAAAAGCGCTTCTCGCTGGAAGGCGGCGATTCCTTTATCCCCCTGATGGATGCAGTAATCCAGCGCGCGGGCGCCCATGGCGTCAAAGAGACCGTGATCGCGATGGCCCATCGCGGCCGCATCAATGTGCTGATCAACACCCTCGGCAAGGCACCGGAAAAGCTCTTCGAGGAATTCGAGGGCAAGCATGGCGAGATCGAAGATCCGGCCCATTCCGGTGACGTCAAATATCACATGGGCTACTCGGCTGACGTACCAACACCGGGCGGGCCGATGCATCTGGCCCTCGCATTCAATCCCTCCCATCTGGAGATCGCCAACCCGGTGGTCGTCGGCTCGGTGCGCGCCCGCCAGACCCGGCGACGCGACGAGCGTCGCGATCAGGTATTGCCCATTACCGTCCATGGCGACGCGGCATTCGCCGGCCAGGGCGTGGTGATGGAACTGTTCGCGATGTCGCAGGCGCGTGGGTTCGCCGTCGGCGGGACGGTCCACATCGTCATCAACAACCAGGTCGGCTTCACCATCAGCCGCCAGGACGATGCGCGCTCGACGTTCTACTGCACCGATATTGCCAAGATGGTCAATGCACCGGTGTTCCATGTGAATGCCGACGACCCCGAGGCCGTGCACTTCGTCGCTGAACTGGCTTTCGACTACCGCAAGACCTTCAAACGCGATGTGGTGATCGACCTCGTCTGCTACCGCCGGCACGGGCACAATGAGGCCGACGAGCCCGCGGCAACCCAACCGCTGATGTACCAGAATATTCGGTCGCGCAAATCCACGCGCGAGCTCTACGCCGAGCAGTTGGCAGCCGCCAATGTGATCAGCGCAGAGGAAAGCAAGGCGATCTCGGATGCCTACCGGCAGAAGCTCGATCAGGGCGAGATCGTCGGCGAGTCGACCAAACCGGACGATGGACTGCCGCATATCGACTGGCACCATTTCCACGATGGCAAGTCCGATCAGCCGACGGTAACAGGAATCGCCGTGCCCGAGTTGACCACGCTGGCGCTGACACTCAACACCCTGCCCGCCTCGACCAAATTGCACTCGCGCGTGGCCAAGGTCTACGAAGACCGCTTGAAGATGTCTGCTGGTGAACTTCGGCTCGACTGGGGCTTTGCCGAGACGCTGGCCTACGCCAGTCTGATCCGCGACGGCTTCAAGCTGCGTGTGGTCGGCCAGGATTCCGGCCGCGGTACCTTTTTCCACCGCCATGCGATCGTGCACGATCAGCTCAGCGGCGAAGCGGTATTCCCACTGCAGAAGCTCGCGTCCGAACCGAGCATGGTGGCGGTGATCGATTCCCTGCTGTCCGAAGAAGCCGTCATGGCCTTCGAATATGGCTACTCGACTGCCGATCCGCATACTTTGGTGATCTGGGAAGGACAGTTTGGCGATTTCGCCAACGGCGCCCAGGTCGTCATCGACCAGTTCATCTCCTCGGGCGAAGCCAAGTGGGGTCGCCTCTGCGGCATGGTGCTGTTCCTGCCACACGGTTATGAGGGGCAAGGTCCCGAACATTCTTCGGCGCGCCTGGAGCGCTTTCTGCAGATGTGTGCGCTCAACAACATGCAGGTCTGCACACCGACCACACCCGCGCAAATGTTCCATATGCTGCGCCGTCAAATGGTGCGCAATTCACGCAAGCCACTGATCGTGATGACGCCCAAATCGATGCTGCGCAACAAGCTGTCGACTTCATCGCTCGAGGATCTCGCCAGCGGTGGTTTCCTCAATCTCATTCCCGATTCGACAGCCGCGGATCATGACGCGGTTTCGCGTGTGGTGATCTGCGCAGGCAAGGTCTACTACGACCTGTTCGAGGAAGCCGAGAAGCGTGGATTGAAGGATGTCGCAATCGTGCGGATCGAGCAGTTGTACCCGTTCCCGCGCCAGGACCTGATCACTGAACTGAAGCGCTTTCCGGCCGCCGCCGACGTGGTCTGGTGTCAGGAAGAACCGATGAACCAGGGCGCCTGGTATCAGATCGCGCATCACCTGCGTTTCTGCATCAGCCAGGAGCAGTCGCTGCACTATGCCGGTCGGCCGCGCTCGCCCGCGCCTGCCTGCGGACATCTGAGCACCCACCTCATCGAACAGGCTGCCCTGGTTGAGCAGGCGCTGGTCGCCAAGCTCAATGGCGAGCTCGTTCAAGAGTAACCACCATCTCTCCATCGCCTGTCAATCGAGGACGCGATCCATGTCCATTGAAGTCAAAGTTCCGGTACTTCCCGAGTCGGTCTCCGATGCCATCATCGCCACCTGGCACAAGAAACCCGGTGATGCCGTCAAGCGTGATGAAAACCTGGTGGATCTCGAGACCGACAAGGTCGTGCTCGAAGTTCCGGCACCCGTCGATGGTGTACTCAAGTCGATCCTGAAGAACACCGGCGACGTCGTGGGCAGTCAGGAATTGATCGCCATCGTCGAGGCCGGCGCGGTCGCCGAGACGCCGGCCGCCGCAGCACCGAGCAAGACTGCCGCCGCTCCCGCGGCAGCGGCGCCTGGCCCGGCTTCCGCCGGTAGCAGCAAGGCTGCCGAACTTTCTCCGGCAGCGCGCCGCGTCGCCGAGGAAAACAAGATCGATCCGGCCAATGTCTCCGGCAGCGGACGCGCTGGTCAGGTCACCAAGGAAGATCTGGTCAACTTCATGCGTAGCGGCGGCACCGCGTCCGTCGCCGCATCGTCTGCCGCGCCAGCGGCGGTGACGCCCGCCATCGCCAAGACTGGCACACGGACTGAACAACGCGTCCCGATGACGCGGATGCGTACGCGGATCGCCGAGCGGCTGATGTTGTCGAAGAATTCGATCGCCATGTTGACCTCGTTCAACGAGATCAATCTGCGTGCCGTTAGTGAAATGCGCAAGACCCATGGTGAGGCCTTCGAAAAAGCCAACGGCATCAAGCTCGGATTCATGAGTTTCTTCGTCAAGGCCGCAGCCGAGGCCTTGAAGCGGCATCCGGTCGTCAATGCCTCGGTCGATGGCAGTGATGTGATCTATCACGGCTACAGCGATATCTCGATTGCGGTATCCACCGAAAAGGGGCTGGTGACGCCGGTGCTGCGCGATGCCGAGACCATGGGCTTTGCCGACATCGAGAAAGCGATCGGCAGCTACGCGAAAAAAGCGCGCGAGGGTGGGCTCTCGCTCGATGATCTGCAGGGCGGCACCTTCACCATCACCAATGGCGGCACCTTCGGCTCCTTGTTCTCGACACCGATTGTCAATCCGCCGCAAAGCGCGATCCTCGGCATGCACGCGATCAAGGAGCGTGCGATTGTCGAGAACGGTGCCGTGATTGCCGCGCCGATGATGTACGTGGCGTTGAGCTACGACCATCGCATCATCGATGGCAAGGATGCGGTCCTGTTCCTGGTCGATATCAAGAACCAGCTGGAAAACCCGCAGCGCATGCTGCTCGGTCTGTAACCGGGCATGGTCGGCATGCCAGATCCGACATCAGCGGTCGCCGCGCGGCCGGGATTCCGATTCGGGCTGCTGGCCGTGGTGCTTGGTGCCAGCGCAGTATTGCTTGCGATTGTTGCTACGCCGATCGCCGCCGCGCTGGAGTCAAAGGATTGGCTCGAGTATGCGACCTCGCTCTGGGATTCCGAGATCGCGCAGACGCGCAGCCATCGCTGGCTGCGTCTCATCTACGGGGCCGTCGGACTGCTCGCGATGATGAGTGCCCTCGCCGAGACAATCCTGCGTCGAATGGACTGGATGGCCCGACTGGGCTTGATACTCGGCATCGTCGCACTCACCTGGAAGTGGGTGCTGTGGGGCATCCTCGCGGCGGTTGCCCTCGCCATCTTGCTCAACGTCAGCTGAGCCCGTTACACGTCACCGCACTACGCCAAAGGAATTTCCATGAGTACGCAATATGATGTGATCGTTGTTGGCGGCGGACCCGCTGGCTATGTCGCTGCCATACGCGCGGCACAACTCGGACTAAAGGTCGTCTGCGTGGATGCCTTCATCGGCAAGGATGGCAAGCCGGCCCTCGGCGGCACCTGTCTCAACGTCGGTTGCATTCCGTCCAAGGCGATGCTCGATTCGAGCAAGCAGTTCCACAATCTCACCCACAGTTTCAAAGACCACGGCATCAGCGCTGACAATGCGCGGATCGATGTCGGGCAGATGGTCGGCCGCAAGGACAAGATCGTCAAGCAGTTCAGCGGCGGCATCAATTCACTGTTCAAGGCCAACAAGGTGTCGTATGTCGCAGGCTTTGGAAAGCTGCTGCCCAACCGCCAGGTTGAGGTCACCCTGCAGGACGGCAGCAGCCACCGTCTCGCCGCGACCAATGTGATTCTTGCGCCCGGCTCGGTACCGATCGAACTACCGTTCGCCAAGTTTGATGGCAAACAAATTGTCGACAATGCCGGCGCACTCGATTTTTCCAGCGTACCCAAGCGACTGGGCGTGATCGGTGCCGGCGTGATCGGACTCGAACTCGGATCGGTCTGGCGCCGCCTTGGCGCAGAAGTCACCATCGTCGAAGCGCTGCCCGAATTTCTCCCTGCAGCCGATGCCGACTGTGCGCGCATCGCCAAACGCGAATTCGAGAAGCAGGGTATCAAGCTCATGCTCGGCACAAAGTGCTCCAGCGCGACGATCAAGGGCGACGAAGTTCACCTCGGCTACGCCGACAAGGACGGCGACAAGGTGCTGGTTGTCGACAAACTGCTGGTTGCGGTTGGCCGTCGCGCTGCTACCACCGGCCTACTCGCCGAAGGGACCGGCGTCAAACTCGATGAGCGCGGCCGCATCGAGGTCGATGGCCACTGTTGGACCGGCGCCGAAGGCGTCTGGGCCGTCGGTGACTGCGTGCGTGGCCCGATGCTGGCCCACAAAGGCTCGGAAGAAGGCATCGCGGTGGCCGAGATCATCGCCGGTAAGCCGGGGCACGTGAATCTGGACACCGTGCCCTGGGTGATCTACACCGAGCCGGAAATCGCATGGGTTGGCAAGACTGAGGGTCAGCTCAAATCCGAGGGTGTACCGTATAAAACTGGCAGCTTTCCATTTGCCGCGATTGGCCGAGCAGTTGCAATGAACGAAACTGCTGGCATGGTCAAGGTGATTGCCCATGCCGAGACTGATCGCCTGCTTGGCGTGCATATGGTCGGCGCCTCTGTGTCCGAACTTGTGCACGAAGCTGTGGTCGCCATGGAATTCCACGGGTCTGCCGAGGATCTGGCGCGCATTTGTCACGCGCACCCTACGCTCTCCGAAGCAGTGCATGAGGCCGCACTTGCCGTCGACAAGAGAGCCATACACAAAGCCAATTGAGGGACTGCCATGTTTGCCCGTCTGATGCTGATCTTCCCGCTATTTTTCATTGCGCCGCTGGCCAATGCCGACTGCCCCATGCAAAAGAGGCAGATCACCGGACATGTGGAGATGGCCGGCCAGCCGGTCATCGGTGCCCGCGTCCAGGCACGTTGGGACGAAGAGCGTGCGCGCGATCTGGCGGCCCGGGCCCGAACCGACGACAAAGGCGATTTCGAAGTGAGCATGTCCATCGACAGCTACGATGGCCGCACACTCGGTGCCAAGGAACGATGCGGCTACGTACCCAAGCGGGTCGAGTTGAGAGTGCGTCATGACGACGCTCGGGAGTTCAGCCGCAACTACAAGTTCGATGAACTGAGCAAACCGCTCAACATCAAGCTTCGCGCAAACTGAGCTGGCAATGACGAGCAGCACCGACAGCTTCCGTGCGTTTCGTATCCATGCCCAGGAGAAGCCCTATCGTGCCGGCATCGAACAACTGGGTCTCGACGACCTGAGTCCGGGCGAGTTGGTGATCAAGACCAGCTTCAGCAGCGTCAACTACAAGGATGCGCTCGCCGGCAGCGGCCAAGGCAAGATCCTCCGCGAGCCCGTACTCAATGGTGGCATCGATGTTGCCGGCCACGTGGTCGCCTCCAGCGATCCCGGTTTTCGCGAAGGCGACGCTGTGCTGGTCACCGGTTCGGGTCTCTCGGAAACGCGAGACGGTGGCTACAGCGAGTATGCGCGCCTGCCTTCGCGATCCGCGATTGCCTTGCCAGCTGGACTGGATCTTCGCGAAGCGATGATCCTGGGCACCGCTGGATTCACCGCGGCGCTCGCCTTGCTGCGCATGGAAGCCAATGGGCAGACACCCGACATGGGCCCGATCGTGGTCACTGGAGCCACTGGCGGGGTTGGCATGCTGGCGATCGATATCTTGACCACCGCCGGCTACGAAGCGCATGCGATCACCGGCAAGGTCGATCAGTTCGATCTGCTGATCGAGTTGGGGGCCAGGCAGTGCATCGCACGCGACCAGCTCTACTGGGGCCAACGTCCGCTGGAGACGAGTCGCTGGGCGGGTGCAATCGACAGTGTCGGTGGCGAGATGCTGTCGGGGCTGACCCGGGTAATCCACCCCTATGGCAATATCGCCGTCTGCGGGATGGCCGGCGGCGCCGAACTGCATACGACGGTCATGCCGTTCATTATTCGAGGCGCCAGTGTGCTGGGGATCGCATCGGCGGGCACCGCGTATGGCATTCGCCGCACACTGTGGGAGCGTCTGGCCAGCAGTTGGAAGCCCCGCTGTTTGCAAAGGATTTGCACACGCGAAGCAAGCTTGGATGAATTGCCTCAAGTTTTTGCTACGATGCTGTCTGGCGGGTCGTTGGGTCGCACTCTGGTTCGATTCTGAATGCGGCTACCCGGAACCAAATCACACGGAATGAAGAGAGGGGAAACATGGGGCGCATTCTAATCGTTGACGATTCTCCGTCGCAGATTGAAGCACTGCGGCGGGTGATCCAGAAGATGGGCCACGAGATCATCACCGCCGAAGACGGGCAGCAGGGCATCGAGGTCGCCAAGCGCGAGTTGCCGGACCTGATCCTGATGGACGTGGTCATGCCAAATCTCAATGGTTTCCAGGCTACTCGGCAGATCAGCAAGGACGCCAAGACCAGCCATATCCCGGTGATTCTGGTGACCACCAAGGATCAGGAGACCGACAAGGTGTGGGGGATGCGTCAGGGCGCCAAGGCCTATGTGACCAAGCCGGTCAGTGAAGCCACCTTGATGCAGACCATCAACGAACTGATGCCGCGCTGACGCACGGGCCGCGCACAGCTCAAAGCTGGCTGCGCGGATCGAAGTCGAAGCTGTCCCGCATCTGCTCGTACAAGCGCCGCTGGGCTTCATCCGAAGCCGGCGGCGTTTGAATTTCCAGCACCACATACTGATCCCCCGCCATGGCGCCGGGCATGCCGCGGCCCTTCAGCCGGAGTTTGCGTCCGCTGCTTGATCCCTCCGGGATCCGCAAACCCACAGGTCCGCCCAGGGTAGGCACCTCGATCGTCGCGCCCAGCGCTGCCTCCCAGGGCGCAATCGGCAGCTGCAGGATGACATCACGTCCGTCCAGCTTGAAACTCCGGTGGGGCGGAATCTCGATCTCCAGCATGAGGTCGCCTGACCCAGCAGCGCCCGGATCGCCCTGCCCGGCCAAGCGGATGGTCTGTCCCGGCAGAATGCCCGCGGGAATTTTCACATCGAGCGAGCGCTGCGCGCCGGCGCGACTCAGATTCAGTCGCTGTGCTCCACCCGCATAGGCAGTTTCCAGATCGATGCTCAGTCGCGCGCTCACATCAGCGCCGCGGCGGGTCGGACCGCGCTGCGCCCGCTGTGCCGCGCCACCGAACAGTGACTCGAAGAAATCGCTGAAACCGGCGGACTGCGCGTCAGCGGAATGCCGGGCATGGCCACCCCCGGCCCAACCGGGTGGCGGACGGAAATCATCTCCGGCCCGAAATCCACCGCGCTTGAGCTCATCGTAGGCTTTGCGCTTGTCGGTATCCTTGAGCGCTTCATAGGCCTCGTTGACTGCCTTGAAACGTTCCTCGGCATCCTTTTCCTTGCTGACATCAGGGTGCAACTTGCGGGCGAGTCGACGATATGCTGATTTTATTTCATCGGCAGTGGCGGACTCGCTGATACCGAGCACGTCGTAATAATCCTTGAACTTCATCTGCACTCCCTGATGCCACCTACTGAAATCGCTGCGCTTCGTCTGCAAGATCCAGCGAAAACGTGCCGCCGGCCGGCTGCAGTCGCGACGAAGCCTGCGGCAGAATAACTGCCGCAGGCCCATTTCGCATCGATGTCACAGAATTCACCTGGCCCCAGTTCATTCCTCGACAGGGGATGCCGAGGCTGACCGACTCAGGCGTTGTTGATCTGGATGCGCCGCGGCGTCTGCTCCGGCTTTTTCGGAATCACGATCTCAAGCACGCCGTGCTTGCCCTGTGCGCTGATGCTGTCGGCATCGGCACTGTCAGGCAGACTGAAACGCCGATGGAACAGGCCGTGCGAACGTTCGACCCGGGTAAATCGCTCGCCCTCGGTCACCGCATTGCTCTTGCGCTCGCCGCGAATGCTCAGCACGCCTTTCTCCATGCTGATATCGATGTCGTTCGGGTCGACGCCAGGTATATCGCACTGGATGACGAAGCGCTGGGCTTCCTCCTTGACGTCCACGCGTGGCGTCCATTGGCTGGTCACCACATTGCTCTGGTCATCCTCGTTGACGTTCCAGAACTTTTCCAGGATCTGTTTGAAATCGCCAGGGAGCGAACGGTCGAAGCTGGCGGGGTTGTAACGAAGCATGGTCATGAACTGATCTCCAAAGGGTGCGCGACATCGACGCCGCGCTTGCCGGATTAACTATGGCTGGGCGGAGGCTTTTCAAGCTGACTGGTCAATCGGTTCAGCCGGCGGTTCGCTATGATGGGCGTCCGCCGGTTCGGCGGCAGACAAGGAGTACGTGATGAGCATTCAAGTCGGTGACAAGCTGCCCGAAGCCACCCTCAACAGCGTCGGCAAGGAAATCCAGGCACTCAACGTGAGCGATATTTGCAAGGGCAAGACCGTCGTTCTATTCGCTGTTCCCGGTGCCTTTACCCCCACTTGTTCGGCCAAACATCTGCCCGGATTTGTCGAGCATCTGGCGGCAATACGGGCGAAGGGCGTCGATACGATCGCCTGCGTCGCGGTCAACGACGCCTTCGTCATGCAGGCCTGGGCGAAGAGCCAGGATGTGCCGGACGATATCCTGATGCTTGCCGATGGCAATGGTGCCTTCACGCAATCGCTCGGACTTGAACTCGATGCCACCGCGTTCGGCATGGGTATGCGCAGCAAGCGTTTTGCCCTGGTTGCCAACGACGGCGTGGTCAAGCAGTTGTTCGTCGAAGCACCCGGAGAATTCAAAGTCTCGTCGGCGGAACACGTGCTCTCGGCGCTTTGATCCAACTTCGGCCGGCACCAGCGAGTGCCGGCCGTCTCAGCAGTGGCAGCGGGCAGCGCCGAAGTGAGGCTAGGCGCCGGTGGCGACAGGCCTGGTCGGATCACTGATCCAGCCGCTCCAGGACGGCGCAAACAGACGCGCACCGTCGATCCCAGCATGATGCATGGCAAGCAGGTTGTGGCAGGCGGTAACGCCCGATCCGCACATCGCCGCGACGTCAGTCGCCGGACGATGCTGAAGCAGAGCAGTGAACTCTGCGCTCAATTGCTCGGCAGATTTGAAGCTGAAGTCGGCGAGCAGATTGTCAGCGACCGGGCGGTTGATCGCGCCGGGCACGTGGCCCGCCACTGGATCGATCGGTTCGAGCTCTCCTCTGAAGCGCGGGCCTGGCCGGGCATCGATCAGGACCAGTCCCTGGACACTGCGATCCGACGCCACTTCGGCGAAATCGACAAATTTCGTCCGGTCGAAATGCACCCGTACTTCACTGTGGCTACGCGCACGCTGAGCCTGCTCCAGCGGCAGTCCGGCCTTCACCCACGCGGCGTATCCGCCATCGAGCACGGCAACCGCATCGTGCCCAACTGCCCGCAGCATCCACCACAGTCGCGCCGCCATGCTGGCATTTGCGTTGTCGTAGCAGACCACCTGCATGCCGGGAACGAAGCCCCAGGTCGAGAGCAACTTGGAAAAATCTGCGTCGGAAGGAAACGGATGGCGGCCGAGCCCGTTGCGGCTGTGGTCCGAGAGATCTAGATCGAGATCGGCATATACAGCCCCCGGCAGATGGGCATCGGCATACTCGCGTCGTCCCTGTCCGGTGTCGGCAAGATCGAATCGGCAATCCACAACGAGCACCGCGTTGGCGTCGATCGATCGGGACAGCGCGTCTACGCTTATGAGGCCGGTGAATTTCATGCGAACAGTTCCATCCGCCGCCTGAGATTGATCAGCATAGCCGCAGTCGCACCCCATACCCGGCGACCCTCGACGTCGAACTCATGGATGGTGCGCAATCTTCCGCGAAATTCGATTTCCCGCATGCGAGCGCGCGACTCGTCGAGGAATAGCGACAACGGAGCCTCGAACACATCAGCCACTTCGTTGTGATCCGGCCGAATCTCGAATCCGGGGCGCAGACGTGCGACCACAGGAATAATCCGGAACTGGGTAATGGTGTCGAGTGGATCGAGATAGCCCAATGGCTCGATCCAATGCGACTCGATGCCGACTTCCTCATGTGTCTCGCGCAGCGCTGCCGCACTCGGTCCGGCGTCGCTGGGTTCGATGCGTCCGCCGGGAAAACTGATCTGACCCGCATGCCGGGCCAGATGATCGGTGCGTTGTGTGAGCAGGACCGTCACCGCATCGTCGCGCTCGATCAGGGCCACCAGAACGGCGGCTTTGATCGGTGGGCTGCCGTGCAGCAGGTCGGCCACATCGACGTTGTTCCAGCCAAGCCCAAGCGGAGGGTCATCGAGCCGATGCAGCGATCGGGTGATCCGACCGTATAGCGCTTCAACCACTGTCGACTTCCTCGCGCGCCCGACGCGCCGGCAGCACATCGAACATCACGCGCAACCGCTCGGTTTCGTTCATCGATCCCCAACTCGAAATTTCGTCGGCCGTGCGCAGACAGCCCTCGCACAGACCGTCATCACGCAGATTGCATACGCTGATGCAAGGCGTGAGCATTGGTTGGTTGTAGCTGGAAATGAAGAATCCCATAGCATCCAGAAAAGCAAAGGGCCGGCACCCGTGTTCCGGTACCGGCCCCTGCGAAGTCCTGCAATTACTTGACGTCGACCAGCTTGATCTCGAACACCAGCGCTTCGTTCGGGCCGATCGGGCCCTGACCACGCATGCCATAGGCCTGGTCCGGCGGCAGGAAGATCTGCCAATGGTCACCGACCTTCATCAAGGGCAGCACTTCCTGCCAACCCTTGAGCACCGAATCAACCTTGAACGCCGCCGGCACGCCGCGCGCGAACGAGGAATCGAATTCCAGACCGCTGGTCAGCGAGCCACGGTAGTGCACGCTGACTTCGCTGTTTTTAAGTGGACGCTTGCCCGAACCATCCTCGATGATCCGGTACTGAATGCCACTCGGCAGGGTGACGATTCCCTTCTTGACCTTGTTCTCCGACATGAACTTGTCGGCCTTGACCTTGTTTTCGCGGGCCAGCGCTTCGTACTTCGCCATCGCCTCGGTCTTGAGCTTCTCGCTCATCTTCTCGAGCGCTGCACGCATGTCCTGCGCGGGCACGCTGGGCGGACGCTTGGCATAGCCATCCTGGAGCGCACGCAGCACAATGGCCAGATCGACATCAAGCTTCTTCTCGACAAAATCGTTGCCGATCTCGTAGCCGATCGCGTAGCTCAGCTTGCCCTTGTCCGTGGTGGTGTCCTGCGCGGCAACATTGCCCGCAATAATGGCCGCCAAAGCGACGGCGCCAAAACGCAACATCATGGGTATTCTCCAGGTGGGAAACAGTTTCGCGGGGGCGAAAGCGGGCATTCTACAGAACAGCGGGGCACCCCGTCACGCAGGGATTGTGGCAATGTGAGTGACTCCGGCTGGCGCAGATAATTCCTGCAGTTGGGGACCTGCTCAGCCAGTGTTCATGCGCGCACAGGCAACCAAGAGACTAAACTCTGCACCCTTCTTGCGGAGCCCCACATGAGCTATCAGACCCTGTTGATCGAAAATGACCAGCGCATCTGCACGATCACGATCAACCGACCGGACAAGCTGAATGCCTTGAATCGGCAGACCATCACCGAGCTGCGCCAGGCCATCGAGCAAGCCGGACAGGATACTCAGATCGGCGTGGTGGTCATTACCGGCGCTGGGCCCAAGGCCTTCATCGCTGGGGCCGACATCAGCGAACTCGCCGAACTCGATGGCGCCGAGGCCCTGGCATTTTCGCGCTACGGGCAAGCCCTGATGACGGCGATCGAACGTCTCGGCAAGCCGGTGATCGCGCGTATCAACGGATTCGCTCTGGGCGGCGGCATGGAGCTCGCCATGGCCTGCCATCTGCGCATCGCAGCTGACACCTCCAAATTTGGACAGCCAGAGATCAATCTCGGTGTACTGCCCGGCTTCGGTGGCACCCAACGCCTGCTGCGTCTGGCCGGACGCAGCGCCACTCTGGAACTCTGCCTGCTTGGCACCTTGATCAACGCCGTACGCGCGCTCGAGCTCGGCATCGTCAATCGCGTGGTAGCGGTCGATCAGCTCGATGCCGAAGTTGCCGCGCTGGCGCAGCAACTGGCCCAGTCGGCGCCACAGGCACTCAATGGCATCCTGAATGCGATCACGCTCGGCGCCGAAGCTTCGATCGACGTCGGCCTCGACTACGAGTCCCTGGCATTTGGCGTCTGCGCTGCAACCGCCGACATGCGCGAGGGCACGCGAGCGTTTCTCGAACGCCGCAAGCCGACGTTTGGTTCGCGCTGATTGCCGTAAAGCCCAGAAGGATTGCTGGAAACTGCCGCCACACCGTGATCAACACGGCGCGGCAGCGCTGGCCTACTCGGCATTTCAATGAACCGGATGAACGTACTTCTTCTCGCCCGCGGTCACCGCGAGGTCGAGGCGATTTTCCGGCGGCGGCAAGGGGCAGGTCGAGTAGTCGCTAAACGCACAGGGCGGGTTGTAGGCCTTGTTGAAGTCGAGAACGATGCGGCCGTCGGCGGCCGGCGTCGCGTAGAAGAAACGACCGGGTCCATAGGTCTCGCGACCACTGGTGCGATCGGCGAAGATGAAGAAGTAGTCGGTCTCGCCAGCTTCGATCACCGGGTAAAGCCGAAACTCTTTTCCATCCCGCGTGAAACGGGCATAGCCTGGGTTGGGCATCTTCTCGATCATGCCCAGCACGTTCTGGATTTCGATTTCCTGGGCCACCGCGTGCGCTGTCCAGACTGCGTCGATACGCCATTGCGGATCGACGTCGAAGTACGCAATGCCGGTGAACCCGCTACGCGTGCTGGCGTCGGCATCCTTGACCCGCAGCGCAAGTTTTCCGCCGCGTTCGATCAGGGCGATGCTCGCCGACGCACCGAGCACGATGCGACAGGGGGCATCACTGCTGTCGGGCTTCAGTGCGTATGCGCCCGACTGCGGCTCAGCATCGGCCCAGTCGTCCGTTGCGTAGCACTGCACGCGGGCCGTTTCGTTGCCCGCGCCGAGTACCAGCACTGCCTCGGCACCGGTGACGGTGAGCGATCCCAGATTTTCTGGCCCGACCGCGAGGACGATCGCGCGATCGGCCGCCGAGCCGATGGTCTGCTCACCCTCACTGAGCCAGTGCAAACCGACGAGGGACAGCCAGCCATCGGGCTTGGTCAGATTGCCGACCCGCTTGCTGCGCCATTGTTCGATCTCGGCAAGGTAAGGATCGACCGAGGCTGCAGGCGCCGTGGCAGTCATTGCGTCCGCGGCAGGCGCGGATTCCGGCGTCGCATCAGCAGGGTTCTCTCCGCAAGCGGCGAGCATCGTCACCAGCGTCAGTGCCAGCAGGCTTGTGTAGCGCATCATCGGTACTCCTTCTGAATCATTGGCCGCGCAGGAACAGCCGGTCCAGATCCTGCATACCCATTGCCACCCAGGTCGGACGACCATGATTGCACTGGGCTGAGCGTTCGGTCGATTCCATCTGTCGCAAGAGCGCGTTCATTTCCATAATGGAGAGCCGGCGATTGGCGCGGATCGAACCATGACAGGCCATCGTCGCCAGAATCTCGTTCTGCATCTCCTGCAGTCGTCTCGAATTTTCCTGCTGGGTAAATTCCGACAGCACGTCGCGCAGCAACTGCTCGACATCGGCGCCGTCGAGCACCAGCGGAATGCGCCGGATCGTGATCCGCTGAGGTCCGGAGCGGCCAAGCTCGATGCCAAGCCCAGCGAGTTCAGCGGCATGCGTCTCGGCGGCATCCGCTTCGCGCGTACTGACCGACATCGCGATCGGCACCAGCAACATCTGCGATGGAATACTTCCGCAAGCCTGCTCCGTCTTCAATCGTTCGTAGGTGATCCGCTCATGTGCAGCATGCATATCGACGATGATCAGACCTTGCGCGTTTTGTGCCAGCACATAGACGCCGTGCAACTGTGCGATGGCGAATCCAAGCGGGGGAATTTCCTCTGACTGCGAGAGCGCCGGGTCGGAACCTGGCAAATTGCCAGGATTGGCGGCTGCTCGCGGTAAGTCCCTACCGCTGGACTCGCCATAGAGCGAGGCATAGGCGGCCAATTGCTCGGTCACCCGTAGTCCGAGACCAGATTGCTGGTTGCCCAGCCAAGGTGCCGACTGTCGGGCCGCGTCTGTCTGCGTCGACTGAGCGGACCAGGCCGGAGGGCTATTCGCAGCCGCAGCGAGACCGGCACGTGTCTGCGCCAGGGCTTCGTGCAGGGTGCGATACAGAAAATCATGGACCAGGCGTGATTCGCGGAAACGAACCTCAGCCTTGGCTGGATGGACATTGACATCGACCTGGTGCGGATCAATTTCAAGAAACAGCACAAAGGCCGGATGGCGGCCATGGAACAGCACATCAGCATAAGCCTGGCGCACAGCATGCGCGACCACGCGGTCGCGCACGAGTCGACGATTGACGTAGAAAAATTGGCGATCCGACTGCGAGCGCGAAGCCGTTGGCAATCCCACCCAGCCAGAAAGTTGCAGCCCTGCGCCGCTGTGCTCGATACGCAGGCTGTTGTGCAGGAATTCCTCACCGAGCATGGCATCGACACGCGCTTCGGGCGCCTGCCCGCTCGCCGCATCGCGCATCAACTCGCGCCCATTGTGACTCAGCGCAAATGCGACCTCCGGACGCGCAAGGGCAAACGCGCGCAGACACTCCTCGATGTGGCCGAGTTCGGTTCGTTCTGCGCGCAGAAATTTTCGGCGTGCCGGTACATTGAAGAAGAGTTCGTGGATCTCGACCGTACTGCCCTGCGGATGCTGCGCCGGGCGCACCGCGGACAACTGGCCATTGTCCGACTCGATGCTGTAAGCGTTGTCGGCGTCGGCCGTACGCGAGACCAGACGAAAGCGCGAAACCGAGGCGATGCTCGGCAGTGCCTCGCCACGGAATCCCATGCTGCGCACTGATTCCAGATCATCAAGCGAGCCGATCTTGCTGGTCGCGTGCCGGGTCAAAGCCAAGCCCAGATCATCGGCCGCAATTCCACTGCCATTGTCGCGCACGCGCACCAGCTTGACGCCACCCGCCTCAAGCGCGATGTCGATGCGCGTAGCGCCGGCATCCAGGCTGTTTTCAACCAGCTCCTTGACCACCGAAGCAGGACGCTCGATGACCTCGCCAGCGGCGATCTGGTTGATCAGGTTCTCGGGTAGCTGGCGGATGCGCACGGTCTGTGTCGTTGCTTCGATGACCGCCGATTGTACGCGATCGCCCGTGGACGCAAGCGCAAGTCACGGCACGACCTGGCCCCCGTGCCGAGGAGGCCGCCTGATTCAGCCCGAACTGGGTGGCAGCTTGAGCACTGCGCCGGCCCAGACATTGTCCGACTGCAGTTTGTTGGTTTCGCGCAGCGCAATCACGCTGCAACCGTGGCGTTGCGCAATCGCCGACAATGACTCACCGCGCGCCACGACATGGTGCGAGGGCCGTTGCGGATTCGCGGCAAACCAGGTTCCTTGCGGTGGCGTACTGGAGAAATATTCGCGAATACCTTCGGTCACGGCTGAGGCCAACTTGGCGCGATGACCCGGATCGTTGAGCCGCTTTTCTTCTGCGGGATTGCTGATGAATGCGGTCTCGACCAGGATCGATGGCACATCGGGCGAACGCAACACCACAAAATTGGCACGTTGCAACTCGCGCTTGTGCAGATTTCCGATACGCGCCAGGCCGCGCAGTACGTTCGAGGCGACTACTTCGCTGGCCCCCATCGTCGCGCCCTGGGAGAGGTCAAGCAGGACGGCCGCGAGCATGGAATCCTTGCCGCCGAGCGACACGCCACCGACCAGATCGGCCTGGTTCTCCTGGCGCGCGAGCATGCGCGCTGCCTCACTCGATGCGCCACGCTGTGACAGCACGAACACTGAGGAGCCGCGTGCCGACTTGTTGGTGAAGGCGTCGGCGTGGATCGATACAAACAGGTCCGCTTTGGCCTCGCGGGCCAATGCGTAGCGTTTCTCCAATGGAATGAAGAAATCCGTGTCGCGGATCAGAACCGCACTCATGCCGGGCTGCGCGTTGATTTCGGCGGCGAGCGACTTGGCCACCGCGAGCGTAATGTCTTTCTCGCGCGAGCCTGCTGCGCCCAGCGCACCGGGATCTTCACCACCATGACCGGCATCGATCGCCACGACGACTTTGCGTTCGCCGCTGGGACGCCATTGTGCTTCGGTTTTTACGACTGCCGGAACCGACTCCTGCTCGAACAGATCGAGCACCAGACGGTGCCCGTGCTCACCTGCAGGTGCCAGCAGAAAGGTCTTGGGTTGCACGGCGCGATCCAGATCCAGCACCAGACGCAGATTCTTGCCCTGCCGCCCAGAACGTACGCCGCGCACAACACCCTTGCCGGTCGGAACGCCGAGCGCGGCGGCCGAGGCTGCCGGTATATCGAGCACGACGCGATGTGGAGACTCAAGGACGAACAGCTTGTACTGGATGGGCGCGCTGATGTCGAAAACGACGCGCGTGTGGTCGCTGGCGTCCCAGTAGCGGACCGAGCGGAACTCGGCCGCCGACGCCTGTGCCGCGCCGACCATAGCCAATACCAGTCCCAAAACCCGAGCGGCGCGCATGATCATGCCCGGTATTCAACCGCGCCGAATCCGTAAATGCAAGGATTTTTTCTTTGAAAATCCAATACCTGCGTCAGATTTCTCGGATCGGCATGAAAAAACAGATCAAGCCCGTTCAATTGAAAGCAGTTGTGCCAGCGCCTGTTCTACGCCCTGCCCATGGGAACTCTGGCCAGTGAGGCGGATCGATCTGGCTTCTCCCTCGTGCGACAGCTCGATGTCCAAGTCGATCGCTGGCAATACGCCGCTGCCCCGCTCTGGCCACTCGACCAACACCACAGCATCTTCTGCAAGCAGCTCATCAAGACCGAGTTGCAGCAGTTGCTCGGGCGATTCCATACGGTAGAGATCCAGGTGGTGCAAGACGCTCTCCGGCAGTTCGTAGGATTCGAGCAGAGTGAAAGTCGGACTCTTGACCCGCGTGCCGGGAAGACGCCTCTGAATGATCGCGCGTACCAGGCTGGTCTTGCCCGCACCCAGATCGCCGCGCAGGCCGATGAGCAGGGGCGGCCGCAACACTTCGGCCAATAGCGCGCCGAGCTGCCCGGTCGCGGCGAGATCGACGAGGCGGAGTTTGATCGTCATGGATTGACGACTTGTGCGAGTCGCGCGATCAGATCGGAGGCCAGCAGTCCACGCTCTCCATGCGCGGATGCTGCGAGATCGGCGGCGTGGGCATGTGCCCAGACGCCTGCGCGCGCGGCGTCAAATGCCGACAGGCCCTGGGCACGGAATGCGGCGATGACGCCGGTCAGTGCATCGCCCATGCCGGCACTTGCCATGCCAGGATTACCGATTGGGCAGACTTCGATATCGCCTTCTTTGCCGCCAACCAGGGTTCCTGACCCCTTCAATACCACCGCGTTTCCGCAGCGCTGCAACAGAGTGTGCAATGCCGCATAGCGATCCCGCTCGAGCTCGCCGACTGCGCAGTCGAGCAGGCGCGCGGCTTCTCCTGGATGCGGCGTGCAGATTGAATCGGCCGGTACCGGCGTGCGCATTTCAGCGAGAAGATTGAGCGCATCGGCATCGAGTACCAATGGCTTGCCCGATTGCAGTGCTGCCTGCAGCAGCGCGCGGCCCCAGTCCTGCGTACCCAGACCCGGACCGACCGCCACCACGCTGGCATTCTCCAACAGAGGCAGCGCGCTTTCGAAGTCCTCACAGGCACGCACCATGATTTCAGGTCGCCGAGCCAGACAGGCGCCGACATGATCAGCACGCGTCGCGATGGTCACCCAGCCGGCGCCAGCGCGCAGCGCCGCTTCGCCAGCGAGCAATACCGCACCACCCATCCCATGATCGCCACCGATCACGAGCACATGACCATGATGGCCCTTGTGCGCGATGCGGCTGCGCGGCGGCAACATCCGTTGGATCTCGGCCGCGTCGATCAGTCGAACGCTACGCTCCTCTTGGATCGACAGGCCGAGCCCATCCAGTCGCAGTTTTCCGACCTTCGCGGCTGCCTGGGCGGTGAAATGCCCCTGTTTCCAGCCGATAAGCGCCAGGGTCATGTTTGCGTTGACGCAGACGCCCGGGTTCGCGCCAGTGTCGGCGTCGAGGCCCGAAGGCACATCCACCGAAAGTGTAGGACAAGTCGCTGCATTGATTGCCTCGATGCCAGCTTGATACGCCCCGGCCGGCGCACGGCTGAGTCCGATACCGAATACGCAGTCGATCTGTAGCGCGGGTGCCAGCATCCCGGCGAGATCCGCCAGACTTGATTCGCCGCCGCTGCGCAACCACTCGGCGCGCGCGGCAACCGCTTCTGCCGCCGAACCGGGCACGCCGATTCGGATCAGTTGCACCGCGATGCCGGCCTGCAACGCCAGCCGCGCCACCACATAGCCGTCACCGCCGTTGTTGCCGCTGCCACAGAAGATGCGCCAGATCGCCGCCTCGGGCCAATGCGTGCGTGCGCAAGCAAACACCGCTTGGCCCGCTCGCTGCATCAGGGCGTGGCTATCCGGTCCGCCGGCCTCGGCGATGCGCTGTTCGAGTCCGCGCATGGACTGCGCAGTGTGCAGACTTCGGGAAGTGGCCAGTTGGAGCGACAGGTTCATCGGCCGATTATACTGGTCCATGGTGGATACCCTGATCGCCAGCACGAAAACACCGATCGACTTCGACGCACTGCGCTCGCGCATACGCGATTGGACCACTGAACTTGGCTTCCAAGACTGCGGCATCAGCAATGCCAGCCTGGCCGCGGACGAGGCACACCTGCTCGGCTGGCTGGCGGCTGGTCGTCATGGCCGGATGGAATATATGCAGCGGCACGGCACACGGCGCTCCCGACCCGCGGAATTGCAGCCCGGCACCCTCAGCGTGATATCGGTGCGGATGGACTATCTCAGCCCTGATACTGCCGATATGCAGTCAGTGCTCGATGCGCCGGAACTCGCTTATGTGTCGCGCTATGCACTGGGTCGCGACTATCACAAGCTGGTGCGTTCACGGCTGCAGAAGCTTGCCGACCTCATCAGCTCCGAGGTTGGCGCATTCGGCTACCGCGCCTTCTGTGACAGCGCGCCGGTGCTTGAGAAGGCGTTGGCGCGCAATGCCGGCCTCGGTTGGATCGGCAAGCACAGCAATCTGATCAACCCCAAGCGTGGCTCATGGTTCTTCCTCGGTGAGCTGTACACCGATCTACCCCTGCCGAGCGACCCTGCCGAACTGGGCGACTATTGTGGTACTTGCACGCGTTGCATCGATGTATGCCCGAGCCAGGCCATCGTCGCGCCCTACCAGGTCGATGCGCGTCGCTGCATTTCCTATTTGACGATTGAACTCGACGGAACCATCCCCGAAGCGCTGCGCCCGCTGATGGGCAACCGAATCTACGGCTGCGATGATTGCCAACTGGTCTGCCCCTGGAACAAGTTCGCGCGACTTTCGGCCGAAGCGGATTTCCGGGCGCGCCATGCACTCGATTCGAGCAGCCTGGTCGAGCTCTTCGGTTGGAGCGAAGCCGAATTCATGCAGCGAACCGAGGGCTCGGCGATTCGCCGCATTGGCTATCCGCGCTGGCTACGCAATATCGCCGTCGCGCTCGGCAATGCACCGCACTCCGAAGCCATCGTGCGTGTGCTTGAGCAGCGCCGCGACCATCCCAGTGAGATGGTCCGCGAACACGTCGACTGGGCGCTCAGGCAACAACGCAACACCCTCTCCTGAGCCCGGCCCGCTAGCCTCCTCGGCGCTGACGGCGCGCGGCGATTTGCGCAAGCAGACCGCGCGTGACCGCATCCGCGGCTTCGGGCACCTGACCGCGTGCCATCGCCTGCTCGAGCGAATTGGCGAGCTTCTTGCCAAGCTCGACACCCCACTGATCGAAAGCATTGACGCCCCAGAGTCGCGATTGCACGAACACCTTGTGCTCATAGAGCGCAATCAGCGCACCCAGCGATTTCGGCGACAGACTATCGAGCAGATACACGGTGCTCGGACGATTGCCCGGATGATGGCGATGTGGGTCGGCGGTATGGCCCGGCGTTCCATCTGCAAGCGCGGCACTCTGCGCCAGCATATTGGCGAGCAGGGCATTGTGATGCGTATGTTGCGCATGATCCGGATTGATCACGCCGATAAAGTCCACCGGCGCAACCTCCGTCCCCTGATGCAGTGCCTGAAAGAAGGCATGCTGCACGTCGGTTCCCACACCGCCCCAGACCACCGGAACGGTGGCACCGGTTACCGGCGTGCCGTCGATCTTCACCGACTTGCCATTGCTCTCCATCTCAAGCTGCTGCAGATAGTTCGGAAACTCGCGCAGGCGCGGATCGTAGGGAACCACGCAGAGACTGGAGTAACCCATCACGTTGCGATGCCAGTAACCCATCAAGGCAGCCAGCACCGGAAGATTCTCGGCCAACGGAGCGAGGCGGAAATGTTCGTCCATCGACGCGGCGCCATCGAGGAGGGCCTCGAAGCGCGCCATTCCCAGACGCAGCGCGACAGCGAAACTGACAGACGACCACAGCGAATAGCGTCCGCCAACCCAGTCCCAGATCGACAGCACTTGCAACTCGGACACGCCGAAGGCAATGGCCGCATCGGGTCGCGACGTGACGGCAAACACTCGTTCGGCCGCCCGCGTTTCGTCCAGCCCTGCCACCAGCCAATCGCGCAGTGCAGCCCCATGCAGGAGCGTCTCGCGCGTTGAAAAACTCTTGGAAACCATCACCACCAAAGTGCAGGCGGGATCGAGGCGCGCCATCAGCCGATCGAGGGCATGCCCATCTACCCCGGAGAGAAAATGCACTTCAGGGCTGTCGACATCGGCCGGCAGCGCGTCGAGCAGGAGTCGCGGACCCAGATCAGAACCACCGATTCCGACATTGATCACATGGCGCACGCGCCGACCGTCGGCGAATCCGGATGCGCGCAACCGCACCACACACTCGCGCATGCGTTCGCGCGCCTGAAAAACCAACTCGGCCTCCTGCCTGAGCGCAGCGGGTGCCGCGTCCTGCGGAGCACGCAACAGGGTATGCAGTACCGCGCGATCTTCGCTGATGTTGATGCGTTCCCCAGCAAACATCGCGCTGATCGCCGCGGGAACCGCCGCCTGCTCGGCCTGCGCCAACAACGCGGCCAGGGCAGGGGCATCCATGAGCGATCGGGAGAAATCGGCAAACAAGGGGCCCACGCGCCGTTGCAGCAGCCGGTTGCGAGACGCGCCGCCAGCGTCAATCAAATCGGCAATACGGGTTTGCAACAGTCGCTGCTTGTGATGATCCAGCACGGGGACTCCAGTTTGGGTTGGCTACAGGCAGATACGGACAAAGGCGTGCGGTCCGGACCAGGCCCAAGACTCGCATTGCTGCACTGCAAATTCAACGATCACCAGCGTTCCGCCGAAGGCACAGACGGAATCCGGAATTCGTGGCCGAATCGCGGTCAAAAAAAAACCCTCGCTGAAGTCCAGCGAGGGTTGAATCGGAGTGACGATTACTTAAACAATGCGCCCTGCTTAGGTGAGGATCACTCGGAAGCGATCAAGGTACTCACCGGCAACTCGAACTGTACTCGGCTCAGTGCGAAAAAGCAACAGCCTGTTGTGCCAAAGCAACCGTTGTTGCGTAAAGCCAACAGGACTCGACCGGACCCAGGCGGGTTCCGCACAAAACCATTCAAATCAATAGATTATCTATTAGACGCGCCTTTCCCAGGCGCGCGGCCAGCAGAATCACCCGACCGTCGGGCGCTGAATCATCGGGCTGGCCCAGATCCGAGGCCCGGCGAACCGCGACATAGTCGACCTTGAACCCCTCGCCAATCAGCCGTGCCTGGGCCTCGGCCTCGACTTCGGCGATCGGGCGGCCGACACGGATCTGGCTCGCCATCCACTGCAGGCATCGCTGCAACTCGGCGGCGCGCTCGCGCTCGGCGTTCGACAGATACTGATTGCGCGAACTCATGGCCAGACCCGAGTCCTCCCGGATGGTCTTCCCGGACTCGATCTGGACATCGATCTGCAGATCGCGCACAACGCGACGAATGACCAACAGCTGCTGATAGTCCTTCTGGCCAAAAACCGCGATATGCGGCTGAACCATATTCAGCAGCTTTGCGACCACGGTGGCGACGCCATTGAAATGGCCCGGTCGGAACGCACCGCACAGAATGTCAGCCAACTCCGGCACGTGCACACTGACGGCCCGCTCCACCCCGTACGGGTAGACCTCGTCTACGCCGGGATGAAACAGCAGATCGCAGCCCTGCGCAGCGAGCCCGTCGGCATCGCGTTCCAGGGTGCGCGGGTAAGCCTCAAAATCCTCATTGGGGCCGAACTGCGAGGGATTCACAAAGATGCTGGCCACCACGCGATTACCCAGTTCGCGCGCCCGCTCGATCAACGCGTAATGTCCGGGGTGCAGATTACCCATGGTGGGAACCATCACGACGGTGTCGCCGTGCTTACGCCAAGCCAAGACCTGGCTGCGAACCTGCGAGACGGTACTGGCCTGCAACATCAGCGGACTCAGTAGCTATGTTCGGGGGCGGGAAAAGCACCACTGCGCACATCGGCAACGAACGCCTGGATCGCCTCGTCGATGCTGCCCCGCCCTTGCAGAAAATTCTTGACGAAGCGGGGACGCCTGCCGACGCTGAGCCCGAGCAGATCGTAGCTCACCAGGATTTGGCCATCGCAATTCACTCCTGCTCCGATCCCGATCACCGGAATCGACACCAGCGCACGCAACTCGGCGGCAAGCGTTGACGGTACGCACTCGAGGACCAGAATCTCGGCGCCCGCCTGCTCGACTGCAACCGCCGCGTCGCGGATGCGCGCAGCGGCTGACTCGTTGCGGCCCTGCACCCGGAAGCCTCCAAAACGCAGCACCGATTGCGGAGTCATTCCGATATGGGCGCAGACCGGGATCTCCCGTTCGCTCAGATAGCGGATCGATTCGAGTACTGGACCGTCGCCCTCGAGCTTGACCATGCTCGCCTGGCCCTCGGCGAGCAGCCGCGCGGCATTGCGGAAAGCGACACTGGGCTCCGGATAACTTGCAAACGGCATGTCCGCGACCAGCAAGGCGCGACGAACGCCACGCGCCGTTGCCGCGCAGTGATAGATCATCTGCTCGAGGTCCACACGCAGCGTGTTGGCATGTCCCTGCACCACCATCCCGAGGGAATCACCGACCAGCACCAGATCAACGCCACAGCGGTCAAGCGCAGCGCCGAAGCTAGCGTCATAGGCTGTAGCAGCGGCAATCAGCTCGCCATCAGCCTTCATTTTTCGAAGTGTCGGCACGGTAATCAGCGGAATTGCGACGGCGGAATCGGCGGCAATCATGACGTTGTCCTGGGGCTGTGCGCAGCTGCGCGGTCCGACCAAAGCAAGGGAGTGGATTCGACCGGCATTCTTACCACATCGGCATGAGGGAGTTTGCTCAGCTCCTGTTGCCACTGCGGCACGCGTGGATCACCGAGGCGGGTGGCCAGCTCGATCAAGGGCAGCAGCACAAAGGCGCGCTCGCAAAAACGCGGATGCGGAATGGCGAGCTCCGCCGTCGAAAGCACGCGATCGCCGAACAGGATGAGGTCAAGATCGATCCGGCGCGGACCCCAGCGCGTACCGTCACGACTGCGTCCCAGCGAACGCTCAATCGCCAGCATCGACTCGATCAGAACCCGCGGCGACAACACCGCATCGATGGCGACGATGCCGTTGACGAAATCGGGTTGATCACGTAAACCCCAGGGCGCGCTGCTGTAGAGCGCGCTCACTCCGCAAACACGCACACCGGCTAGGGACTCAAGCTTTTGCGTCGCCTGCCGGATCTGCAGTTCGGGATCTCCCAGATTGGCGCCAAGCCCGACGTAGGAAACCTCGCTGATGGCCGAAGACATCAATCACCTGCGGAATCTGGTGATACCGACGACCCCTGGCCCGATGTCGGCTTGCGACGCCGCTTGCGTCGCTTGCGTGGTGCCGCGGACTCGTCGCGCGGTGCTGCGCCGGATGCCATTGAGACGCGCACCACCGCCTCTGGTGGCGATCCGCCTTGAAGTTCGGTCCAGAACTGCTCCGCCGCGCCCAGGCGTTCGTCAGCATGCGCCCGGAACAACAGAAAATCGTAGGCTGCACGAAACCGCGGGTGCGCCAACAAGCGCCCTGCCCGTTTGCGCAGACAGGCATCGAGGCGGGGCTGCAGCAACCAGATCTCCTGCATGGGCAAAGAAAATCGTTTGGGCAGGGCGATACGTGAGCACTGTTCGCTGACCACTTCCTGGGCGGCGGACACCCAGGCATCGGCTCCCTCGGAGGCTTCCCTGCGCGCGACGGCAGCCTGCATGGCAGGCCACAGCAACGCAGCAAACAGGAAGGCCGGCGTGACCGGCTTGCCGTCACGAACGCGTTCGTCGGTGCTTTGCAATGCGGATTCGACCAGCATCAGTGCCGCGGGATCGCGGCGCACGGCCTCGGCGCTGGCAGGCAGCAGGGCGTCGAGCAATTGCAGATCGCGCAGCACCCTGAAGCTCTGCAAAGCATGGCCCGCCATGAACAATTTCACGCACTCGTCAAAAAGGCGGGCGGGCGGCGCGTCGACGATCAACTGGCGCAGTCGAGCCATCGCTGCGACTGCGGCAGGGTCAATGGAGAAACCGAGCTTTGCTGAAAAACGTGCGGCGCGCAGCATCCGCACCGGATCCTCGCGAAAGCGACGATCCGGGTCTCCGATCAGCCGCAGCACCCGCTCCTGCACGTCCTTGAACCCACCGACGTAGTCGCGGACCGAGAAATCCTCAACCGCGTAATAGAGCGCATTGATAGTGAAATCGCGGCGCACCGCGTCTTCCTCGATGCTGCCATAGACGTTGTCGCGCACGATTCGGCCATCGACCAGCTCGCGCGCACCGCTGCCATCGTCCTCGGTGCCACGAAAGGTGGCGACCTCAATGATTTCGGCACCAAAATGCACGTGAGCAAGCCGGAACCGACGGCCAATCAGCCGGCAGTTGCGAAAGAGTTGCTTCACCTGTTCAGGGTGCGCGTCGGTGGCGACGTCGAAGTCCTTGGGATGGCCGCCGAGCAGCAGATCCCGAACCGCACCACCGACGAGATAGGCGGCAAAGCCACCGTCGCGGAGCTTGTAAAGAACCCGTAGCGCGTTGGGACTGATATTTCGCCGGGAGATCGAGTGCTGTTCACGCGGCACGCTGACGAGGTTTGCCTCGACATCATCGGGCAGCGCACCGGACATCGCTGGCGCGGCCGTTGCTGGCTTGCCGCGGCGGAAGGCGCGATCAAATAATCGTTTCAGCATGTGTAGGCGGGGGCATCTGGCGCGGAGATCGCGGGTATGAATCAGGCTGCCCAGCGTAACGGACTTGTCCGATTGAAAACAGTCGCTATACTACGCCGCTCTTTTACCCGGCCTCAAGCCACGCTCCCATCGTCTAGCGGTCCAGGACGTCGCCCTCTCACGGCGAAAACAGGGGTTCGATTCCCCTTGGGAGTACCACTCCGGCTTCG
>JAYSZM010000078.1:0-53602 GCA_043738015.1 Lysobacterales bacterium
CACTTCGCCCAGCGTGCGCAATGCACGCGAGCGATTGATCAGATCGGCGGTCTGCAACTGCCCATCCGGCTGCCGGTCGAGCGAGGCCAGCGCGGCGCCACTAATACTGTCAAGCAACGCCAGATTCCCCAGGGGTCGCAATTTGTCGGCCAGGTCGCCGAGCATGAACTCATTGAGTCGCAGTGCTTCCTCGCGACGCTGCTCGGCTTCGTTGCGTGCGCGCTGGGCAAATACGGCGAGCCCGCTGGCGACGATGGCGAGCATGGCGAGGGTGACGGTGGCGCCGACTTTCAGCCAGCGCCTGCGTTGCTGCTGATGTTCGGAGGCGCCGAGCAGCGCGCGTTCATCGCCGCTCAACTCATCGGGCAGGCGCTGAGCTGCTTCCAGAGCTTCGCTCAGCGGTCGCCCGGGATTGAGCAGATGATCATTGCGACGGCCTTCCTCGGCCCAGCGTCTGGCGGCGCGTTGCAACCGCGCGCGTGCCTGCAACAGACGCCGGTTGTCCTGTGCCCATTCACGCACACGCGGCCACTGTCGCAACAGGGACTCGTGGACAACGCCAAAGGCAGGGCGGCCGTCGCTCAGTTCGCCAATGAAGAGTCTGGCCCGAATGAAGGCTTCGACCAGGATGCGGGCGCCCTCGTCGGGCAGGGCGGAGGTCGCAACGCGCCGGGCGCTGATGCTTTCATTGTCGGCCTGGATCACGATGAGTCGCGACAGAACCGCTTCGAGACTCTGCTGAGCGTTGGACGGAAGCGTGGCGAAAACATGTTCGGCGCGATGGGTCAGTGCGCCTTCGAGTCCGCCGATCGCTCGATAGGCGCTGAAGCCCAGTTCGCCCGCTTCATCGCGCTGCTCGTAAAGGGATTGCAGCGTGTGTTGAAGCAGGGGCAGCGCGTCAAGATGCGTGCTGGCGGCATCGCGCAGCACATCGTCGAGGCGTGACAGGGTCTGCGCGTCCTCTTCGAAAGTCAGCCCGGCCAGCAGGGCGGGGCCGCGAATGATCTGGGCGATCTCGCCAGGTCGCGGTGTCAGCACGTCGACGTGGCCGTCGCCGCCCTTGCGCTCGGCCAATTCGGGCAGGGCCTCGATCAGGGCAGGGTAGAAATCGCTGCGGGTGATCATCGTGACCAGGGCGCGTGGGCTCTCGCAGAGTGCACCAAGTACCCGCTCGAAATCCCGCCGCTCATCCCGTCGGATGCTGGGCTCGGCCACCAAGGCCTCGGCATGATCGATCACCAGCAGAAAATGCGCGCGTGGCGTTTCCGCAAGATCGCGAATCGGGTGGCGGATCATCGCCTGCTCGATGGCTTCGGCGAGCATTGCCGGTTGCTCGACCAGTGCGCGTGCCAGATCAGTGGGCGACTGTGCCGCGAATACCGGGCGATCGCCGTGTGTCCATTGCAGCAGTGCGGCGGCGAGATGGCTGAGGACGTCGCCACCGTGCGCGCCGGCAAGATCGCAGCAGGCGACGGCCAACGCGCGCGTGCCATCAAAGCCGCCGTCTTGCTGAAGCAGCGGAATAACGCCCGCATGCAACAGTGAGGTCTTGCCGCAACCGCTTGCGCCAACCATCAGCACAAAGCGTCCCTGGTTGTCGATCTGTCTGCGCATGGCCGCCAGCAACTCGGCGGTCAGTCGGCTACGTCCAAAAAAAACGCTGGCATGATCGCCATCGAACGCGGACAGCCCGACGTAGGGGCTGCGACCTGACCAGGCGCTGGTCTGGATCGCAGCGCGACGATAGTCGTCGGGGAAGCTGACCTTGGCGATCAGGCGATAGCCGCGCTTGCGGATGGTCTCGATGAAACGTGGCGCGCGACTATCGTCGCCGACCAGTCGGCGCAGGTGCGCGATCGCCTTGTGGACCGGGTTATCACCATAGAAGCTGCCGCGCCAGACTTCGATCAGCAGCTGTTCGGCGCTGATGACTTCGCCCGCATGCTCGGCCAGAGCAACCAGCACTTCCATCATGCGGGGCTCGAGCGCGATCTCGCTGCCGTCGTGAATGATCAACAGTTGATCGGGCTGGACCAGCAGCGGGCCGACGCGAAACCGTGACATCGCGGCCAGCGATTTGATGCGATCGTTACGCGGCTGCATCGGAGCGCGCTGCATCTCGGGCGGGAGCAACGATGTCTGCGCGCACTGCACGGGCGGACCAGGGGCCCCGCAGGCCAGGCGCAGCCTCGTCGCGCCGTTGGGGCGGTTCGTTTTCCCGCCGCAGTGGCCATCCTGATGTGCTGTACGTCATTGCCTGATTCAACTCCATAGCGAACGACAGCGCCGGCTTGCGCTGTGCGTGGCTGAGTGGTCCATGGTGCCAGAACAGAGGCGCATGGCGCAGCCCATCCCTGCCCGCGGCGCACATTGGGCCGCGCCGGGCGCTCGGGAATCGAAACCCGCGCCCGCTGTGCCAGCCTAGCGGCGGTCTCGGTGGCTTCGAAACAGGCCGCTGCAACTGGGCCGCGTCAGTAAAGTTGCGGCGTGCACGGCAGCACGTCCTCAAGTTCAGGATTTTTCGTCCAGCGATTGCCAGCTGTCAAGCAGCCCTTGCAGGCCGGTGCGAGCGACCAGTTCGCGTCTGGCCTTGGGGACACAGCAATTCGGTGTCTGGCCGATCCGGTGGAGCAGCGCCTGCGCTTCGACCTCGGTCAGCGCGTCGCCGCGCTGCATGGCCGCGTGGGCGAGAGCGCCAAGTCGTTGCGCGGCCGCGTGTTGGTCGCCCGCCTGCGCCGCACGCAGGGCCAACAACATCTCGAGCGCGCTGCTGATCGACCAGTCCTCGCTTGAAGCCAAAGCGCGGGCAGCTGTCTCGGCCTCGGCGACTTCGGACCAATGGCCTTCTTCGGCGGCAAGCCGAGCCAGTGCGAGCCAGGTCTCCGCCTCCAGCGTGTGCATGCCATCGGCGCGCGCGGCTTGCAGCAGTTCGGCCAGCAGCGGCCGTGCCATCTCGGCAGCTCCGGCTTCGACGGCGACGTCGGTTCGCCCAATCGCTTCGTGCAGTCGCGACTCGGTGGTGGAGGTGGTGATCCGCCGCCGCCCGATGGCGCGCCCTGCACCGGTTGCACCAAGTACAGCGGTTCGCTCAGCTATACCGGTGACAGGGACGCGCAACCGAACGGCAAGTACTACAGCTCGGGTGCTGGCACCCAGCGTGGCTGGTTGACCGGTCCGGCCAGCGCCGACTTCGACATCGAGCTGTATCGTTGGAGCGGCAGTGGCTGGGTCAAGGTGGCCGAGGGCATCAGCCCGTCCAGCACCGAGACCGTGCAGTACAACGGCAGCGCCGGCTATTACTATTGGCGCGTGCTTTCGTACTCGGGTAGTGGCGCCTACAACTTCTATCTGGCCGCACCCTGATTCGGTAACGCGCCGCACAGGATGATCGATGGCCAGGGACGGCCATGGCGGACCCTGTGCGCACCGGCGACTCCGCAAACGCGGCGGGATTCAGGCCACCGCGCGCAAGTCCGCGATCGGCAATGCGCGCGTATCGATCGCCGCATTGCCAAACCAGCCAAAGCGCAGCGCGCGTTCGGCCTGCTGTCCGATGATCACCAGGGCGGGCGCCCTCAGTTGGTAGCGTTCGGCTGTTGCGTGCATCTGATCCAGCCGCGTCACCAGTACGCGTTGCTCGCTGCGACTTCCATTCTCGACGAAGGCAACGGGTGTGCGCCCGGATCGCCCATGGCGGATCAGTTCGCGCGCGCTGTTGCCGATGCTGGATACGCCCATGTAAACGACCAGGGTATCGTCGCTGCGCGCCAGGCTTGGCCAGTCGGGCTCGCGTCCGGTTTGGCAGTGCGCTGCGGTGATCAGACGCACGCCGTCGGCGCTGTCGCGCGCGGTCAACGGAATACCGGCATAGGCCGCGCAGGCGCTGGCCGAGGTGATGCCGGGAACGATCTCGAAGGCGATCGAGTGCGTGCGCAAGACTTCAAGCTCTTCCTCGATACGGGCGAATAGCAGCGGATCGCCGCCCTTGAGACGCACCACGATCTTGCCGGCCTGGGCATGCTCGATCATCAGGCGCCCGATGTCGTGTTGGATCGCATCAGCGGCGCCGTGCCGTTTGCCGACTTCGATCCAGGTCGCGTCGCGGCGACCCATGGCGAGTACCTCCGGCGACACCAGTCGGTCGTACAGCACGACGTCAGCATCCTGCAGCGCACGGTGCGCACGCAGGGTCAGCAGCCCGGGATCGCCGGGGCCGGCACCCACCAGCAGCACGCGACCCCGCGTGGACGCGCCGCTACCGAGCACGAGCGACTGCTCGACAACGCGCTCGGCCGCGTCGATGCGGCCCGCGCGCACCTCATCGGCAACCGGACCGCTGAGCAGCTGACGCCAGAATCTGCGGCGCTGATCGTTGTCGCGGATGCGCGCCGAAACGCGCGATCGAAATTTGGCAGCGAGGCGCGCGAGCGGACCCAGCGAGTGATCCAGCATGGCCTCGATGCGACCGCGAATTTCGGTCGCCAGCACCGGCGCCGCGCCACCACTGGATACGGCGACCAGGACCGGACTGCGATCGACGACTGCAGGCACGATCGCAGTGGAGTGGGCAACATCGTCGACGACGTTGACCCAGATACCGCGCGCCTCCGCCGCGGCGGCGACTGCGGCATTGACCACGACGTCATCGCTGGCGGCAATCACCAGACGCGCGCCATCGAGATGCGCGGCTGCGAATGGCCCCTCGATCCAACCAGTCTGTCCAGCGTCGACCGCACGCTGCAGTTCGGCGCCCAGCTCGGGCGCGACCACGTTCACCACGGCGCCAGCTGCCAGCAGCGGTCGGAATTTGCGCGCCGCCACCGCGCCGCCGCCAATCAGCACGACGCGTTGGCCGTGCAAGCGCAGGAACAAAGGGTAATAGTCCATGGCCGATCCCGCAGTTTCGATGGGTCCGAGACTGCCTGCAGCGCCGCTCCGGCGGAAATAACGCGCCTGCATGCAGTTATGCCCAATGCCGTGGTCCCGACATATGACCTCTGGCTATATCGGTCTGATCAGAGCTTGAACTCTAAATTCATATGGTTATAGTCGGGCTGTCGGTGAACAAGCCGACATCCGTCAACGCTACGCAGGCACAGGATCGCGTCACCGCCATGTCCGTACTCCGAATGCAAATGTCGATGTGTTGTTGTTGTCCAGGCTCCATGGCCTTGGACATCGCAAGCATTCGCCATTCGTCTCGTTCTGGAGTAATACGACATGACCCTGAACCAGCTGCGCATCATCGTTGCCATCGTTGACGCCGGATTCAATATCACCCACGCCGCTGAGCGCGTCCACGCGACCCAGCCCGGCCTCTCCAAACAGCTGAAGCAGATCGAGGAATACCTCGGCGTCTCGCTGTTCATCCGCAAGGGCAAAAGCATCCAGGGTCTGACGCCAGCCGGCGAGGGCATCCTGGTCCATGCGCGCCGCATCATCACCGAAGTGCGCCAGATCCGCACCGTCGCCGCCAATATCCGCCTGTCGCACGCGGGCTCGCTGCGCGTTGCCACGGTCTACACGCAGGCGCGCTACGTATTGCCGCCGGTGGCTGCTGAACTGCGTAAACGCCTGCCCGACGTATCGATCGACATAGAGACCGGTGAGCACGATGAGGCGACCGCCCGCCTGATCCGCGGTGATGTCGATGTCGCCGTGTTCAGCACCAGTGGTGCCCCGCCCGAAGGCGTGTTCGCGATTCCGGCCTATCACTGGCACCGTGTCGCTCTGGTGCCACACGATCATCCGCTGGCCGCGCTCAAGCGTCCGATCACGCTGGAAGATCTCGCCGAACACCCGTTGATCAGCTACAGCTCGTCGCGTCTGCCGACCTCCAGTCTGCTGCACGCCTTCGCCGAACGCGGCCTCGAACCCAATGTCGCCTTCACCGCGCGCGATGCCGATGTGATCAAGGCTCATGTGCAGGCCCGACTCGGCGTTGGCCTGATCGCCGGTGTCGCCGTCGAAGCCAGCGATCACGAGAGTCTGGCTGTACTCGATGTGTCGACCCTGTTCCCGCGTTGCACGACCTGGATCGCCCTGCGTCGCAACGACGTGGTGCCCCATTTCGTCGCCGAGTTCATTTCCCTCTACGCGCCGCGGATCACGCGCTCGCTGTTGAAGGAACTCCGCGAGCGCCCGGCGCTGATCGACAATCTCAGTGTGCCGGTATGGTCGACCTCGCCACTGCCGGGCGCGTTTGCGATTGCGGCTTGAGCTGGGCTGAGGTGTGTGGCGATGCCGGACCGACAGCGTCCAGCACCTCGGCAGATTTCCCTTGCCCTTGCCCTCTCCCGCTCGCGGGAGAGGGGATCAAGCGGAGTCGAAGTAGCGGGCTCTGGGTCCCCTTCTCCCGCTCTGCGGGAAAAGGTGGCCCGAAGGGCCGGATGAGGGTGGTTGGGACGCGTATACGTCGAACTGCGTTCAGGAGTGAGGTCGACACCGTCCCTGGTGCAGGGCGTCCGGCCCGCGCATTCGGCAATTGCTCCTGCATTGCTCTACCTCGGGCATCCATGCCCTCGCGGCGCGGGCGTTCGACCTGTCTCGACATGCGATTCAACGCATGTCGAAAGCGACAGGTCTCACCCACGGCTGGGCGTTGTCGTCGGCTGACGATGCCTCGAATCGGGCTTCGTTTGAGACTTGGGCAGCAACCATCCTTGGTGCAGGGCGCCGGCCCGCGCATGTTGGGAGCTTGGTCGCGTGCGTCCGTTTCGATGGCGAGCACACGCTGAACGAACCGTCCCTGGTGCAGCGGCCCAGCCACGCATCCTTGCGTGGCGTTCAGTGCGGCTCGACATGCGATTCAACGCATGTCGAAGGCGCCGCACTTCACCCATGCGCGTGCGTTGTCGTCGGCTGACGATGCTTGGGGTTGGGCTTCGTTTTTGACTTGGGCAGCAACCATCCCTGGTGCAGGGCGCCGGCCCAGCCATCCGGCAACTGCTCCTGCGTTGCTCTACCTCGGGCATCCATGCCCTCGCCATGGCTGGGCGTTGTCGTCGGCTGACGATGCCTCGAATCGGGCTTCGTTTGAGACTTGGGCAGCAACCATCCCTGGTGCAGGGCGCCGGCCCGCGCATCCATGCGCGTGCGTTGTCGTCGGCTGACGATGCCTGGGGGCATCGTCAAGGCGCCTCCTCCAACCCATGCAGTCCGCATTCGCGTTTCAGGCCGAAGAATCGGGTGTCTTGTTCGCGCAGGCCTTCGGCCCAGGGAATGGTGCTGTGGTGGTCGCCGATCGAGACGTAGCCTTGATGCCAGAGCGGGTGATACGGAAGGTCGTGGCGGGTGAGATAGTGCCAGACGTCGCGATCGCTCCAGTCGGCGAGGGGATGGAATTTCCAGCGGCCGTCGCGGTGTTCAAGGATCGGCACATGGCGGCGCGAATCGGACTGGCTGCGGCGCAGTCCGGCGTACCAGGTACGGATTTCCAGTTCGCGCAGCGCGCGCTGCATCGGCTCAACCTTGTTGCGCAGGTTGTAGCGAGTCAATCCATCGACGCCATGTTCCCATTCGCGCCCGTAACGACTTTCCTGCCAGGCGGCGCTCTCGGCGGCACGGTAGACGCGCAGATTGAGTTTCAACCGGGCGTCGAGTTCATCGACGAACCGATAGGTCTCGGCGAACAGATGGCCGGTGTCCATCAACAGTACGGGGATATCCGGCACGCGTTGAGTCAGTAGATGCAGGGAGACCGCTGACTGCGCGCCGAAACTCGATGCCAGCGCCTGATTGCCGGGCAGCGTCCAGGTCGACCAGTCGACGCGTGATTCGGCGCTCTGGGTCTCCAGCCAGCGATTGATCTCCTGGCGTGCCTCGAGATCATGCGCGGCAGTTTCGAGATCGGGAAGGCTCACTGTCTTGCCTCCGATCCGATCTGCATCGATGCCACACTGTGCGGGGTAGCGACCACACCGCTTCGTATCACGAAGTCGCCAAAGCCTTCGTCCCTGCCGCGTTGCACCGCATAGTCGGCGAGCAGCGGATCGAGTGTGGCGAGGATTTCGGACTCGACGATATTTTCGCGATACAACACATTCAGTCGTTGACCACGACGATCGCCGCCGAGGTAGAGGTTGTAGCGGCCTGGTGCCTTGCCGACCAGGGCAATCTCGGCGAGAAACGGGCGTGCGCAACCGTTCGGGCAACCGGTTATGCGCAATCCGATCGGCACATCGCGCAGGCCATGCCCAATCAGCAGTTGCTCAAGCTTTCCGGAAAATTCAGGCAGATAGCGCTCGGCCTCGGCCATGGCGAGTGGGCAGGTCGGCAGCGATACGCAGGCGAGCGCGTTGAGTCGCAGCGGCGACTGCGCCACGCCGGAGTCCACGCCATGCTCCTGCAGTAGATCATCGATGGTCGCGCGTGCAGCGTCCGCAACATTGGCGATCACCAGATTCTGGTTCGGCGTAATACGGAACTCGCCCTGATGCACTTCGGCGATTGCCGCCAGCGCTTTGCGCCAATTGCGACCACCGCGATCGGCGACGCGTCCGGCTTCGATACGCACGGTCAGATGCCATTGTCCGCTCTCGCCCTGCACCCAGCCGAAGCGATCGCCGTTGTGTTCGAACTGGACCGTCCGCGCCGGCGCCAGCGAGTAACCCAATCTGCGCTCGACTTCGCTGCGGAACCAATCCACGCCTTGCGTTTCGATCGTGTACTTCAGACGTGCATGCTTGCGCACGATGCGGTTGCCAAAATCGCGCTGGGTGGTGAGCACCGCTTCGCCAGCGGCCAGCAACTGATCGGGTGCGACAAATCCAATCGTATCGGCGAGGCGCGGAAAGGTCGTGCTGTCGCCATGCGTGCTGCCCATGCCGCCGCCGACGCAGAGATTGAAACCCTGCAGCACACCCTGTTCGATCACCGCGATAAAGCCGAGATCCTGCGAATAGATATCGACATCGTTCAGCGGTGGGATCGCAATCGCCGCCTTGAACTTGCGCGGCAAGTAGGTCGGGCCATACATCGGCTCCTCTTCAGCCGCCTCCACTTTTTCGCCATCGAGCCAGATTTCCCGATAGGCATGCGTTTTGGGCAGGAGATGCTCGGACAGGGCACGCGTCCACTGCAGGGCCTCGGCATGCGCTGCGCTGAGGTAGGGATTGGCGGCGGACATGACATTGCGATTGACGTCGCCGCAGGCAGCAATGGTGTCGATCAGCACGGCGTTCATCGCCGCAATGGTGGCCTTCAGTTCGCGCTTGATCACACCATGCAGCTGAAATGCCTGGCGTGTAGTCAGGCGCAGGCTGCCATTGGCGTAGCGATCGGCGAGTGCATCGAGGGCCAACCATTGTTGCGGTGTGCAGACACCGCCGGGCAGGCGGGTGCGGATCATGAAACTGTAGGCGGGTTCGAGTTTCTGCTGGCGACGCTCCTCGCGGATATCGCGGTCGTCCTGCTGATAGCTGCCATGAAACTTGATCAGGGTCTGGTCGTCCTCGGCCAAGGCGCCCGTGACGCCATCGGCCAGACTTTCGACCAGGGTGCCGCGCAGCAATCGGCTGCGCGTCTTGATGCCCTCGACCGGGGACAGGGCAGTATCGTGGCTCATCAGTAGACATCCCGCAGATAGCGTTGACCGGCATCGAGTTCGGCCAGATAGGATTCGGCATCGGCGCGACCGCGACCGCGTTCGCCTTCGATCACATCGAGCAGGGCCTGGTGTACATCGCCCGCCATCTGGCTGGCATCGCCGCAGACATAGAGCCGGGCACCCTGTTGTAGCCAGGCGTAGAGTTCTCGCCCCTCGGCACGCAGACGATGCTGCACATAGATCTTGTCGGCCTGGTCGCGCGAGAACGCCAGATCAAGGCGTTGCAGCTGACCGCGACGCAGGGCTTCCTGCCATTCGACCTGGTAAAGAAAATCACTGGAGAAATGCGGATTGCCGAACACCAACCAGTTGCGTCCGCTGGCGCCGATGGCGCTGCGTTCCTGCACGAAGGCGCGAAACGGCGCGACGCCGGTGCCGGGTCCGATCATGATCAGGTCGGTCGCCGGATCGGCCGGCAGACGGAAATGCGCATTGGGCTCGACATAGACGCGTACCTTGTCCTGATCGGCGATGCGCGAGGACAGCCAGTCGCTGGCGACGCCGCGATGCGCGTGGCCATGCGCGTCCCAACCGATATTGGCGACGGTCAGATGCACTTCCTCATCGACCTGCTTGCGACTCGAGGCAATCGAATAGAGTCGTGGCGCCAGTGGCCCGAGCGCGCCGACGAGGGACGCTGCGTCCCATTCGGCTCGATGCGCCGCGAGCACATCCAGCACGCGATGCGTCGAGAGATAGAGCGCCAGCGTCGCGCGCTGATCCGCTGCCAGCAACTGCTGCAATTGGGCGTCGCCGCTGCGCTCGGCGAGGCGCAGCAGAAACGGACGCGACAGTTTGCCGATTTCGCGCTCATGACGCAGCCATTCGCCCAGGCTGCGGCTGCGCTCACCGATCTGCACGCTCGTGCTGGCATCGAGCCCGGTTGCGGCGATCACCGCCGACACCGCGGCATCGTTGTTTTCGGGCCAGACGCCGAGGGAATCGCCGGGCTCATAGCTCAGACCAGAATCCGCAAGTGAAAGCTCGATATGGCGAATGTCCTTGCTGCTACTGCGACCGGTGATGCGCTGGTTGGCGATCACTTCGGCGGCGTAGGGTTGATCCCGGTGCCAGCTGCCAGCGGCACTGCGGGAACGCAGTGCAGTAACGCGGCCCGCGCCGGGCGCCGAGGCCAGGGCGTCGCGGGCGAGTTTCAGTGCCTGCTCCGCCCAGGGCTCGCTGACCGAGACGATGTCGACATCGGCCTCGCCGCGCGCGAGCCAGCGCTCGCCACCGAGTTCGGCCAGACGTTCGTCGACTTGACGTGCAACTTCGCAGAACTTGGGATAGGACGAGTCACCGAGCCCAAGCACGGCATAACGCAGTTGCGGAAGCTGTGGGGCACGCTTGGAGTTCAGCACTTCGATAAAGCGCCGCGCGTCATCGGAGGGATCGCCATCGCCTTGCGTGCTCAGCACCAGCCAGACTGCGCGCTCCTTCTGCAGGTCCTTGGCGCCGTATTGATCCAGGCGCAGCAGACGCGCAGCGATGCCGGCCGCCAGCGCCTGGTCATGCAATTTCTCGGCGGCGCGCTTGGCATTGCCCGTCTGCGATCCGTACAGAATGCTTAGCGCTGGCGATGCGCTGGCTTCGTTCGCAATGAGCGCGGCATCAAGCTCGCCAGCGGGCCGTGCCGCGGCCAGGCCAGCGGCATAGCCCGAGATCCACAGCAGGGAACGCGCATCCAGACCCTCGCTGAGCCAGGCGAGCTTGTCCCGCAGACCGGCGATCTGGGGCAGGGCATCGGCAAGGGAGGTGACAGCAGGCTTCATCGGAATCTCTCAGGATGGATTCATCCTAGAGATGCGGGTGGCCCACGCGGAAAGGATCGAAGGGCATGGCCATATACCCGCTGAGCATGTCGCTGCCAGCGCCACGGGAGTCGACCAGCGCCGGGGGCCGCAGGTTTCGACTCAGCTACGCGGCTGGTAGGCGCGCAAAAACAGGTCTACCACACTGCTGATATGGGCCGCCGTTTCGCTGGGTTCCATCGGACAGGCGCAACCGACCAGTTGGCGCATATGACTGAGTCCCTTGAGCAGGACCAGGAAGTGGCCAGCGGCGCGTGCCGGGTCATCGATCTCCAACTGGTCGTCGGCAATCGCCTCGACCAGAAATCCCTCGAAGCCTTCCAGCGTCCGCTTGGGTCCGGCTTCGAAGAACAGTTCGGCGAGGTGCGTCGACTGCCCCGAGTTCGTGATCATCATCCGGTGCAGCGCGATCGCCTCGGGACTATGGATCAATTCGTGAAAGCCCTGCGCCAAGGCCAGCAAGGCTTTGCGGATCGGCGTGCCGCGCGGCACATGGAACATCTGTTCGGGCATTTGCTGTTCGCAGCGCGACTGGACGGCCGACTTGAACAGGGTGTCCTTGTCGCCGAAGTGGCTGTAAACGGTGAGTTTTGACACCCCCGCCTCGGCCGCAACCGCATCCATGCTGGTTCCTTCGAAGCCACGCGAGACGAACAGCGTCTTGGCGGCCTCAAGCACGGCGGCGCGCTTTTCCATGTCCTTGGGTCGGCCTGGGGCGGGCTTGTTGAGCGGGTTTGGATTCATAAAAACAATACTGGACAGTTCGGTTTAGTATCTTTAGCATACCGCCTGGTCCACTAAATCGTCCAGTCCATACTGTTTCGGAGTCCTCCATGTCTCGCCAAACCCTGCGCTCTTTTCCCCGGTCCGCGCTGATCGCCCTGAGTTTGCTGCTCGGCGCCTGTGGTGGCGGCGAGAAAGTCGTCGAGCCGGTACGTCCGGCCATTGCCGCGCAGCCGGTGCCGCTGGAATCGCTCGCCATCGAGACCTATTCCGGCGATGTGCGGGCGCGCTACCAGACCATGCTCGGCTTTCGCATAGGCGGCAAAATCGAGACGCGACCGGTCAACAACGGTGAGCGCGTACGCAAGGGCGATGTGCTTGCGACCCTGGCGCCCGAGGATGCCATGCTGGCTTTGAACTCTTCGCAGGCCGCCGTGGCCTCGGCCGCTGCCGATCTTGCGCTGGCCGACGCCGAACTCGAACGCCATCGCCAGTTGCTGGAAAAAAATTACGTCAGCAAGACCCTATTCGACGCGCGGGTCAATCAGCAGAAGGCAGCGAAGGCGCGACACGAGCAGGCCCAGGCACAGATGCAAGTGTCGCGCAACCAGAGTCGTTACACCCGCCTGCTCGCCAATGCCGACGGTGTGATCACCTCGGTCAATGCCGAGATCGGTCAAGTGGTGGGACCGGGAACACCCGTGGTCTCGCTGGCCCAGGCAGGCGAACTGGAAGTCGAGATCGATGTGCCCGAGTCGCGTTATGCGGAGTTCAAGCCGGGTCGTCAGCTGATTCTTGAACTATGGTCAGAGGGCGGCAAGCGCTACGCAGGACAGATCCGTGAAGTCGCTTCCGAGGCCGACGCAGCGACGCGTACCTATGCAGTCCGGGTCGGATTCGATCAGCCCGACGAAAGCGTGCAGCTCGGTATGACCGCACGCGTGTTCTTTACCGATGCCAATACACCGGCAGCGGTGTTGATTCCGCTGGCCGCGCTGCATGAGAAGGACGGCAAGCCCGCGGCCTGGGTGATCGATCCACAGACGCGCAAGGTCAGCCTGCGCGAAGTGCGCATTGGCAAATACCGCGAGGATGGTGTCAGCGTGATTTCCGGCCTGCTACCAAGTGACTGGATTGTCACCGCCGGTGTGCACAAGCTGGTCAGTGGCCAGCAAGTGCAGCCGATCGATCGCGAAAACCGCGCGGTGATGATGTGAGCCAGTCCACCACGCCTGCGCAGGACCTGCCCAGTTCCGGGTTCAATCTTTCGGCCTGGGCCCTGTCCAATCGGCCCCTGGTGCTGTTTTTTTCACTGGTGATGGCGGTGGTCGGCATCATGTCCTACCGTGCCCTGGGCCAGTCCGAGGATCCGCCGTTCACCTTCAAGGTGATGGTCGTACGCACGATGTGGCCAGGCGCCACGGCAGACGAGGTCGCGCGCCAGATCACCGATCGGGTCGAAGAGAAAATCCAGGAGCTGCCCGATTTCGAATTCATTCGCAGCTACTCGCGACCGGGAGAATCCAATGTGTTCCTGGTCGCCAAGGATTCGCTGCCATCCAAGGCTTTGCCCAATACCTTCTACCAGGTACGCAAGAAGCTCGGCGATATCCGCCATACGTTTCCAGCAGGCACGCAGGGGCCCTTCGTCAACGACGAATTCGGCGACACCTTCGGAAATATCTACGCATTGATCGGTGATGGCTACGATTACGCCCTGCTCAAGCGCTACGCCGAACGCCTCCAGTTGCAGTTGTTGCGCGTACCTGACGTCGCCAAGGTGGAGTTGCTCGGCCTGCAGGACGAGCGCGTCTTCGTCGAGATCTCCAATGCCAAACTGTCGACCTTCGGCATTCCCTTCGAGGATGTCGTGCGCCAGCTGGAATCGCAGAATGCAGTAACGCCGGCGGGCAGTTTCGAGACCGGCAGCGACCGCATTTATCTGCGTACCAGCGGAGCCTTCGAGACCGTCGATGCGATCCGCAATATCAATATCCGCGCCAACGGTCGATTGTTCCGGCTTGGCGACGTCGCCGATGTGCATCGTGCCTTCGTCGATCCACCACAGGCGCGAATGCGCTTCCTCGGCAAGCAGGCGCTCGGCATCGCCGTCGCCATGAAGCCCGGCGGCGACATCGTGCAACTGGGTCGACTGCTCGATGAAGCGACCGGAAGGATCAGCGCGACCCTGCCAGTCGGGCTTGAACTGGCCCGCGTGGCCGACCAGCCCAAGGCGGTGCGCAGTTCGATCGCCGAATTCATCGAGACGCTCGCGATCGCGGTGCTGATCGTGTTGGCGGTGAGCTTTTTCTCGCTCGGATTCCGCACTGGCCTGGTCGTTGCCCTGACCATTCCTCTGGTACTGGCGATGACCTTCGCCTGCATGCAGTTCTTTGGCATCGGCCTGCACAAGATTTCCCTCGGTGCCCTGGTGCTCTCGCTGGGTCTGCTGGTTGACGATGCGATCATCGCGGTCGAGATGATGGCGGTGAAACTGGAACAGGGCTTTGATCGCTTTCGAGCTGCTGCCTTCGCCTACACCAGCACAGCCTTCCCGATGCTGACCGGTACCCTGATCACTGCGGCCGGCTTCCTGCCGATCGCGACCGCGCAGTCGGGCACCGGCGAGTACACCCGTTCGATCTTCCAGGTGGTGACCATTGCGTTGCTGTTGAGCTGGATTGCGGCAGTGATCGTGATTCCTTACCTCGGCTATCGTCTGTTGCCCGAGCACGGTCTCGCCGGCGGCCAAGGCGCCGAAGCCCACGACCCCTACGACACGCCGTTCTACAAGCGCTTCCGCGAGACCGTCGAGTGGTGCCTGGATCACCGCAAGACGGTGATCCTGGCGACCATTGCGTTGCTGCTGGTGTCGATGTTCTCGTTCCGCTTTGTCCAGCAGCAGTTCTTCCCGGCCTCGACGCGTCTGGAGCTGATGGTCGATCTGAAACTGCCCGAAGGCAGTTCGATCCACGCCACCGAAAACGCGGTCATCAAGATGGAGGCCTTCCTCGAAAAGCAGAAGGGCGTCGACAACTATGTGGCCTACGTCGGAACCGGCTCGCCGCGCTTCTACCTGCCACTCGATCAGCAGTTGCCGCAGGCGAGCTTTGCCCAGTTTGTCGTGCTGACCACCTCGATCGAAGCGCGCGAAACCCTCCGCGCTGATCTGGTCAAGGTGTTCGAATACGACTTCCCCGAACTGCGCGGACGGGTGACCCGGCTGGAAAACGGACCGCCCGTGGGCTTTCCGGTGCAGTTCCGCGTGTCTGGCGAAAACGTCGAGACGGTGCGCAAGTACGCCCGCGAAGTTGCCCAGGTCATGCGCGCCAACAAGAATCTGTCCGGCGTGCATCTGGACTGGGAGGAGCCGAGCAAGGTGATCCGACTGTCGATCGATCAGGATCGGGCGCGCGTGCTCGGCGTGAGTTCGCAGGATCTTTCCAATTTTCTGCAGAGTTCGATCTCGGGTTCGCGCATCACCCAGTATCGTGAAGGCAACGAGCTGATCGATGTCGTGCTGCGCGGTCCCGCTGAGGAGCGCGCCAAGCTCAGCCTGCTCGACTCCCTGGCGATACCGACGCCCTCGGGCAAGAGCGTGCCGCTGGCGCAGATCGCCCACCTCGAATATGGCCTCGAAGAGGGCGTGCTGTGGCGACGCAATCGGCTGCCGACGGTGATCGTACGCGGTGACGTCTACGGCCAGATCCAGCCGCCGACCGTGACTGCCCAGGTCAATGCCGAACTCGATGAGATTCGCGCCAAGTTGCCCTACGGCTATCTGCTCGAGCTCGGTGGCACGGTCGAAGACAGCGCGCGCGGACAGAAATCGGTTGCCGCCGGTGTGCCGCTCTTCATCATTACCGTGCTGACCCTGCTGATGATCCAGCTGAAGAGCTTTTCGCGGACCTTCCTGGTATTCGTGACGGCGCCGCTTGGCCTGATCGGCGTCACCCTGTTCCTGCTGGTGTTCCGGGTACCGTTCGGTTTTGTCGCCATGCTCGGCACGATTGCCCTGGCCGGCATGATCATGCGCAACTCGGTGATCCTGGTCGATCAGATCGACCAGGACATCAGCGCCGGGCAGGCGCCTTGGGATGCCGTGGTCGGCGCCACAACACGTCGATTCCGACCGATCGTGCTGACCGCGCTGGCGGCCGTGTTGGCAATGATTCCGCTGGCCTGGAGTGCATTCTTCGGTCCGATGGCGGTGGCGATCATGGGCGGACTGACCGTGGCCACCGTGCTCACCGTCTTGTTCCTTCCGGCCTTGTACGCCGCCTGGTTCAAGGTCAAACGGCCCCGTGTACGTCCCGACCATCTGGGCGTGGATCCTTGGCCGGGCGATGAGATTGAGGTCGCGGGCGGTCGCTGAGCGATCTGACAGCCGTCAATCGCTGTCAGTGACTTCCTGCACTCTCTGAAAAATCAATGTCTTGCAATCATTCAACTTGCCGGAAAAGGAGCGAAGGCCCAAACTTGGCGCCTTCATTCCGGTTTGGAACTGCAATCTATGAATCTTGATCTCGAACGTACCCGCTTCAATATGGTCGAACAGCAGGTGCGTCCCTGGGATGTTGTCGACATGCGCGTGCTCGATGCCTTGAGCAAGGTGCAACGCGAGAATTTTGTCGCCGACGAGTACCGTGATCTCGCCTTCGCTGACACCGCCCTGCCACTCAGCCATGGCGAGTCGATGATGGCGCCGGTGGTCGAGGGTCGAATGCTGCAGGGGCTGGCCCTGCAGGCCAGCGACAGCGTGCTGGAGATCGGCACGGGCAGCGGCTTCATCACCGCCTGCCTCGGCTTTCTGGCACGCGATGTACTCAGTGTGGAAATTCATGCCGACCTCGCCGAAAGAGCGCGGCGGAAATTGCTGGAGGCGCGCGCAAGCAATGCCAGCGTGGTGACTGCGGATGCTTTGGGGAGTTTTACGCCGGAACGCGAGTTCGATGCCATCGCCCTCACCGGCGCGGTCTATCGCGAACCGGAAAAGTTTCGTCGCTGGCTGAAGCCCGGTGGCCGTCTGTTTCTGGTGCGCGGTGAAGCGCCGGTCATGGAGGCTGTCGTGATTACCCGCATCGGTACCGATGCCTATCGCGAGCAGAGTCTGTTTGAAACCCAATTGCCCTACCTCGTCAACGCTGCTCCGCCCAAGCGCTTCGCGCTGTAAGCGGGTTCATAACAAGGATTGATCATGTTGAATCGTTTTGTAATTTCCGCTCTCGCCCTGGCGGTCTCCGCCTCGGTTTCCGCGGCCGACCTCTTTGAGGTCTATGAACTGGCGCGCGCCAGCGATCCGCAGCTCGCCGCTGCCGAGTCGCGGCAGCTGAGCGCGGGTCAGAACGTGCCGCTGGCGCGTTCAGCGCTGTTGCCGCAACTCAATGCCAGCTGGGATGCGCGGCGCAGCACGACCGATGGCACGATCTTCAGCGAGGAACTCGGCCGTGACGTCGGTTTCAGCTCGGACAGCCGCAACCGCAGCTATGGCGCGAGCTTGCAGCAGAGCATCTACCGGCACAGCAATTATATGAATCTGAAGGCCGCTCGCTTCCAGGCAGCCCGCGGTGTGTCCGACTATGATGCCGCGCTCGACAGCTTGCTTTACCGGGTTGCCGAGGCCTATTTCGGCGTGCTGACCGCACAATCCAATGTGACTTCCGCCGAGGCCGAAGAGCGTGCCGTCGGTCGTCAGCTCGAACAGGCCGATCAGCGATTCGAAGTGGGCCTGACCGCGATCACCGACGTGCATGAAGCGCGTGCGCGATTCGACGGTGCGCGTGCGGCTGCAATCCTGTCGCGCAATGCCCTCGACGATGCCTTCGAAGCCCTGATCGAGATCACCGGTCGGCCGCTCGATGCGGTCAAGCCTCTGAAGGCCGAAATCGAATTGAAGGCTCCGCAACCCGCCGATGCCGAACAGTGGGTAGAAACCGCGATCGCCAACAGCCCGTCCCTGGCTGCGCAGCAGAATCAAGTGGATGCAGCGTCCGCCAATGCCAAGAGTGCGTGGTCGGATCATCTTCCCTATCTGTCACTCGGTGGCAGCTATGGCAAGGAGCAGAGCAGCGGTGATGTCGGTCCGTTTTCCGTGCGTGATCCGAGCAGTACCTCATTCACGCTGACGCTCAATGTGCCGTTGTTCTCCGGTGGCGCCACCAATGCCCGCTACAAGCAGGCGATCTATGATCGTGATGCCAGCGGCGATGCGCTTGAGCAGACCCGTCGTGCCACGGTGCGGCAGACGCGTAGCGCCTACCGCTCGGCCGTGGCCGGGGTCAGCGAAGTCGAAGCCCGCAAACAGGCGCTGGTCTCTGCGCAGAGCGCACTTGAGGCCACCCAAGCCGGTTTCGAAGTGGGTACCCGAACCATCGTCGACGTACTGCTCAGCCAGCAACAGCAGTTCGCCGCTGAACGCGAGTATGCCCGCGCCCGTCATGGCTTCATTCTCAGCAATCTGCGTCTGAAGCAATCCGCCGGCACAATCGATGTGGCCGACATCCAGGCCGTCAACAACATGCTCGACTGAGCCTGCTTCGATCCAGCGCTGAATCCAGCAGAGGCCCGCGCAAGCGGGCTTTTGTTTTTAGTGTTGGGCGACCGAGGAGGTTGCTACCGCAAAACCGCGAGAGCGCCGAGGCGCCGAGGCGCAGCGGCGCGCAAGCATGCGTGAATCGACTGCGGCAGCCTATTCAAACCCATTGGCAAACACCGCCTCAGGCGGGATCGAGAACAGGGTGACCCGATTGTCTCCTGGCAATCCGACGATCAGTCGATCGGTGATCGGCTCGTGATCGAAGTTCAGGCTGGGGCCTGCGTTATCGGTGTTGCCGATCACGCTGTTGTTGAGGTCGATGATGCCGCGCAGCGATCCTTCCTTGCGCAACCAGGTCACCGCGCCAGCGCCGGCGACCGGACCATTGCGGAAGTTGGCGCTCAGGACGACGAAGTCACCGCTGGCGAGTTCGGTTATGCCGAAGTTGCCAATCTGATCGAGGGCACTGCTGCCGATCAACGAGTTCTGCGCCGTGACCACACCGACGCGTGCGCTCGCCGTGCGTACCCAAGTGCTGGCACCGGCATCGGTCAGACCACCCTGATCAAATTCCAGGCTGCTCACGTGGTAGCCACCCAAGCCGAGCGCGCTGATTCCTCCAAATCCAATCCGGTCTCCAGTGCTGGCGCCGATCAGCGAATTCATCGGGGACACCAGCCCGATCAAACCGCCGCTGCCGCTCGCGAAGGTCAGCGCGCCCGCATCGACGATTCCGCCATTGTTCCACTCGAAACTGCTGACAACATAATTGCCATCGCTGAGCGCGGTGACGCCGGTACCGCCGACATGATCGTTGGTGCTGCTGCCAAGCAATGAGTTCGCCGCGGAGACGACGTCGACGCGGGGACCGTTGCCGAGCACGAAGCTGACCGCGCCCGCATCGATTGCCGCGCCGTTGTTGAACTGTGGGGCAGCAACCACGTAGTTGCCATTGGCGAGAGCAGTGACCTGTCCGACAGCGTCATTGCTTTGCAGACCGATCAGCGAATTGCTGCTGCTGATCACCCCAACCGTCCCGGTAGTTCCATCGCCCCAGGTGACCGCGCCGACATTGGTCGTGGCGCCGTTGTCCCAGCTTGGGCTGGACACCACATAGTGACCGTTGCTCAATGCGGTAGCGCTGCTGATCCTGCTTTGCGGTCCGCTGCCGATCAGCGAATTGGAAGCGGCCACGGTGCCTATGTGCGGACCGTTGCCGTTGATCCAGGTCACCGCGCCCACGGACATCGTGTCACTCAGAAACCACTGGTCACTGACCACGACGTAGTGGCCATTGCCCAATCCGACCACGCCGGCATTGCCAATCTGATCGCTGTTCCGTGTTCCGACCAGAGAGTTGCCGGTACCAACCACACCGCTGAGTCCGACAGTGCCATCGGCCCAGGTCACCGCACCGGCATCGAGCGCCGCTGCATTATCCCAACCGGTGCTGACGACGACATAGTGGCCATTGCTCAGGGCGTAGACACCCAGGCCGCGCTGATCGGTACCGACATTATCGTCGACGCTGGCGCCGACCAGGGAATTGCTCGCCGAGACGGCGCCAAGCCGCCCCGTCGCGGCATTCATCCAGGTCACCGCGCCGGCATCGCTGACACCCGCGATATCGCAACCGGGACAGCGCCATACCAGATTGCCATTGCCGAGCAGGACCGGTCCCTCATCGCCGAAGCGGTCGCCGGCAACGTTGCCGATCAGGGAGTTGGCGGTTGTCACCAGGCCGCTGCTGCCGCTGCTGCCATTCACCCAGGTCACCGCGCCGACATCGGCGATCACGCCGTCGTCCCATTCCTGACTGCGTACGACATAGTGACCATTGGCCAGTCCCACTACGCCACCACGGCCTATGGAATCGCCGTCGCGCGATCCGATCAACGAATTTCCGGCCGATACGGTCCCGTTCAAGCCAGTGCTGCCATCGACCCAGGTCACCGCGCCAGCCTCGGATATCGCGCCGACGGCATCGTCCCAGCGTGGACTGATCACAACGAAGTGGCCGTTGGACAACACCACGACTCCGCCGCCGACGTTGTCTTCAAAACTGCTGCCGCGGAGCGTGCTGATCAAACCACCTGCCGGGTTGTACAGATGGACGGCGCCGACGTCGGTCTGCGTCAGGCTGTCGAATCCCGGGTCACTGACCACGAAATTGCCGTTTGGCAGCGCGTGCACCTGTTCGCCAAAGCGTCCACTGCCGGCGGGTGCGACCAGATCCACTTGCGCAGCCGTAGCCGCGCCTGCGACTGCACACAGGACTGCCAACAGCGAGGCATTCAGCTTCATCGGGACGCTCCATCGGCGGGGTCTCTCTCTAAACCCCAATCGCAGCATAAACCCGCCAATGCGCGCCGTAGAAGCTGCCAGGACAGGGCTTCAGCTCATTCGAAGCCGTTGTCGAACAGCAGGAAAGACTGCAAGCGCAACACGCCGGTCGCATAGGCCGTTTGTGCCTGAGTGGCGTTGATGCTGCCGGCCACCACCGCGCGTTCGTTGGACAGGGTGATTGCATTCGCCTGATCAAAGGCGTTGGTCACGATATCGAAGGGCACACGCTTGACGCCATTGCCGTCAAAGCTGTTGTCGAGATCGCCGTTGGCCAGCACGCGCGCAAGGTAGAAGTCGCGTTGACCGGTACCGTTCGGGTCGATCCAGCCAGCAGCCATGATGCGACGGTCAGCGCGGATGATCAGCGCATCAAGATGACTGCCTTCGTCGCGGGTCAGATCGACCAGGCCACTGTCACCAAAGGCTGAGTTGATTACGCCGCTGCTGCTCAGGCGCATCAGGGCGGTGGCGGGTGTGGCGGCACCGGGATTGACCAGGTTCACCGCAATGATTGGCCCGTTAGTGATTGGGTCCACTGCGATGGCAGATGCGCCCCAGCTTCCGAGCAGATCGATCTGCAAGTAGCCAGTCGCGTTGAACGTGGTGTCGAGCTGCCCGTTTGCGGTGAAGCGTGCCAGCAGCGGATGCACGGTATCGTTGGGGTCGCTGTCGAGCTCGCTGGTCCCGGCGAGCAGCACGCGACCGGTGGTATCGACAGCGATGTCCCTGACCTGCTCATTGAGATACATGCCACTCTCGATCCGACCCAGGCTGGCCCAGCCGGCATTGCCGAAGCCGGTGTCGATATCGCCTTCCGCCAGCAGACGCAGCACGACAAAATCTGGTGGGCCGCCATTGCCGCAGTTCTGACAGTAGCCCGCAACCAGCAATTTCCCATCCGGTGCACGCCGCGCGACCGTGAAACTGAAGGAGGCATTCGCGCCAAGCGGGTGACTTGCGACGATGCGCTTGCCGCCCGCCCCAAAGCTCGTATCGGCCAGACCGTCGGCATGCAGACGCAGCAAGGCCGGGCGCCTGAACGCGGGTGCGCCGACATCTGCCTGTCCGATCACCAGCAGCTTGCCGCCCGCGACGGCAAAGACGCCAACCGCGCGATCATCGCCATTGGCCACCTGATTGAAAGAGGTGATCAAGCTGCCGACATTGCCGAAGCCGCTGTCCAGTGCGCCAGCGGCGGTAAATTTGTTCAGCGCGAAGTCGCGGTTGTCGCTGCCGTTGTCTGCCCATCCCGCGGTGACCACACTGCCATCGGCGAGCGCGAGCACAGCCGTGGTTTCGACCTGGACGAGATTGCTCGGCCACTCAAACCAGGTCTTGCCATCACCATCAAAGCTTGGATCGAGATCGCCATCGGCGGCAAGGGTCTGCATGGGGTGCAAGCCGGAAGACAACAGAAAGGTTGCGACGAGGAAACGACGAAGAATCATATGGCTGCTCCCGCAGTTTGGATGGGTCTCGTCGTCTCTTACGTAGAAACCTGCGCACGCGGGCCATGCCGCGAGCGCGATGCACGTCGACTGGGTGGGGCGCGCAGATGCAGCATGCGATTCCGCGCGCGACGCGCCGGGTTCTGGCGCGGGTCGCCTTGGTCATTTCGCGGCGGCAGGCTTGATCGCGCCGGCCAGGCTCGGACTGCGATCGCAGCCAGAGCCCGCTTCGTTGACTTACGGCCGCCGGTGCAAGACAGCGAGACCCGGCAGCATGATCAGGACCAGCAGCGCCATCCAGGTCAGCATGCCGCCGACCGGCACCGGTGTCGCGTTGCCTCCGGCCAGCAAATCATCGTCGGTGATGGTGCCGACGCCGATGCCGTCGCCGATGCTGGTACCGGCGCTGGGATTGGACAGCAGCACATTGAAGGTTTCATTGCCCTCGACATCGGCGTCGCCATTCACCGTCACAACAAGGGGCTGAGATGCGACGCCGTCGGCGAAGCTGAGTACGCTGGCGGGGATGGCAACGTAGTCGACTCCGGCCTGGGCAGTGACATCGACCGTGGCGACCTGCACCGAAGCCATGCCTGCGCTGAGGCTGCGGCTGACCGTGAAACTCAGCGTGGTCGTGCCCGCGTCGGTCTCCAGCGTAGACATGTCGTTGATGGAGAACACTGCGCCGGCGGCATCATCATTGAAGATCGTACCGAGGCCGCTGCCATCAGCAATGCCTGTGCCGGCACTGGCGTTGGACAGCAACACGTTGAAGGTCTCGTCGGATTCGACCATCACGTCGCCATTGACCGTGACCGCAAAGGGTAGGGTGGCGACACCATCGGCAAAGTTCAGTGTCGTCGTTGCGATCGCCACATAGTCGCTGCCCGCGAGTGCGGTAATGTCGGCTGTTGTCGCCTGCACCGAGGCCGCGCCCGTGCTGTCATCGCGGCTGACGGTAAAGGTGAACGTGGTCGCGCCGGCATTGGTCTCGGCAGCGCTGACGTCGTCGACCGAGAAGAGGGCGCTGACACCGTCGTCATTGCTGATCGTGCCGACGCCGGTGCCATCGGCGATGCTGGTTCCGGCGCTGGCATTGGAGAGCACGACATTGAAGGTCTCGTCGGCCTCGACCATGACGTCGCCATTGACGGTGACATTGAACGGCTGGGTGGCGACACCATCGGCAAAGTTCAGCGTTGTCGCCGCGACTGCGACATAGTCACTGCCAGCGACTGCCGTGATATCAACGGTTGCCGCCTGCACCGACACGGCGCCCGCCGTCACATTGCGGCTGACGGTGAAGGTGAACGTGGTCGTTCCCGCGTTTGTCTCGGCCGCGGTGACATCGTTCACCGAGAATTCCACAGCGGCGGCATCGTCATTGCTGATCGTGCCCAGACCGGTGCCATCGCTGATGCTGGTTCCGGCGCTGGCATTGGACAGCAGCACATTGAAGGTCTCGTCGGCCTCGACCATGACGTCGCCATTGACGGTGACATTGAACGGCTGGGTGGCGACTCCATCGGCAAAGTTCAATGTGGTTGCGGCAACACCGACGTAGTCACTGCCGGCGAGTGCCGTAACATCGGCCGTTGCCGCCTGCACCGACGCGGCACCGGTGGTGACCGTTCGACTGACGGTGAAAGTAAAGGTCGTGGTGCCGGCATTGGTCTCGGCGGCGGTGACATCGTTCACCGAGAATTCCACGGCGGCGGCATCGTCATTGCTGATCGTGCCGAGGCCGGTGCCGTCACCGATGCCGTGACCGACACTGGGATTGGACAGCAGCACGTTGAACAGCTCGTCGGGCTCGACGCCGAGGTCGCCATTGACGGTGACCGCGAACGGCTGGGTTGCGATGCCATCGGCAAAGTTCAGCGTGGTCGCAGCGATCGCTACATAGTCGCTGCCGGCCGTCGCCGTGACATCGGCCGTTGCGGCCTGCACCGATGCGGCGCCGCTGCTGTCGTCGCGACTCACCGTGAAGGTGAACAGCGTAGTACCCGCATTGGTTTCGGCGGCTGTCACATCGTCGATCGAAAACAGCGCGCTGGTTCCATCGTCATTGCTGATCGTGCCAACGCCGGTGCCATCACCAATACTGGTTCCAGCGCTGGCATTGGACAGCAGCACATTGAAGGTCTCGTCGAGCTCGACATCGGTGTCGCCGTTCACGGTGACCACGAAGGGCTGCGTCGCCACACCATCGGCGAAATTCAGCGTAGTCGCAGCAATCGCCATGTAGTCGCTGCCGGCGGTGGCGCTGATGTCGGCTGTTGCCGCATCGACGGTTGCGGCGCCGCTGCTGTTGCTGCGGGAGACCGTAAAGGTGAACAAGGTCGTGCCCGCATTGGTCTCGGCCGAGGTCACGTCATTGACCGAAAACACCGTGGCCGCGACATCATCATTGTTGATCGTTCCGAGTCCGGTCCCATCACCGATGCTGGTTCCGGCGCTGGCATTGGACAGCAGCACATTGAAGGTCTCGTCGAGCTCGACATCGGTATCGCCGTTCACGGTGACCACGAACGGCTGGGTCGCCACGCCATCGGCGAAGTTCAGCGTCGTTGCGGCAATCGCCACGTAGTCGCTACCCGCGGTTGCGCTGATGTCGGCCGTGGCGGCATCCACGGTCGCGGCGCCGCTGCTGTTATCGCGCGTCACCGTGAAAGTAAACAGCGTCGTGCCGGCATCGGTCTCCGCGGCGGTGATGTCATTCACCGAAAAGATCGTGGCCGCGACATCATCATTGCTGATCGTGCCAAGGCCGGTGCCATCACCAATACTGGTTCCGGCGCTGGCATTGGACAGCAGCACATTGAAGGTCTCGTCGAGCTCGACATCGGTGTCGCCGTTCACGGTGACCACGAACGGCTGCGTCGCCACACCGTCAGCAAAGTTCAACGTGGTCGCGGCGATGGCCACATAGTCGCTTCCAGCCATCGCCGAGACATCCATCGTGGCGGCCTGAACCGAGTCGGCGCCGGTGGTGGCGGTGCGCGTCACCGTGAAAGTGAACAGCGTCGTGCCGGCATCGGTTTCCGCGGCGGTGACATCATCGATGGAGAACACCGCGCCACTGGCGTCGTCATCCAGGATCGTGCCGGTCGCCTGGTTGTCGCCGAAGGTCGCATTGCTGGGCGGGCTCAGGTTGACGACGAAGTCCTGATCAGGCTCGACCACCATGTCGCCGACCACGTTCACGGTGATGTCCTCACTGATATCGCCAGCCACGAAGGTCAGCGTTCCATTGGTCAGCGCATAGTCAGCAGGTTGCGTTGCGCTGCCATCGGCGGTCGTGTAGTTCACCGTCACCGTTCTTCCGCTCGCCGCCGAGAGCGTTACCGGGAATGCGAAAGAAGTTGTTCCGCTGTCTCCCTCGGCCAGACTGAGATCGCCGATCGACAAGTTCGGCAGCGGATCATCGTCGGTGATCGTAAGGCTTGCTGAGCTCGGCGCTATCAGCACGGCATTGCCGGTTGGCAGGCTCAGACTGAGTGCCAGCACTTCGTTGGTTTCGTTGAGCGCATCGGCGACGATGGCGACGGTGAAGGTCTTGTCGCTGCTATCCCCGTCGGGCCAGCTCAGCATGCCAGTGGTACTGGTGTAGTCGTCGGGGTTGACCGCGCTGCCATCGGCGGTCGCATAGCTGACCCCGACGACGCCGTCGCTGCCATTGACACGTTCCACGTTGATCGTTGCCACCGGTCCAGATTCGCCGACCGTGTAGGCCGCCATGCTGAAGCGCAGTTCGCCGGGTTGGGCGACGATGACTGGCGCGGAGAATTCTGAGGTGTTGTTGCTCGGCAGATTGATGGGGCCAACGCCGATCGGTGGCACATCGGTCGGAAACAGGTCGGTTGCTGTCAACATCAACTGCGACATCTGGGTGTTGGTGCTGCCGCCGACGCTGCTGCTGCATAGCCCCGCAACGCAGCCGCCACCATTGAGTACACCCGTGACATCGGTAGTGACGATTTGCTCGGCGAGAAAGGTCTGGCTGTCGGGCATCGTCGAGAAGAACTCGACCCGGAACGAACTGCTCGGTCGCGCCCCTTCGATCGTCCACTGCAGGCTGGTATTGCTGCCGCCGAAGTTCGGTGGCGTGGCGCCAGCGCAGACCGCGGGTTCGCCGGCGCCGCCCGTGCATATCGACGGCTGGTTCTGGCCGTAGTTGGCATATAGAAGATTCGGGTCGGGATCTATTGGGTCGGGAATCGGATCCGGCGCATTGACGTTGCGCTCCAGATCAATGCCCAAGGCGTCGATGCCGTCGCCAGCGTTCTGGTCATTGCCGTAAATCTGATTGCGCTGAATCAGATTCGCCCAGCCATTGGCCGGCGACCCACCGCGCAGCGCGATGCCGTGACGTCCATTGCCGGCAATCACATTGTCGTCGGTCGCTCCGATGCCACCAATGGTCAGGCTGCTGGCGGCATTGATGTGGATGCCATCGCCGACGTTGCCGAAATCAAATAGGCCCAGGCCTGTCGGATCAGTTACACCGATAAAATTTCCGCGGATGCTGACATTGGCCGTCGAGCTGCCCTTGACCAGGATGCCGTGTCGACCGTTGTGCAGAATCAGGTTGGCCTCGAAAGCTTCGCTGCCGCCGATCTGATTGTCGCTGCTGGTGACCACAATGCCATTGCCGGCATTGCCGGTATCCAGCGATCCGATCGGCGTGCCGCCTGCGGGAAACTGGAACATGCCGATGAAATTGCCGTACACGCGCGTGTTGGCACTGCTGCCGGTGATCAGGATGCCGGCCGAGGAATCACTGTTGATCACATCCAGATCACCGCCGCCATTGTCGCTGCGGTTATCGCTGATGGTGTTGGCGGGCCCGAGGAACAGACTGTAGCCGGTGGGATTGTCTGCGCCCATGCCATCCATGTCGGGTCGCGTATCGACGTAGACGCCGACGTCGCCATTGCCGACATCGGTGGCAGGCGTGCTGCCCACGCCGACGAGGTTGCCCATCACGAAATTCGGCAACAGCACGGCCCCGCTATCGATCGCGATGCCATCGGCTGTGCCGTCCTCATTCTGGCCGCTGAAGATATTGCCGGGGCCGATGAAGTTGCCATAGGCGCCCGAGGTCAGACGGATGCCGGCGGCATTGCCGGCGCCGCGACCATTGGGCACCGCGATGGTGGCCGACTGGTTGGTGCCGACAATATTGCCGAGCACGAAGACATTCACGGTCGAGGGCGAGAACAACTGGATGCCGTCGCCCTCGTTGCCCGAGATCAGGTTTCCGGTAATCGTGGTCGGATTGGCGATCACCGTCAGTGCGGTCTGCAAGAGTGCAGAAAACGCAGCAATTTCGCCGAAATTTGCCGGCGGATCGTCGATCAGCGCTTGGATGTTCGGCAGCGACGCGGGCGGAGCCACCGTACCCGAGAGCACCAGCCCGTGGCCGACATTGGCGTCGTTGTTGATGTCCGATCCGGTGCCGCCCGGGTTGGTGCCGATGCGGTTGTTGGAAATTGTGAAACCATGTCCAGACAATGAAATTCCACTGCCGCTGCAGTTGCGGATCACCAGATTGGTGACGGTCGATCCGCGCGCGCCATTGGCGTTGAATGCCGTGGCTGTCTCGGCAAGGCTGAAGCAGCCGACATTGCCGCCGTTGTAGTCGACACGGCCACCACTGCCGGCATTGCTCGGGTTGCTGCCGTTGAGGATTACCGGTGCGGTGATGGTCGGCAGGCCGACCGTCGAGGTGATCGCCTGGATCGAACTGTCGAAGGTGATGTTGTGAGGACCTGCGACGGCATTGCCCTGCTCGATGGCGGCGCGCAGCGTGCATTCATTCTGGTTGCCGGATGTGGGGTTACGGTCGCAGAAGCCGTCCGCTGTGCTGGCATCTCCCTCTGATCCGGCCTGGTTGACCATGTAATTGGCGGCGTGAAGTGGCGCGGTGACAAGCAGGATCAGGGCGACCGCCCAGGACATGCGCATGATCAATTTCCTTCTATAGGAGCTGGCTCTAAACGGATTACGTGAAATCCCGGAATTTGAGGACATGGCACAGCCCGCGGGCCTGGAATTGGTAGGGTTCTCCCGAAACAAATGCCAAATAGGGGCAGTACCGAACATTGATCGGAAAAAGTTGGGGCAGGCTGGCGTCTTGTCGGCCGCCCGTGCCCCGCCCGCGGAGGCTCGGGACCGCGCTGGTCTCGCAGGCGATCAGGAGGATCGCGCGGCGCCCGGTCGGATGGGTCGCAAAGCGGGCCGCGGATTTGTAGTCCGGACCAGGCTAAGGCGCGAGGGCTTTGCGGCCCGCAGGCTGGCTCACCCGATCAACAAGTATTTGCGATCGAAGCGAGTGGCCGGCATCAGAACTCGAAGCCATCGAGGAACAGCCCATCGGCTGCCGCGCTCACGCTGAACGCTTGATCGACGCGGGTGATATTGCCCTGCAGATCGCGAATCGAAACCCGCAGATGCCGGTTACTGACCAGTGCAATCGGGCTCGACAGCGTGATCGTGTAGCGGCCCTCGCCCAGAGGCTGCGCCAGATCCGCCAGTTCGATTCCGGCAGCGCGGCCATTGACGACAAAATCGGCAGTCACCGACAGCGTGGCGGCATTGATGCCGGAATGCGCATCGGCAAACGAGAACCGCAGTGCGCCGATCGCCTGCGTATTGACCCCGGCGCGCGGCAGGCTTACGGTCAGTGTCGGTTTGAGGTCATCCAGCAGATAACCATACACCGGATTGCCGGTATCGATCGGCGCGCCAAGATCGATCCAGCGCACGAAGCGGAGTTTCTCCTCCTCGCTCAGCGGCGTCGCCGGCGCTGGCGGCATCATGCTGCCGGTGTAATCGAGATCGGCTTCATTGGGATCCGCACCCGCCGGCAGGGTGGCGGCATTGCCGGGCACCGTCTCGGTCGGATGATCGGCATTGCTCCAACCATCCAGGCGCTGTCCAAACAGTTTCCAGATCAACAGGCTGCGGCGACTCTGGAACATGCGCACGTAGCGGCTGGCATTGGTCTGTCGCCAGATGCCGTTGCTGATCACCGGTGGGTATCCGAACTGCGCGCCGCTGTCGCCAGCGAGGCGCCGATAATCACCGGGCAGTCCATTGCTGATCGTGGTGTCGGCGAGATTGAGATTGCCGGCGGGATTTGCGCCTTGATGGCAGCTCACACAGCGCGCCTGCAGGATTGGCCGGATGTCGCGTAGAAACTCCACGCTCAACTGCGTGGCGCTGTCGATGCGAAGTCCGGGCTGGCCCTGTGCGTCGCGGGTCAGCAGGGGCGTCGATGTGCTCAGATCAAAGATCGGATAGTCGGGCAGGCTGGCCGCCGTGGTCTCGAAGAGCAGGGGCTGCTGGCTATGCGCATGGCAGCCGCCGCAATCCGCACGCAACTCACCGGGCCGGACCTGATGCCAGGTCTGCGCCATGTTGAGCAGCATGCCGTTGCGATCCAGCGTCTGAAAGGTGAACGGCGTATCGGCGACAATCTTCGCCAGAAAACTGGTGTCGGGATTGCCCTCGGCATCGAGTATCGGCTGGCCCTGGCTATTGAACTTGCGCAGCGGGATTTCGCCGAGGATGCGCAGCCGCTCCTCGGCATGGCTGCTGAACTGCCGTCCGATATTGGGTCCATAGCTGCGATGACTGTGCGGCTCCATCGCGACCACGCGCACCGCCCAGATGTCGCTATTGGAATATTTGCCGGCATCAGCGCCCTGGGTGAACCAGTTTCCTGACTGGGTGTTCTCGCCAGTATTGAACGCATCGAGACCATCGAAGGTGTTCGACCATGGCAGCACCAGTCCCGGAAAGCTCTCGCGTTTGTAAAAGCTCGACGTGCCGACCAAGCCATGCGCAGTGCCGGAGGGAAGCGCGGCGTGTTCAGCACCATCATTGGGGAGCCAGGGCAGTCTCGTCGGTTCGGCGGTGCCATGGACGCTCTGGTAGGGCACCACCGCACGTGGCCAGGCCTCGTTGTACTGCGGGTTGTTCTTGATCAACACCAGATCCTGCGGGCTGTTGACGATTCCCCCTCCGGCGACCAAGTACAGGCCAGCGTCGTAGTAGGGAAGGGGCGTCGGTCGGTTCAGATCGTTGGCCGGCCCGGGTGTCCACACCACCAGCAGATCATTGTTCGGCCCTGCCGAAGGATGGGTGAACTTGCCCACGCGCACGCCATTGGATCCAATCGGCGCTGCCTCATCCAGCGCCGTCGTAAACGGCGTCAACGAATACAGTCCGCGCGGCGTGAACGGAATCCGGAAGTCGTAGCGGAATCCCTGGCCAACCGTCTGCGCAATATCGGGATTGTCGATCAGAAACGCGCTGTGGAAGGGTGGCATGCCGGGCGGTGGCTGCACCGGCATGCGATACAGCGCGCCGAAGCCGTTGCTGTTGAGATTGTAGTAATCAACGACGACCAGATCGGAATTGCTCAGCTGGGTCATGAAATGGAACGCACGATCATTGTTGAAGGCACTTGCCACCGGCGCCCAGTTGCGGCCATCCGGCCAGATTGACCAGATCCCCCACAGGCGCTGATCGCGCAGGCCCTGGCTCTCGTGCGTACTGAACATCAAGCGGCCATCGCGCAGTACGGTCGGATGCAGGGCGCTGGAAATATTCATCGGTCCGATCGGTGTGACGTTCTGCCCGTCTTCATCCATCACGTACAGTTGCAGCGTCGGATTGGTATAGCCCTTCGGCGGTTCGAAGCCATTGCGGTTGCTGCTGAAGGCGATCTTTCCGCCGGGCAGTGGACAGGGACCAAGATTCAGAATGCCGTAGCCGAGGCGATTGAACGCTGCCGGCGGATTGACTGGATTGCTTTCATCCCAATTGCCGGCACCGGTGTTTGGGGTGAACTCGCCGTGGGTCAGTTGTTGAACTTGACGCGTCGCCAGATGGATCCGGTAGATGTCGGCGCCGGCATAGGGAAGGCCGCGTTGCGGGTTGATGCCCGAGGGGCGCATGTCCGGGAAATAGCTGTAGTACACCCACGCGGCGTCAAACGACAGAAACGGATCGGTGACACTGCCGTTGCCGCCGGCGACCAGGACCTCTTCGCTGCCATTGGGATGCAGCAGCATCAGGTCAGCGCCGGGATCGATCTCGGCTGGATGGAATACCTCGGGCCAGGTGGTATTGGTGTTGTCGCCATAGCGTGGCTGGCGCACATAGACGATGTCGTAATTGACGACCTGCGCGCCGACCGCGCTCACCCCAGCAAGCAAGACGACCCATAAACCGCTCAGCGTTTTGCGCATCCCAATCCCCTGGCCGGAATAACGGTCCGGCAATGCACTTGGTTTCTGCCGATAGCATAGTCCCGCGCGAGCCGGAAAATTGCGACTTGCAAGGCGAATTCCGTCGCCGGAAACCGAGGCGCCTCCAGGTGCTCTGTAGCCCAGATGGCACCGCAAGCGCCTGCGCAAAAGAGCGTCAGCCTTCTACCTTGCCCGTGTGCCGACCCTGACCAAAGTCAGGGTCCAGGCCCTGTCGCCATCCAGTGCCGAGTCGGTTTCGCGGCGCATAGTCTCCTCATCGCCGGTTTCGCAAGCGTATCGGGTACGCCCCGGGCGGCAAATTCGGCAACCGCATTCCCACGCTCGGCATTCCGCCCCGCGCTGGGAATCTGGCAATCCCATTCCTTCATTCTGGAGAATCCCATGAGCAAGACCCCGCAATCCATTGCCAAAACCGCGCTGGTTCACGGCGCACATCGTCCCGCCCGGCTGCTCTTGGCTGCCGCCATCGGCCTTCTGATCCAGCACGCCAGTTTCGCCGCCACCGTGTCCGGCGCCGGAGGATCTGTGCTGGAGTACGACGCCGGTCTCAATGAGACCAACAATGTCGAAATCAAGCCCAATATCGTTGCCGGCCAACCGGTACTCGATCTCCGCGATTTCGCCGGACTCAGCGGCTGCACGCGCTTTCCCTCTGGCAGCGTGATCTCGATCCGCTGCGAGGCCGACCAGCTGGTATTTTTCTCGATGGAGTTGGACAACAAGAACGATGTGCTCGTCGTCAACGAAGCCAATGCGATACTGACCGGCTACTCGCTGTTCGTGAATGGCGGACTCGGCGACGACGACATCACCGGCGGCTCCGAGGAAGATGAATTCTATGGCGGTTCCGGCAATGACCTGCTCATCGGCGAGGGCGGCATCGATGCGCTCTACGGCGAGGCGGGTGACGATCGCCTGATTGGTGGCAACGGCAGCGATCAACTCGATGGCGGTACCGGCAACGATATTCTCTTTGGCGAGGCCGGTGCCGATCGGCTGGATGGTGGCAGCTTCGACGACTTCCTCGATGGCGGATCGGGCCAGGACACCCTGCGCGGCGGCAGCGGCGGCGATCGCATCCACGCAGTGGATGGTGAGCGTGACACCATCGATTGTGGGCTGGGCCGCGACATCGTCCGTGCCGACCCCATCGATTTTGTCGACCGGAACTGCGAGGACGTTACCCGCGTGACGTTCTGATCGCGCGGAGTTTTTTGCGACCAGCGTAGTGGCGGTATTCATACCGCCGCTACGCCCGCGCACCCCCGCGTCTTTCGCCTGGGTCACGCACCGGTCGCAGTTCAACCCAGCCCTTGCGTACCGCATGCAGCGCGGCCTCGGTGCGATCACCGACGTGCAACTTCTGGAAGATCTGGCTGATATAGCCCTTGACGGTGCCCTCGGTCAGGCAGCATTCGCTGGCGATGGCTTTGTTGCTGAGGCCCTGCGCGATCAGCAGAAGGACCGAATGTTCGCGCGGCGTCAACTGGGCGCCCGGTGATTGCAGCCGTTGCGCGTTCTCCATCAGGGCGCTCTGTGCGCTCGCGTGCAGCCAGGACCGACCTTCCGCAACGCTGCGCGTCGCCGTCAGCAGTTCATCGCGACCACAGTCCTTGAGCACGAATCCGCGCGCGCCGGCTTCAATCAACTCGACGATCCGAACATCTGACGCGTAGCTGGTGAACACCAGAATCTCCGGTGCCTGAGCGAGTGCACGCAGGCGCCGAACAAGTTCGACAACGGGCATTCCGGGCATGCGCACATCGACCACCACCAGATCGGGCAGCAGGCCGGCGCAGAGATGCAAGGCACGTTCGCCATCCGGCGCCTCGCCGACAATATCGAAATCTGCGCATCCCTCAAATGTGTGACGCAGCCCCTCGCGCACGATCTCATGGTCGTCAACGAGCACCATGCGGGTGGGTCGGACTATGGATCGTTCACCAAGCACAGCGTTCTCCGGTTGATCAGAGTGCGGAGCCGACGGATTCGATGGCGGCGGGGCGAAATTCCTCGGCAGCTATCAGTGCGGCGTCGCTAGGATCGCCACTTCCGATCGAACAGTCACTCGGACCACGGCGTCCATTTGACTGGGAAATTTCCTAGGGAAGTTAGGGGTCCGCGGTTCTGGGCATCTTCTCCCGATCAGGTCCGATACACGATCAAATCGCGACCCTGAGGATGCGGATACACGCGGTCGGAGCGGAGTCCGCGGCACATACTCCGCGCTCAAATTCACAGTGGCGCGTCGATCTGGTCCAGCGCGGCAGCCATACTCTCGGCCATACCCAGTCGACCAGTTTCTGCAGGTGTTCCATCGCGACGAACAAGGAGGTGATCGTCATTGAGGTCTGCGCGCCAACTTCGATCAGTGCTACCGCGATGGTGGCACCCGGTGGCTTGCTTGGCGGCACACCGGATTCGTCTGCAAAATAGTCGTTGAAGGCCAACGATTTGGGCGCGCTGATTGCGGTGAACACCCATCCGGCCGAGTGCTCGGTGCCGGCCGTCTTGAGCTACGATGCGCCCTGCACTTCTGACAAAGGCACGCACCCCATGGACTTGAAGAACCTCAGCGCCAAACAACTCGACGAGATCGTTTCCGCGGCTGGTCGCCGCAAGACCGAATTGGCCAGCGAGACCGTTGCCAATGTTCGCGCCAAGATTGAAAAAATCCTTCGGGACGGGGGGGTGACTCTGGATGAGGCGTTCCCCAATCGCAGTGCTGGCGCACGCAAGGGATCCAGGGCAAAGGTTGCTCCGAAGTACCGCAACCCTAAGGATTCGACCCAAACCTGGTCGGGCCGCGGTCTGAAGCCGCGATGGGTTGCCGATGCACTGAAGGCTGGAAAGTCATTGACGAATCTGGCAATCGCCGGGACATCTACTTCGGTCAAAGCAAAAAAACCGGGTCGTGGCCCCGCCAAGAAAGTGCCTGCCAAAGCACCCGCAAAGGCTGCCAAAGGCAAAGTCGCGAAAGGCACAGCCGCAAAGGCCAAAGCGGTGAAGAGCAAGGCGGCGAAAGGCAAGGCCGTCAAAGGCAGGGCCGCGAACGGCAAGGCAGTGAAAGGCAAAGTCGGCGCGAAGCGGGCCGCCAGGAAATCTTGATCGCTCCGATGGGCAGACCGATGTGATCTGGTTGGACCCGGCCATTCCTTTCCGGATGCTCCGGTTGCATTGAAGGTGTACAACGCTTGCCGGCGCTCGCCGCAGAAAAATGCCGACCAAGTCGCCTCGGCCGGCATCGAAGTAGCGGTCGGATCGCCGGCGCGCGATCCGACCCTTGGTTTGAGCTACTACAGTCCGTTCCCGATCGCCTTGGCCAAGGCGCCGTTGGCGTCGTCACCACTGAACTCCCAGAAGAACGCACCCCCGAGATTGCGGGTACGCACGTACTGCATCTTGTCGGCGATCGCTGCCGGCGTGTCGAAGCTCCAGAACGTGTTGCCGTTGTAGATCCAGCGCGACATCGTCTGTGGATGGGTGAAGCTCGGCCAGCCCAGGTTCTTGAGCACTTTGTAGTCCTCGATGCCGGCTTCATAGGTGCCCGCTGCCGCGCTGCCGGTCTGGTACAAGCCATTGTTGACGTTGGGCACGCCAGTCCAACCGCGACCGTAAAATCCGATGCCGAGGTTGAGCTTGGATGCCGGTACGCCACGATCAAGGAAGGCCTGGATCGCATTGTCGCTGTTGTAGAAGCGCACATCACCGGTTGACGGATCATCAGTCGAACCAAACAGCGCCGAGTGGAAATTCGTACGCGGCTCCCAGGCTCCGTGGAAGTCGTAGCTCATCACATTGATGTAATCCAGGTGCGGGTGGTATGCCGCTGGATCGGTTACGCGGATCTTGTCGATGCCCGCGCCAACCGCCACGGTCAACAGCAGGCCCGGTCGCACTGCATTGAGCTGGCGACGGAACTCCGCGATCAGCGCGGTGAAGTTGGCGCTCTCTTCGGGCGTGCCGCAGGACAACCCGCAGGATGCGGGATATTCCCAGTCGATATCGATGCCATCAAACACACCTGCCGCAGCGCCCGCGCCACCGGCACCATCGGAAGCCGGAAGATTGCCGCGGATATAGGCATCAACGCAGGATGCGACGAAGGCTACCCGGTTTTCCGGACGCGCCGCACTGGCGAAACCGCGCGACCAGGTCCAGCCGCCCAGCGAGATCAGCACCTTCAATCCAGGATGACGTGCCTTGAGCTTGCGCAGCTGGTTCCAGCTGCCACGTAGCGGCTGGTCCCAGGTGTCGGCGACATTGTCTACCGATTCCGCGGCACCGAATGCCTTGGTGTAATCGGCGTAAGCGTCACCACCGGCGCCGCTATTGGGATCGGCCGGCTGATTGATGCCCACTTCGCAACGGTTGTTGCGCACATTGCCAAATGCATAGTTGATGTGGGTGAGCTTGTCGGCCGAGCCGCTGGTTTCGATATTGCGTACTTTGTAGTTACGGGCGTAGATGCCCCACTGCACGAAATATCCGATGTTGCGCTTTCCGCTCGGCGGATCGGCGTCGCGGCTGCGTGCGGTGATTGCCGTGCCCTGCGCGGAAGCATTGCCGGCATTGTCGCGGGCACGCACGCGATAGCTGTAATTGGTGGCAGCAGTCAGTCCGGAATCGGTGAAGCTGGTGCCCGCAGGCGAGCCCACCATCGTGCCGTTGCGATAGACATCGTATCCGGCGACGCCACTGCCACCTGCGTTGTCGGTCGAGGCGCTCCAGCTCAGTGAAATGCTGGAACTGGTTTGCGACGGCGAACTCAGTCCCGCCGGGACGCTGGGCGCAGTGGTATCTGGATTGACCGCAGTCACGGTGATGTTGACCACCACCGAAGTCGTGCTCGCATTGCCGTTGTCGGTTGCTCTGGCGGTCAGCGCATAGCTGCCGGCAGTCGCGCCAGTCCAGACCACGCCGTAGGGCGCGCTGGTGTCGACGCCGAGCGAGGTGGCGCCGCGGAAAAACTCGACGCGGACGATGCTGCCGTCGCTGTCCTGCGCATTGGCGCTGATGCTGATGTTGCTGCCAACGGGGAAAGTCTGGCCGTTGCCCGGTGCGCTCAGGCTGACAGTGGGCGCAACGTTCTGGCCGCCGTCGCAGGCGCCGAGGTCGCTGTACCAGCCGCAGCTTGGGCAGTAGTTCGGGGCTGCGTTCCAGATAGGAATCAGTGCCTCATAGAGTCGGTTTTGGTACGTCATCCGGTTGCCCGGGCTGTAGATGGTGCTGGCGTTCCAGGCGGCGACGCCGGCACAACTGGCGGCTTGGGCTGGCGCCGCTGCCAGCCACGAACCGGCGAGAAAAACAAATGCGAGAGCCGCCCGGACCGGAGCGGAGGTGCGAATCAGGTACATGCGAGATCTCCCAAGGAATTTTCGGATGGCAACACCATCGGTGACGAGTCCGCTCAAATTTGCAGGTCGAACCCGCTGCCGAGGCAGCAAGACGCAGATAAAAACAGGCCCTTCTAAACACCCACACTGTCCCCTGTTCTTCGTTGCCGATGTCTTCGGCGGTCCAGCGCTTACTCCTCGGCGCAGCTGTCGTACGTCCGCGATGGACCGCTTCTACGGAGCGCGACGGCCGGTGGCCGTTTCTTCTTCCTTGCTTCCCTTGTCTTTCGTGTTGCTCTGGCACCCCTCCCGAGTGCCATCGTCTTGCACGCTGGGCATGATCCCGGCGTCGCGCGGAGCCCGCTTTGCTGAGCCCCACCGAGCATGCGAAACGCGCATCCTCGTCGCCCGCTCACCGTTTGCGTCCAGCAACTCGGCTTTCTCCTTCTACTGCGCACCGCAACCAAGCTTCCGTGCCCGTGGCGATGACCATCATCGACACTGGCTGGGACCGAGGAAATCGCGTCGTGGTATGTAGGTGGTATCTAAAATGCACGATACATACAATACCATTACAATGCCAGTATGCTACCGGATGCCCAGAAATACCAGCTGGCATGACGAGGGGTTCTCGTTTCAAGAATCCACGCTATCTCATTGTTTGTATGACTGTTGATGGCCCATGGCGCAGGCTTCCTGGTCTACTGGGTAGAAATCAGCCAGAAATTCTGATTTGAACCAACGCGGGCTCACCTGACACTCTCTCGCAGTCCATGGAATCACGGCTCCGCCGATTAGTGGCCGTATCGCTATGTTTCTCAACGATATGATTCTCTTCTTCGGGGTCCCGGCCAGCTGCAACTGCCGGCCTTGCAATCGGTGCCGCTTTGGTTTGAGTCGGCGCACGAATACCAATAGGTTTGAACCACTAAGCAGTATTGGTATCGTTGTGGTACTTCTCTTTGTCGATGCGCCCCGGTTAGCGCCACGAACCCCGCCTCGGCCGACAAGGCGCGGACACTCAGGAAATTCGCCCTAAGAATTGTCCCTGGCACCATTGGTGCAATTGGTGCAGCACTTGTCGGGCACGGACCGTGGCCCTTGATCGGCGCTATTCGCGTAAGGGTGCGCAACCACCACTGCCGCAGGCCGCCGCCATGTCTCGTCTCGGGTTCTGTGCCATCGCCGCATCGATGTTGATCGCCTCGCTGCAGGCTGCGCCATTGGGCACGGCGATTTCCTATCAGGGTCGCTTGACCGAATCCGGTGCCCCAGCCAATGGGCTGTTCGATATGCAGTTGTGCCTTCATGACGACGCGCTGGGCAGCACGCCTCTGGTCTGCGCTGCGGCCTTCGATGATGTGCCGGTAGCCGATGGGCTGTTCACCGTAGCGCCGGATTTTGGTGGCGGTTGGTTTTTGGGCGAGGCGCGATTTTTGGAGTTGCGCGTACGCGCTGGCGCATCCACCGGCGGCTACACACAGCTCGCGCCGCGCCAGGCCCTGTTGCCGGCACCTGAAGCGCTGCGCGCGGCTGCGGCCAGTGCAGCGCCCTGGAGCGGTCTGACCGGTGTGCCCGCAGGATTCGTCGACGGCACGGATGATGTCGGTGCCGGATCCGTGACCAGCGTGGCCAGCGGCTTTGGCCTCAGCGGTGGCCCGATCAGCAGCAGCGGCACACTCGCGGTCGACCCGAACATCATTCAACAACGTGTCAGCGGCAACTGCACTGCGGTCGAGGCATTGCGCGGCATCAATGCTGATGGCACGGTCAGCTGTGGGCCGGATGCGAACAGCGGTGGCAGCGTCACCGCCATCATCGCCGGCACCGGCCTGAGCGGCGGCACCATCGTGAACAGCGGCACTATCGCCATCGCCGACGCCGGTGTCGGCGCGAACCAGATCAACAGCAGTGAAGTGCAACGCCGTGTCGGCGGCAGTTGCAGTGTCGGAAGTACGATCAGCGCGGTGAATGCCGATGGCAGCGTGGTCTGCGCCAGCAGCCCGCGCCGCGCGTTTACCAGTACGCAGCAGACCAGTGGCAATGGCGGTGGCGATCTCTCCATCGCCATGCGCGCCGACAACACGCCCTTGATTGCCTTCTACTCGCCGGGCACCGCCGGTAGCGGCGCGCTGAAGGTGCTCGATTGCAACTCCTCCTACTGCGAGTTTGGCGCCGAGCGCGTGGTCGACCCGGGCGGCAACGTCGGCTGGGAAACGCGCATAGCCATCCGCAGCGATGGCCGCCCGGTGATTGCCTATTACGACATCGCCAACTCGGCCCTGAAAGTTGCGGTCTGTGCCTCCGCCGACTGCGTTGGCTCGGCAACGATAACCACCGTGGCCGATCACGCTACCGATCTGGTTGGCCTCTACATCGATCTGGTGATCACTGCGGGCGATCGCCCGGCCTTGAGCTATGCGCGATTCAGTCCCGACTTTTCCACGGGCTCGGTGCACTATCTGCGCTGCAGCAACAGCGATTGCAGCGGCCTGCAGGTGCCGGTGACCCTATCCACGACCAAGGCGCGTTCGTTCACCGGCCTGGTGATGAGTGGTTCCCAGCCGCAGATCATCTTCGATCAGGACAGCGCGGCGCCGACTATTGCGGTGGCGTACTGCAGCACGATCAGTTGCGGCACCCTCACCAGCGTGGAGACCGTCGCGACGCTTGCTGCCGGCCCCGCCGGTCAGGGCGCGGGCGTTGGCGGCGATCAGTACGGCCGAATCCTGCTGAGCTACTACGACGGTGCCAATGGGGATTTGCGGATGCTGTACTGCCTCAACCCCGGCTGCGGCGGGGGGACCAACGGCAGATTTGACACCATGATCACCAGCGAGGGCAACGTGGGCTGGAACAGCGCCCTGGCTGTCGCTGAGGGCAACCTGCCCGTTGTGGTGTATTACGACGTCAGCACTACGCAATACAAGATGCTGCGCTGTCAGACCACCAGTTGCTCCGGTGGCGGCACAGCGATCGTTCTGGGCAGCAGTCCCTGGGCGGGGCAAATCGGCAGCGAGAACTCGCTCGATGTCGTGCTTGCCAATAGTGGCTTTCCGTTCGCCGCGACCACGGTGCTGTCGGCCACCAACGTCAACGTACGCACCACCAAATGCGAAACACCGGACTGCCGATGAATCGCATTCGCACATCGTGCTTGCTCCTGAGTAGAGCGGCCATCGGCATGGCATTGCTGATGGCGTCGCTTGGCGCAGTCGCAGAAGAAAGCGGCGGCAACAACTACGCCGTCACCTGGTTCAGCGTTGACGCCGGCTCCGGCACGTCTGCGGGCGGCAGCTACACCGTGCAGGGATCGCTGGGCCAGGCCGATGTCGATCCCTTGCACCCTGCAAGCACCGGTGCCTATGAGCTCGTCAGCGGATTCTGGTCGGTGCCCCCCACGATACCCGCGGATGCGCTCTTTGCCGACGGCTTTGAGCTGAAATAAACCAGTTCGCCGTCTGTGGGCGTCAAGGCGACAGCCGGATTGCAGGAACTGGAGGACAGGAACTGGACGCCCAGCAGGAACTGGACACCCAGGAAATTGCGGCTGTCTGCACCCAGGAGTGGGTGTCCGAATATTGTCCGAGGAGTGGGTGTCCGAATATTGTCCGGATCTTGCCAAGTGTCCAGGTCTTGCCGTTCGCCCATTGCGCCCATTGCGCCCAATGGCCGCTTTCCACGGTAGCGAGCGAATCCCGCAGCGCCTGCGCTGACAGACAGTGCCACCTGGTTCACTGAACTTCTGGCGCCCAGCTGCGATTGTGTCGCTCGCTGCGCCGATCGTCGCCGACTTGACACCGCTGGCGCGCAGGTGGCTTGAATCCGGATTTGAATCGCGCAGACTTCGGGTTCATGTAAGCGGGTTTCCCTATCGCGCGGTGGAGTTGCGGATGATCACCTATTCTCGTTTGCTCGCCGTTGTCGGTGGCTTGGTCCTGCTCACGGCCGAAGTGGCTGCACAGGGATTGCCGAGTCAGACCTGGCCGGCCGGCACGCAGTTGTCGACGTGGAATCATGGCGGCCGCATCACCACCTTTCATCGTGGCTATCTCTACCTCGGCGGCACCGAGAATCAGGGTACCTGGACCTACAACATCGCCAACGCGCAGTCGCCACAGTTGGTGCGCACCTTTGCGACCGGTGTGAATGGACACACCTGGGGCAAGGTCGGCGATCTGTTCTGGCGGGCGTACTGGATTCCCGAACTGGGCGACGCCAATACACGACCGTTCCAGAACCTGGCCAATCCCCTGGTGCCGACACAGCAGATGAGCAATGTCGGTTCGTTTCCGGCACAGCCGCCCCTGGGTTGGCCGGGTAACTGGCTGAATACCTATCCGTATCACTTCGGCGACTTTGTCGTGGATGCGCGGATCGGATGGTTCCCGCATGTCTCCGACGTCAACGTGCGCTCGATTGCGAGCATGAGTTCAGCCAATCATTGGCGGATTGGCAATCTGCTGTTTTTGACGCCCTCCGATACCCAGGACGGCGTTGCCGTATTCGATGTCGGCAATCCGGCGCAGCCGGTGATGCTGGATCGACTGATCGGAAACTACCGGCAGTACACCAATGCCTGGCAGGTCTGGCGCAATTACCTGGTGCTGATGTTCGGCGACAACACCAACGGCCCGATGCAGAACGCCAATGCACTGGTGATTGATTTCAGTGATCCCACCAATCTTCAGCTGGTGCATGCGATTCCCTACGATGATCTGCCCGGTCGCTATGCGCATTTTCAGGATGAGTTCGCGTTCGCCGGTCGCTTCGGTCGCGGCACCAAGTACAACATGGAGACGCGCCAAGTCGCCCAGGTGTTCACGCCGACGCCTTGCTGTGCGGGGGATTTCCAGTGGATTCCGCTCGGCCACATCGTGCTCGCCTCGTCGTCGGAGACCGATGCCTCGCGTTCGTATCTGTTCTCGCATCGTGCGACGCTCGATACCACGCGTCCCAGCGTCGGCTATCACCTGCCGCGCCCCAATGCAGTCAATCAGCCGCTGCTGACGACGATCGGACTGGTGATCAACGAAACGCTCGACGGCCCGACCGTCACTTCGCAGAACATCCAGATTCGTCCGATCGGTGGCGCGGCATTGGCGACCACGGTCATCCATACCAGTTATGGCGTCGTCAACATCACGCCCGATCAGCCGCTCGTCGCCAACACCACGTACGAAGTCCGACTGCTGCAGGACGGCGTGCGTGATGTCGCCGGCAACGGTTTCGCCGAGTACAGTTTCCGTTTCTCGACCGGGCCGACCGTGGTGCCCGATGGCTTGATCTTCCGGCACGGCTTCGAGCCTTGATCTGCAGGCTGCATCCGCTGTTGCGCTCGCGTTTGTTGCGGGTGTTCCTGCTGTACGCATTCGGCGCTGGCCTGCAGGCCCAGCCGGTGATTCACAGCGTGGTCAGTGCACCGGTCACGCCCGTGCTGGTGCAGTCGCCATTGCAGTTCCAGGCCGACGCCAGCGTGGCGGGTGGCGGGGCACTTGAATACCGCTGGGATTTCGGCGATGGCACGCCGCGCACCGATTGGTTGAGCGTTGCCAACGCCGGTCACTCCTACACCGGCGCCGGAATCTACACCGTGCTCCTGCAAGTGCGCCACGCCAGCCAGGGCCTGGCCAGTGCCACGCTGCGCATCGTCGTGCGCCTGCCCGTCGCCGCAGCGGCGCGGCAGTCCAGTCCGATCATCGTGCACGGCGCGCGTCGCGAGGTTTGGGTGGTCAATCCCGATCACGGCAGCGTCAGTGTGCTGGATGCCGATGCACTGACGCGATTGGCCGAGATCGCCGTTGGCGCGCACCCTTCGTCGCTGGCCATTGCCGCCGATGGGCAGGTCTGGGTGAGCGTACGCGATGCCGATCGGCTCAAACGCATCGATCCGATCAATCGTGTGGTCAATGCTGACATCGATCTCGGCCATGGCGCCAAGCCGGTTGCGCTGGCAATTGCCGCGAATGGCGCAGGCTACATTTCGCTCGCCGGGCCCGGTCGCGTACGGCGCTTCGACGCAGCCAGCGGAATACTCGGGCCATCGGTCGTTGTCGGGGCCGATGTCGAGGCCTTGGCACTGAGCGGAGCCGGGGATGCGCTCTATGTCAGCAAACTCATCAGTGCCGGTGCCAGCGGCACCGTCTGGTCGATCGCCTTGCCTGACTTCACTGCTGCCGATGCGATCGCCCTGCCACTCGACAGCACTTCGCCGGATTCCGGTACGGCGGCCCGTGGCCTGCCTAATTACGTCGCGGCGTTGGCGCTGGCCGAGGACGGTCAGAATCTCTGGTACGCCGGAAAAAAGGACAACATTCTCCGCGGCATGCATCGCGAGGGCCTGGCGCTGACCTTCGAAAGCGTATTGCGCTCGCTGATCGGTCGGATCGATGCGACGGCGGCCGGCGAGACCGTTGCCGCGCGAATCGATAGCGATGATTCCGGTCGCGTCTCCGCGCTGCTGTTGCCGCCGGGATCGAGTCATCTCTTTGCCGCACAAGAGACCAATAACCGCGTGCTCGTGTTCGATCCCTGGAACCGTCGTGAGATGAGCCGGGTAAGCGTTGGCCTGGCACCACAGGGTCTGGCATTCGACATCGCGACGCGGCGATTGTATGTACACAACTTTTTGTCGCGCAATGTCAGCGTTTTTGCGGTGGGCGATATGCTCGACGATGGCGTGAGCACAGCGCAATCGCTCGGCAGCATCGCGACCACAGTGACCGAGGTGCTCGGCGATCAGGTACTGGCCGGCAAGCGTGTGTTCTACGACGCCAGCGATATCCGGATGAGTCAGGATGGATACACCGCCTGTGTCGCCTGTCACCTTGATGGCCGCAGCGACGGACGGGTATGGGATTTCACTCAGTTGGGCGAAGGCCTGCGCAATACCACCAGCCTGCGCGGCGCCGCCGGCATGGGCCGCGGTCTGGTCCATTGGAGCGGCAACTTCGACGAGATCCAGGATTTCGAAGTACCGATACGCAATCTGTTCGGCGGTATCGGTTTCATGAACGATGCCGACTATTTTTCCGACGGCCGCAATCATCCGCTCGGTCCCAGCAAGGCCGGATTTTCCAGCGCACTGGATGCCTTGGCGATGTATGTCTCGACACTGGATCAGGATGATCGATCGCCCCATCGCAATCCGGATGCGTCGATCACCGCGCAGGGCATTGCCGGGCGACAGCTGTTCACCCAATTGAACTGCCAACGCTGCCATTCCGGACCCGACTTCAGCGACAGCATTGCCGGCTTTCGTCACGATGTAGCTACCCTGGGTCCGGGCAGTGGCCAGCGCCTGGGCGAGGCCTTGCTCGCGCTCGATACGCCATCGTTGCGCGGCTTGTTTGCCTCGGCGCCGTATCTGCACGATGGCTCGGCAACCAGCTTGCTCGATGTGCTGACCACGCGCAACGTCGACGGCATGCATGGCGACAGCGGTGCGTTGTCCGCACCCGAGCTCGCCCAGCTGGAATCGTTTCTGCTGCAGATCGACGGCAATGAACCGGGCCTTGCATCTGCCGCGAGCCTTCTATTGACGGCGCCGACCGCTGGCCTGCAGATTGCGCCGCAGCAGTCCATTGACCTCGCCATTGTCAGCGACCTTCCGCAGATCACGTCGGTCGAGTACCTGATAGATGGCAGCGTGGTGGCGACCGCAAATGCGCCGCCGTGGCAGGCCAGCTGGACCGCGGCGATCGGCAATCAGGCTGCAGTGCATGTCTACGCCCGCGTCCAGCACGATCAGGGCAGATTCAATACGCTCTCAGCGCCGGTGCCCATCAACCTGCTCGGCGATTCGGTGTTCCAGAGTGGATTCGAATAGGCCGGTGCAATGCCGGCGCGCAGAATTCGCTCGTCATGCCGTTGATTTGTCGTTCCGTCCGGGCGCTGCTGCAGAGCGCGACTTGCCCCGCTGCAGTTGATCTCCGCTCCTGTCCCCTCGCAGACAAAAAATACAACCGCAGCTCACGGCAAGGTAATGCCCACCGCCCCGGATGGCTCGCTGATCAAGCGATTGGGCTGAAAATAGAACGGGAAAACGCTCGGGTTGGGTTCGCTGATGCTCAGTACGGTGAAGCGATAGCGTTGTCCGGCTTGCAGGCCGCTGACCACGAAGTCGCTGACAGCGCGGTTGGCTGTGGCGATGTCGATTGAGGGATTGAGCAGGGCGGCCTCGATGCAGGGCGCATCGAAGCCATCGCAGAACAACGTGTCGCTCACTGCGCCGAGGATCTGGAAGTGACCGTTCGCCAATTGGCCGCGTGGTGTCCAGATCAGGCGCACTGCATTCGGGGTCTCTATTTCGACATCGAGCTCGATCGGTGCCAGCGTCTGGGTATCCAGGAACATCGGCACCAGATTGCCGCGCGGGAACCGCGTGCGGATGAATTCGAGCAGCGCGGGATCGTCGCTCCACAGCGCATTGAAAAATAGATGTCCGTCGTCGATGCTGTTGTCGGGGAGAGGTACGAGTGCGCCCAGCTGCATCAAGCTCGGCGGAACTTCACCGCGGAAGGCGTTTGCGCCCAAGCCGAGTTTTTGCAGGTTCGACAGCTGCCCGATACAGGCCGGGATGCTTCCCTCGAAGCGGTTGCTGGTCAGCAGCAGTGTCTGCAGGTTCGTCAGTCCGCACAGCCCTGGCGGAAACGGGCCCTCGAGCAGATTGTTCTGCAGCAACAAAGTTTGCAGCGCCGTCATATTGGCAATGCCGGACGGCAGCGGTCCGGTGAACGCGTTGTCGAAGAGGTGCAAGGTTTGAAGTTAGGTCAGCGCGCCAAGCGACACCGGCAGCGGGCCCTCGAACTGGTTGGCGGTGAGCACCAGTGACTCCAAATTCACCAATGCGCCGAGCGTCGCAGGCAAGCTTCCCGGCAGATTATTGCTGGCAAGATCCAGGCGACGCAGCGCCGTCAGATTTCCGAGCGTCGCTGGCAGCGTGCCGCTGAGCTGATTGAAGCTGATGTTCAGTGTTTGCAGCTGGCCGAGCTGAGTCCAGGACGCGGGAATCGGCCCCTGCAGCACACTGTCTGGCACCAGCGTGGTCGGATCGTCAGCCAAGATCAGAAAGCGCAACTCCGTCAGCGCGCTCCACGAGGCGGGCAGCGTGCCGTCGAGCGCGTTGTCGTAGAGATCGAGGTTACGCAGCTGGGTGAGCTGGCTCCAGTTTTGCGGCAGCGGCCCGGTGAAGGAATTGTGGTCCAGGAACAGCGTCTGCAGCGTCTCCACATTGCCCAGTTGCGCCGGCAAGGCCGAGCTGAGTGCCATCCGGCCAAGGTCCAGATGCACCAATGCCTGAAAGTTGCCGTACGAATTGGGCACGATCTGTTCAAGGCGATTGCCGGCCAGATCAAGGTGGGTCAATGCCGCAAGATTGACTGGCTCGATCGGCAGCAGGAACGCGAACGGATGCCCGCCATCGGTCTCGCCCAGATTGTTGTCAGGCAGTCGCAACTGGGCGACCGTGCCGTTGAAGCAGGTCACGCCATACCAGGTGCATTCGGTGCCCGCCGGCCCATTCCAACCGCTCGACTGCAACCAGCGTTCACCATTGGTGCTCTGATAAAACGCCAGCAGCATGGCGCGATCCTGCGCCGAAACCTGAGCGCAGGTTTGCCCCGCCGCGAGCAGCAGCAAGGGCATCAGCCATAGACTCAGACGTGACTTCAGAGCAGCCAATGAACCCGTCAATGGAGTGACCCCGCAGCGCAGTTCTTCCATTTGCCAAACCCCCGTTCTCGACGGTGACCCTGGTCGATTACAACACCGGAGCGGTTCGACCTGCGGCCTGTGTCCGCGGACTCAGCGAACGGCGGGCGCTCCGGAACTTGCAAGTGCGTTGCTGACGTAGCCTCGGCATAAGCGGCTCGTGCCGCGCATCGCCGCGGTCGTACGCTACCAGATCAGATCGTCCGGCACCTTGAACTTGCTGTAGTAGTCATCGTCGCCAGCATCCGATGCCGGCGGCGGTGAGCGCAGATTATCGAGCACGATCATTGAAGCATCACGCGCCGAAATTTTTTCCGCGGCCAGACGCGGGATGATGGCGTAGCCCTGGTCGTGGCAGGCAATCACCAGGCTGCCCTTGGCCAATTGCTGGCGGACCGCGACCGTGACCAGCACGCCGCGGATCGCGCCATCGTGACTGAACCGGTAGTCGATCTCGCCCTCCGGCTTGAGCCGGTACTGCTCGACGATCTGGCGCAGCTGGACGCGCTGCTCCTGGGCACGGGCCAGAGCATTGCGTTCGGCAGACAGCGCACGATCGCGCTCCACCTTCTCCGCGCGCAGGCGCTCAGCCTCGCTGTGCTCGCTGCTCGGCGCCGGTGCGGACTTCGAATGGCGTTGCTTTGCCTGCTCGCGCGCCACCTGGTCAATCTTCGACTTCTTCGCCAGGCCGGCCTTCAGTAATTGTTCCTGCAGGGGATTGCGCATGGGGGTTCTACTGCGTTGCGTTGAAGACATGGGCGCGGCTGAGTACAAGGCGAGACCGGACAGCATCCGCCTGCTGCCCGGCCGCGCGGACAATTATAGAGTGCGGCGGTGGGCAGCGCCGATCTTCCGGTGCACAGGGCAAATCCGGGACGCGGAGCGAGCACCCTCCAAGACAGTGTGGGGGAAAATTCCTTGGTCGGTGCAAGTTGGCCGCAACGGTGTCGGACGGCTTGAATTACTCGGTGGCAGGTTTGGCGGGTGCAGGCGAATGAGCGTTGCGGTTGAAAGTTTTCCGTGACGGCAGTGCGGCGTCAATGTTGGGCGTCCGCACTCGAGAACCTTGATTTGCCAGATGCTTGATCCGAAATCAAGCGTTCGGGTCACCATTGCATGAGCAGCGCTGCCCATTCCGGTTCATCAGGCGAGCACCACGATGAGTAGTGAAAGCAGGGCAGGGTGGCTGTCCAGCCGGTACGCAATGGTGGTGGTCGACGCCATCCCTTGCCCGCCATCCGCTTCGTCCACACCTGTTCGTTCGACGATGAAGACCGGTGGTGCGGCAACTGGGTGCGATGATCGTGGCCGGCTGGCAGAAGTCGTGCCTGATGAATGTCCTGCCGGCTTTTCCAAACTTTTGCGCGCAGATTTTTCGACTAGGCCGTTCTCGAGCGACTGTGCAATTGCACACCGCGTTGCACGGGCAATCGCACAGTAAAAGTGGTGCCTCTGCCGGGCTCGCTGTCGACTTCGATGATGCCACCATGCATCTTGATGATGTTGTACGACACGGACAGCCCCAGCCCGGTCCCCTTGCCTACCGGCTTGGTGGTGAAGAAGGGTTCGAACACACGATTCAGGTGTTCCGGTTTGACGCCCTTGCCGGTATCCGCAACCTGTACCCAGATCTGTTCGGCATCGCTGCCAGTGCGGATGGTGATCGTTCCGCGTTGGTCCATCGCCTGGGCCGCGTTGACCAGCAGATTCATGAACACTTGATTGATCTGGAATGGCATACAGTCGAGCAGCGGGATTTCGCCATACTCCTTGATCACGTCCGCACGGTATTTGATCTCATGGGCAGCAACGTTGAGTGTACTGTCCAGGCCACGATGCAGATCGGCCCGCTGCCATTCTTCCTGATTGACATGCGAAAAGTCTTTCAGGTCAGCGACAATCTTGACGACGCGCATGATGCCTTCGGCGGTTTCAGTGAGCAGTTCCGAGATGTCGGTGCGCACGAACCCGATATCGACACGATCCCTGACCGTAAGCAGTGCGGCTCTTGGGTCAGATTCAAATGTCTTGTGTCGTTCCAGCGCCTCGTAATCGTTCAATAGCAAGAAGATGGTTTCGAGGTGGTTCCTGAGTGCGCCCAGGTTGGATTGCACGAACGCAATCGGGTTGTTGATCTCGTGCGCAACGCCGGCTGCCAACTGCCCCACCGAGGCCATCTTCTCCGATTGCAGCAACTGATTCTGCGTCTCCTCAAATCGACTGTTCAATGTTTCCAGTTGTTCGTTTCGTTGCTTCAGTGCCGATTCCGCCGACTGTCTGATCTGGACTTCGTTGCGCAAGGTCTCGTTTGCCTCGAACAGGGCGCTGTTGGCCGCTTGTTCATCGTGCATTGACTGCCTGAGTTCGCGGGTACGCTCTTCGACCAGTGCCTCCAGTACGGCGCCGCGCCGGCGATAGCGTCGTGTCAGCCAGAACTGCAGGGCGACGATGCCCAATATCGTGAGCACAACTGCCAATCTGCGCACAGCAGTACGCTCAAACCATGCCGGCACCAGCTGGAACGTCAAAACACCGTCGTTGATACTGGTCAGGGTTTCACCGTGACGCGCCTGCACGACAAATCGATAGTGGCCTGGCGGCAGATTGGTATAGAAGGCCGAGCGACGTGTGCCGGCGTCTACCCAATCGGCGTCGAACCCTTCGAGCCGATAGCGGAAATTCAAACTCTTCGGATCACGAAAACTGATCCCGGTGAATTCTATTTCGACATCGCGCCGGCCTTGATCGATCACGATTGGCCGGCCATTCTCGAACCAGCGCTTGCCCTGGCTGAGGCCACGCACGATGACCGAGGGTGGTGCGGGGGGTGGCATGATCGAACTGGTCTTGAGCTCCACTGCGCCCTGGATGGCCGGAAACCAGAGGCTGTCGCCCAGCACCTGGAGGCGCGAGCGCGCTCCCCCATTGCAGCAATGCATCGTCTGGCTGCCGTTGAAGCGTCCGAGTACCGCCTCTGTCAACAGCTTGACCTGGTCCGCGCTCGCCGGATCGGGCAGACGGTTCCTCGCTATCCGCCACACGCCATCGATTGAGCTGACATAAACCTGTCCCTGCACCATCCTCATCGCCCAGCCGTTCGACAACGGCAAACCCTCATTGGTATCCAGCATTCTGAGGCGCTCTTCTCTGAGCAGTCCCAGCCCGGCGTCGCGGGTCGTCAATCCGATCAATCCATCACCCAGGTCGCTGATGGAGGTTACAAAAACCCCTTCCAGGCGTTGCGCCCATTGCGGAATATCAACCTGACCACCACGCACGCGGCGAAGGCCACCCTCGGTTCCGAGCAGGACGTCGCCATTGGGCTGGATAAAGATTGCACGCACCCGCGAGTCGGTCCCGCCGGTGTCGGGGTCCACGGTGTGCAGCACGTCGTCGGCGTAGCGGTACAGCCCTTGATGCGTTCCCAGCCAGATGCTGCCGTCCGCGGTCGGCAGGACGACGTTGATCTGTGTTCCGTTCAACGGTTCCAGCGCGGAAGGGGTCCAGATCCTGCCCTGATCAAACAGCGAAACACCCGTACGCGTTCCGATCCAGAGGCGTCCGTTCTGATCGAAATTCAGTTCGTAAGGAACCCGCTTCTGCAATTGTTCGGCGGAAATCAGTTCATGGAGAACATCTCCTTCCAGTCGCATGACATTGGAGTTGCTGCCAAAGACAATGCGGCTTTGTCGGTCGAGCGTGATCGCCCAAATCAACGGATCGCTCAAGCCCTGCCGCGCTCCAAGCAAGCGCGCCCAGCCGTTCCATGCCCGCGCCAGACCGGTGCTGCGACTGCCCAGCCATAGATTGCCCTCGCGATCTTCGAAGATGCTGGCAATCCAGGCATTGATCACGAACTCGTCATCGCCAACCTGCTGCAGTTCGCCGTTGGGCAGTATCCGATACAGGCTCCCGGCAGTACCGATCCAGAGCGAGCCATCCTGATCCGTGAATAGACTCTCGACCATGGCGAAAGAAAACGGCTTGTCCTGCCGGACGCCATTGACGTGTTCCCAGGAAACCTGCTCGATGTGATCTCCGACCTGATGGTAAAGACCCGTTTGCGTTGCCAGCCAGAGAGTGCCCTGACGCATTGCCAGCCGCCTGACCGGCTGATTTGCCGCAGCCGTGGGCAAAACCAGCTTGGTAGTCCCTGAGCGGGTCTCGCGAATGATCGCTCCAACGCCACCAATCCACAAAGCATCGGAAGCCAACAACAAGCTGTGGCTCGAACCAGCGTAATGTTGCGAAGGCAGCAGGGCGTCATCGGCGTAGCGCATCACGCCATTGGCGGTTGCAAACAGCAGTTCGCCATCGGGAAGTTCGACGATACCGTTGATCGCGCTCGCCCTGGCATCCATTCTGACCGCAGAGAACTTGTGGTTCTCAAACCGCAGTGCTCCGTGCTCGGTGCCAAACCACAGGCGTCCGCGGCTGTCGCTCAAGCTGTGAAAGGCGTCGGTTGTATCGATGCCCGCCGTATTGTGGCGATCAAATACATCGAAGCGTGTGCCGTCGAAACGGGCGATGCCGGACTGTGTTCCGACCCAGAGGTAACCATCCCGATCCTGGGTGATGCTGAGTATGGCAATTTGCGGTAGACCTTCGTCGATTCCCCATCGGTCAATGGCATAGTCACTGAACGCCGCATCCGGCTTGAGCGCTGACACCGAAGCACTGAAGCCGATTGTCGCCAGTGTCAGCAAGCCCAATACCAGTGAGCGCAGCGAAACTGCGGCCCAGGCCCCGCAGGGATTGTTCGCCGTAGTCCGCCATTGACGAGTCCAGTGCTTCACAGCTGTGCCGATGCTCCGTTCCAAATGTTGCGGCGGCGCCTGCACGGTGCCGCAACGAGACCCATACGCATGATTCCGCCGGCTGCCGCAAGAACTGCTTGAAACGCCCGAGGGACGATATGGCTCGGCTCACCCGAATATGTGCATGGCGCCGTCAATTCCGATTTCTCTGGCTGTCACGACAACGGATCGCTGCACTCGGGTCAAGTCAAGAATTGTAGGTGGAGCGGATTCCGAAGAGGAAACCAAGGGCAGTTGCTGAGATTAATCGCTCTGTTAATGGTGCCGCGCTGGCTGGCTGCGTTGGCCGCAGCAGCTCCACGCGTACATTCGGTGCGCCATGGTGTTTCGAACAATTTCCGCCGCAGTGGGGCTGAACACCGCCGATAGCAAACGCGCGCGCACGCGATGCGGGTGCGCTGGCCACGGGCGCGATACGCACGGGTCATGGCGCGGGAAGATCAGCCGTGGACGAAGAGCGAACCGCACCAGCGCGTCATCGCTGCGTTCCTCGTGTAATACGAGTATACCAGTACCTGACCGAGCCCATTGGGATTCAGATGCACGGCCTGCGCATCCTGTGCAGCAAAGGCGGTTGACAACACCGCGGCGGCAATCGATATCGCCAAGCCGTTCCTGTTCATTCGGTTGTACTCGCGCGATTCGAGATACAAGCGGGTTGCATCGGCAATCCCTTCGGTCGCCATATTCACAGCAAATGTGGCCAGGGATAATCAGCCCTGCGCGCTGCCGGCGCCAGCGGCTTCCAAGCCGGTGCCGCGCCGACTGGAGTACCCCTGGCACCGTTGTCGTTCGGCACCACTGCCGTTCGCGATGTGCGTATTTGCGCCTACAATCCGGCGATCCTTGGGAGGGGCACTATGCGCGCTGTACTTGGACCGGTTTTTTGGATCGGAGTAGCCCTGCTGGCTGCGCTGGCATTGGCTGTGGTGGCTTTGCATCGTGGTGAATCGATCAATGCCCTCTGGGTATTGACGGCAGCCAGTTGCGTCTATCTGATCGGTTATCGATTCTATGCGCGGTTCGTGGCGCACAAGGTTCTCGGCATCGATGCAGGGCGCATCACGCCGGCGCATCGTCGCGAGGATGGCCTTGATTTCGTGCCCACCCACGGTGGCGTATTGTTTGGGCATCACTTCGCGGCGATCGCTGGGGCAGGTCCCTTGATCGGTCCGGTATTGGCAGCGCAGATGGGTTATCTGCCGGGCATGCTGTGGCTGCTGGTGGGTGCGGTACTGGGCGGTTGCGTGCAGGACATGGCGGTGCTGTTTCTATCAACGCGACGCGGCGCTCGCTCGCTCGGCGACATGATCCGCCTTGAACTCGGCGCCGGCGTTGGTGTGCTGGCGCAGATTGGCATCCTGACCATCATGCTGATGTTGTTGGCGGTGCTTGGCCTGGTCGTGGTCAAGGCGCTGGCGCACAGTCCATGGGGAACCTTCACGGTGGCGGCAACCATTCCGATCGCCCTCTTCATGGGCATCTACATGCGCATTCTGCGCCCCGGCAGGATCGGTGAGGGCACCGTGATCGGGCTGGTGCTGCTGATGCTGTCGATCATCTACGGCGGGCGGATCGCGGCCGATCCGTACTGGGCCGGTGTGTTCACGCTGGAGGCGACCACGCTTGCCTGGTCGCTGATCATCTATGGCTTCGCGGCCTCGGTAGTGCCGGTGTGGCTGCTGCTCGCTCCACGCGATTATTTGAGTACGTTTTTGAAGATCGGTACGGTGCTGCTGCTCGCCATCGGCATCATCGTGACGCAGCCCGAGTTGAAGATGCCGGCATTGACGCGCTTCATTGATGGCACCGGTCCAGTGTTCGCCGGATCGCTGTTCCCCTTCCTGTTCATCACCATCGCCTGTGGTGCGGTCAGCGGTTTCCATGCGCTGATCAGCTCCGGCACGACGCCCAAGATGCTGGCCAACGAACGCCATATCGCGCCGATTGGCTATGGCGCCATGCTCTGCGAGTCGTTCGTTGC
>JAYSZM010000079.1:0-8248 GCA_043738015.1 Lysobacterales bacterium
TGAACCAAAGAACGCAGATCAAGAGCTGTTGATAAATAGCTTCAAAAGCCAAAAACCAACAGCAAAGCCAGCGTACAAGAGCGTGGCTTGCCGCGCTGCTGTGGCTTTGGATCCGGCTCTCATTGCAAGATCAACATCACGATCAACGGCAGCGGGGCAAGCCCCGCTCTATGCAATCCCCTTGGGGACAAAGGCATCCGCACCTGAGTCGGGATCGCGCTGGGTTTGCTTCCGTTGGATCAGCGTTGGCGTACGCGGATATCACCACTGAAAGATTCGAGGTCGATGCGCGCATCGCCGTTGCCGAGCTTGCCACGCATCTCCGAGCCCGGGCCCTTTTCGTCGATGATCTTCAGCGAAAAATCTGAGGCCAGCGAACCACTGAAGGTTTCCGCATTGACCGTGGCACTGAGCGCAGCGGGCAGACGAAGGGTGACATTTCCGCTCATCGATTCAATGTTTACCGAGGCGCTGCCGATCAGATCGACATCGAAATCGAGATCGCCCGAGACCGAGCCGCCATCAAGTTGGCGCAGCCGACTCTCGCTGACGCGGGCATCGCCGGAGACCGTTTCCACTTTGAGTTCTCCCTCGATGCCGCGCAAGGTGACATCACCGCTGACCGACTCGGATGTTGCGCGCTCGGCGCGACCGGAGAACTGCGCATCGCCACTCACTGTGGAAAGCGAGAGTCGCACCGTATCGGCACGCAACTCGGCATCACCACTGACCGACTCGACTTGCAGCCGTTCACTGGCCTGGATACCTGCAACCGCGACATCGGCGCTGACCGATTCGATTTCCAGGGAGGCGCCGAACGGAACGTGGACCTGGAGCAGAGAATCCTCACGCGGGCCACTTCCATTCCAGCCGAACCATCCCTTGCGTTCGCTGATGCGTTCGGCGCGGACCAGCATGCGGCTGGCCGAACCCTCGAACACCAGGCGGGTGTCTTCGCCGAGCGAACCGGTGACCGCTACCATCTTGCGATCCCAGCCGATCACCTTGATGCTGCCACGGATATTGCTGATCTCTACCGTGCCCTTGGCATCCAGTGACTTGGCCGCAGGCTTGATCGGAGTGGCCGCGAAGGCCGCTGGCGCGAGCGCCAGACACAAACTGCCGATGAGAATTTTTCTGGTCATGAGCGATACCTGCAGAGAATTTTGTAGCGTCGGAATAATCGTGAGAGCGAAACTGGATTCAGGCAGCGAGCGCGCGCAAGGTCAGTCGCGCTTTTTTCTGTTGCACATGGCGGAGTCGATCGAGCAGGAAGGTGCTCTGCGGATTCATCCGCAGCGCCTGGTCGAGTTCGGCCTCGGCGCTGCTCAGCTCCCTCAGTGAGGCCGTGATCGCGCGATCCGGATGCGCGCCGAGGTTCGTCGCTGATACACCGGTCCCGTCGACCAGGGCGGCGTCCATACTGGTCTTCAGCATCTCGGCCTCGCGCACCACCCAGGGCGCTGCGTTGGCGTTGGCGTTGGCATCAACCATGACGTGGGCGGTTTCTGTCCGCGGCAGATAATGTGAACCCAGGACCAGGGCGGCGCAGGTTACGCCGGCCGCGATCGCATAGCGAAGCCAGCGCGGAGCACGCGCCGATCGTGGCGCAGGCGCCTGCAGGCGCGCCGCAATGCTTTGCCAGAGATCCGAATCGGGATCCATCTCGCGCGGCAGCGCCTTGAGTTGACGGCGATACTCGAACTCACTGACGCCTGCGCCGATCGGCGTAGAAGTTCCGGTGCCATCGGGATTGCTGTGTTTGTCGTTCATGCTGAACCTCCCATCCATTGCCGCAACAGTCCACGCGCACGGTGCAGCTGTGCCTTGGATGTTCCGACCGCCATGCCAAGCTCGCGTCCGATCTCATCATGCTGCCAGCCCTCGACATCGTGCAGCAGCAGCACGGCGCGCGCACGCGGCGGCAGTCGCGGGATCAGGGCTTCGAGATCGATGCGCGCATCCGGTGCAGTCGGACGCGCGGTCAATTGCAACATTTCATCATCGCTGTCTTCTTCGGCCTGCGGCAGGGCGCGATCACTGCGCAGGGCCATCAACGCGACATTGACTGCCAATCGATGCAGCCAAGTGCTGAAGGCGCTCTCGAAGCGGAACTCGGAGAGCTTCTGCCAGACCCGCACGAAGGCCTCCTGGGTGAGATCCTCGGCGCGGCCCCGATCACCGCCGAGCAGGCGCAGAACCGTGGCAAAAACACGTCGATGATGCAGACGATACAATTGTTCGTAGGCAGCCATGTCGCCGCCCGCTGCCTGGCGCACCAGGGCGAAATCGACGCCCTGCTCCAGTTCACGGCTGGGCGCGGGCTCGAAGGAATCATTGCGGGTCATGGCGAGGATCATGCGACATCTGATGCAGGATCGCATGTAAAGGTTTAGCCGAGATCGGGCTTTCCCGGGCGGAATGGGGCGGCTTCAGGCTTGGGATGGCGCTGTCGCGGCCCTGCCATACCCACGCGTACAGTGGACGTTTCACGATCCGCCCCCAGATAATGGATACGGAGACGCGCGGCGCGGTGTCCCGGCATGCCGGTTGGCCGCACCGCACGATAGTTCAGCACCCGTGATTTTTTTGACGCAACCGCCGGGTTGCTGCCGACGCCCCGATCCGCGACCTGCATCGCGCGAATCAATTTGAGGATTTCCTGCATGAGTTTGATCGATTTTCTTGCGTTTGGCTGGACCCAGTCGCCGGCCTGGTGGGTCGTCGGCTACTTCCTCCTGGTCACCCAACTGACGATTTTTTCGGTCACGCTGTTTCTGCATCGATCGGCGGCGCATCGCGCGGTCGATTTCCACCCGGTGATCGCGCACTTCTTCCGATTCTGGACCTGGCTGACCACGGCCATGATCACCCGCGAATGGGCAGCGATTCATCGCAAGCACCACGCCAAGGTCGAAACCATCGAGGATCCGCATTCGCCGCTCGCGCACGGCATCTGGAATGTGGTGCTGCACGGCGTGGTGCTCTATCAGGAGGCGCGCCGCGATCGCGAACTGGTCACCCAGTATTCGGCCGGGATGCACGACGACTGGATCGAGCGTCACCTGTATACGCCGCGCAATACATGGGGTCCGACCCTGATGCTGTTCATCAATTTCGCCTTGTTCGGCGCGGTCGGCGTGGCGGTCTGGGCCGTACAGATGCTGTGGATTCCGATCATGGCGGCCGGCATCGTCAATGGTCTCGGCCATTGGTGGGGTTATCGCAATTTCGAGACCGATGACTGCTCGACCAACCTGACGCCCTGGGGCCTGGTGATCGGCGGCGAAGAGCTGCACAACAATCATCATGCGTTTCCGAGCAGTGCCAAATTCTCGCTGCGTCGCTACGAATTGGATATCGGCTGGCTGGCGATCCGTGGCCTGCAGGCGTTCGGACTGGCCAAGGTGCTGCGGGTTGCGCCGACGCTGGCGCAGCGACCCAATATCGCCCTGCCCGACACCGATACCCTGAAGGCTGTCGTGGTCGCGCGTTACGACGTCAGCAAGCGCTATTTCCGCGAGGTGATCATTCCGGTATTGCGCGAGGAAATGGCACGTGCCGGCGCAACGCGCGAACGGCTGTCGCGTCGACTGCGCAATGCCCTCGCCAATGATGGCCGCTGGCTCGATGGTGATGTGCGCCAACGCCTGAACGAATGGGTCGCGCGGCGCCCCTCGCTGGCTGTGGTCTGCGCGTTTCGCGATCAGCTGCAGGCTGTGCTTGCACGCACCGCGAGCAATTCGGAGGCGCGCCTGCAGGCATTGCAGGACTGGTGTCGCCAAGCCGAGGAATCACGCATCCGCGCGCTGGAGAATTTCTCCGCACAGATTCGCGGCATGATGCTGGTGCCCGCGCGCGCCTGATCAGCTGATCGCTGATCGGCGGAACATCCGCGCAGCTGCTTTCAGCTGCGCGGGCAAGGCCTTATCGAGCGGCGTCGAGCACCTTGTTCCAGTTCGCCACCTGGTCGGCCATCTTGGCCATCAGGGCGCTGCTGTCACCTTCGATGACGACCGACTCGATACGGTCACCGCCGCGGACGGCATCGACCACCGCCTGATCCTCGGCGCCGACCACCTTGCCGAAGACCGTGTGCTTGCCGTCAAGCCAGGGTGTTGCCACATGGGTAATGAAGAACTGGCTGCCATTGGTGCCGGGGCCGGCATTGGCCATCGACAGCACGCCCTTGTCATGGCGCAGCTGCGGGTTGCACTCATCGCCGAAACGATAGCCCGGACCACCGCGACCTGATCCTTCGGGGCAGCCGCCCTGGACCATGAAATCAGGAATGACCCGGTGGAAATCCAGGCCATCGTAGTATTTGCGGCTGACCAGATTGACGAAATTGGCGACGGTCAGCGGGCACTGTTCGGGATACAGATTCACCCGGATGGTGCCGCGTGAGGTATTGAAATGGGCGGAAAGCTCGGATGCGGCCATGGGGTACTCCAATGGGTGGATCGCACATCTTAATGCAGATGCCGGGCCGATCGGGCATGGCGGCCGGCGCTGTGGTCACCGGTCGCCGGCCTCCGCCCCGACGCGCTTGGCGTTGCTACCAGTCGGTGCTGCGGTAATCCTTGAGGAATTGGCCCCAGACGTGCGTCCCGCTGTTGAAGCCGCTGATGATCGGATCGAGGATGCGCGCTGCGCCATCGACGATATCGAGTGGCGGATGGAAGCGCTCCTGGATCTGCTTGCGCGCGGCGATCTCGGCCGGATCTTCATCGGTCACCCAGCCGGTGTCGACGCTGTTCATATGGATGCCATCGCTGTGATAGTCGGTTGCCGCGGTGCGCGTCATCATGTTGAGCGCGGCCTTGGCCATATTGGTGTGCGGATGCCGCGTGGTCTTGCAATTGCGGTAGAACTGCCCCTCGACTGCTGACACGTTGACGATGTGCTTGTCGCGCTCGGGGGTGCGCAGCATCAGCGGCTTGAGCCGGGCATTGATGATGAAGGGTGCGACTGCATTGACCAGCTGCACTTCGAGCAGCTCGACCGTGGATACCTCAGCCAGCAGCAGGCGCCAGGAATTGCGTCCGCGCAGATCGACCTGCTGCAGATCCTGATCGAGTTTGCCCTCCGGGAACAGATGCTTCTGGGCCAGCAGCTCCTCGGGCAACAGCGGCATTTGCGAGAGTTCGGCGGCATGGGTCAGCCCGGCCAGGGTCGAACCCGCCGGCGCAGTCAATGCCGCACCCGCCACGGTTCCATCGGGAATCAACTGATAGCCACGCAGGCCCTCGTAGCTGCCGAGCAGCTTGCGCACCGGATCGGGCATGTCACTGGCCGGGGCCATCTCCGCGCCCATCATGTGCGCATAGAACTCGGGTGGACGACGCACGGTTTGACAGGCATTGTTGACGATGAAGTCGAGTCGATCGAGCCGGCCGAGCAGTTCGCTGCAGAAGGCTTCCACACTGGGTGTGTGGCGCAGGTCCAGTCCAAAAACCTCAAGTCGATCGGCCCAGCTGGCGAAGTCCGGTTCCTCGGCATAGCGGGCGGCGGAGTCGCGCGGGAATCGGGTAGTGACAATCAATCTGGCACCGGCACGCAGCAGCTTGAGTCCGGTCTGATAGCCGATCTTGACGCGACCGCCGGTCAGCAGGGCCACTCGGCCGCGCAGGTCAGCCAGTTCGGTGCGCTTGCTGAAATTGAGCGTGGCGCAGCTGGGACACAGTTGATCGTAGAAGTGATGCAACTTGGAGTATTTCTGTTTGCAGACATAGCAGTGCTGCGGCTCGATGTGTTCGCGACGCTCCTCGGCTTCGCTGTGCACATCAGCGGCCTGGAATTGTTCCGGCGGAAAAACATTCGGCGTAGTGAACACCGGCTGGCGGCGCAGGGTACGAATGCCGGTGGCGTGCAGGGCGGCATCGGCGCGCTCGATCTGGGCAGCATTGCGGGCGCGCTCGGCAGCCTTCAGACGCTGACGCCGAATGACCGGATCCGGGTGATAGATCTCGGCAATCGCCGCGTGCCAGCGGTTGCGCTCGGCCTTGGGCAGGGCATCCAGTGTGCTGGCATCGGCCGCGACCACTTCGAGGATCGCCAGCGCGTCGAGCAGTCGCCGTTGCAGGTCGGCCGACTCGGTCGGCACGACCGGCGGGGTGTGAAGCTTGGAAACAGGCACGGGCAATCTTCCACGGTGAGCGCCAACAGCAGCGGCGGGCATGATAGTGCCGAGTCGCCTTGGAGACGAACGCGGCGGTCCTTGCGGGCGGCTCGGTAGCGACCGGAATGCGTTCCTGCGCCTACAATCGGCATGATTCTCGGCTATGCTCGGAAACCAGTAGCCACCGGCTTTCTGGGGAGGTTTGGATGCTTCTGGATCTGAAAAGCGGCCATGATGTCCACGCGACCCGGGTGTTGTCGCTGGATGCCAATGGGCGAATTCTCGACTGGATGAGTTGGCAGGACGCGGTGTGCCTCTACGCCCGCGACGCCGTTGCCTGGACCTTGGGTGACACTTGCATGACCATCCACGGCGGGCAGAACCGGATCAGCGGAAAACAAAGCCTGATCGAATTGCATCCGATCGTTGCCGGCAAGGGCCGCGCCCGCCCCGGTCTGCTCGAGCCAGCACCGGCGCTGACCAATGCCGCCCTGTTCGCCCGCGATCGTAATCTCTGCATGTACTGCGGCGAGCATCATCACCGCCAGGCGCTCACGCGCGACCATGTGTTGCCGCTCTCACGCGGCGGGCGCGACAACTGGGTCAATGTGGTCAGCGCCTGCGTGCCCTGCAATGTGCGCAAGGGCAGTCGCACACCGCAACAGGCCGGTATGCCCCTGCTCGCCGTACCGTACCGGCCGAGCTGGGTCGAGCATCTGATCCTGAGCAATCGCAATATCCTCGCCGATCAGATGCAGTTCCTGGTCAGCCATCTGCCACGCAACAAGCGCACCGGCTGATTGCCGCCTGGCGGATTCAAGCCGGCGTCCCGCGACGCTCGCCATGGGCGGCTGCCTCCGTCACAATACGCAGTGGCCCGACTGGAGTACTGCCCGCATGTTCGCTGCATTTCCCCTGCTCGCCATTGCGCTGTTGATTGCCAATCTGATTGGCTTCAGCAGCGACACTGGATTTGCCTATTCTTTTTTCAGTGTGAAGCTGCCCTCCGGTGGTCAGCTTGAACTCAACGCAGGTGACGCGCTGATCCTGCTCGGACTGGTGCTGCTGTACTTCGAAATCTTCAAGGCGACGCGCACCGGCACGGCTTCCATCGCCGACCACGCGCTCTCCCTGCTGGTGTTCGTGGTCGCCCTGGTCGAGTTCCTGATCATGCCGCGTTTCGCCCATGCCAGTTTTCTGGCCGTGTTGCTGATGACCCTGATCGACGTCGTCGCCGGCTTTACCGTGACCATCTCCGGCGCGCGCCGGGATTTCGCCTCGAACCGCCTGGATTAGCACGATGACCGATACCACCACCGCCGCGCTTGAAGCGCAGGCCCTTTCGCGCCCTTGGTTCTACCCGTTCAAGCTGCCCAGTGGACAGACCACGCCGAGTTATGACGGCGGTTGGCTCGATGGCATCCATCACACCCGCAGCAGCATGCTTGATGCGGTGCTCGACGCCACCCTGCCTGGCGACCGCGGCCAGGCCACAGCGATCGATCTGGCCTGCCATCAGGGCTGGTTTTCCTGTCAGTTGGCGCAGCGCGGCTTCGGCCGCGTTGTCGGCGTCGATGCCCGCAGCGAGCACATCGCCGATGCGCGCCTGATCCGCGACACCCTGGCATTGGATCGCATCGAGCTGATCCAAAGCGATGTGCATGCGCTCGATTGCGCGGCGCTCGGTAGCTTCGACGTCTGCCTGATCCTGGGCCTGATCTACCATCTGGAAAATCCGGTCGGCGCATTGCGCGTAGCGCGCGCGCTCACCCGCAAGCTCTGCGTGGTCGAGACCCAGGTTGTGCCCAACATGAGCGGCATGGTCGACTACGGCAGTTACAAGTTCGTGCGCCCGCTCAAAGGTTCGTTCGGCATCATTGATGAAATCGACGACACCCATGGCCCCGAGGCGAGCACCACCGGAATCTGCCTGGTGCCGAGCGTCGAGGCCCTGGTCTGGATCCTGCGCAAGCTCGGCTTCAGCCGGGTCGAAGTTCTGCCACCGCCGGTCGATGCCTATGAGCAGTTGCTGCATGGCAAGCGGGTGATGGTCGCCGCGTGGGTCGATTGATCCGCGCCTTCGCCGCGCCGAAACCGATCACGGCGTCTTCGCGGCCCGCTGTGCCT
>JAYSZM010000080.1:0-17977 GCA_043738015.1 Lysobacterales bacterium
GAAGCGCGATTGGCTACACGCCTGCGGCCGGTTTCAATGGTACCGATACCTTCAGCTACACCATCTCCGATGGCCGGGGTGGCACGGCAACCGCGTTGGTGACGATCACCATCAGTGGCTCGCCACCGGTGGCAAACCCGGACAATGCCACCACGATCAGCGGTCAGGCTGTCACCATCAATGTGCTTGCCAATGACAGCGATCCCGATGGCGACGCGCTAAGCGTCACCGCAGTTGGCAGCGCGACCCATGGCGCGCTGAGCCTCAATTCCGACGGCACTGTCCGCTATACGCCGGAGAGTGGTTTCGTCGGCAGCGACAGCTTCAGCTACACCCTGCGCGATGCCACCGGCGCGCAGGCCACCGGCCTGGTCACCGTGCAGGTGATTCCGGCCAACCGCGCGCCGGTCGCCAACAACGACAGCTACATGATGATGCGTGACGATCTGATCGTGCTGGACATCCTGGCCAATGACAGCGATCCGGATGGCGATCCGATCACGGTCGTCGCCAATACCCAGCCGATTTATGGGGTGCTGTTGATCGGATCGGGCGGACAGTTCGCCTACCGTGCCCTGCCCGGGTTCGAAGACGTTACCGACACGTTTACCTACACGATCAGCGATCCGGGCGGCCTGACCGCAACTGCCACGATTTCAATCATGATTGGCGATTGAGGTCTCGGCTCCTAGGGGCGCGTCGCGGCTGACCACGCCGGCGCGCGCCCCCGCTGACACGCTGGCCAGCAGCGAGCCGGCGATGACCAGACCGGCACCGATCCAGCCCCAGAGGGCGATGCGCTCGGGTCCGATCAACTGCGGCCAGATTGCGTGGGTGGCGGCAACCGCGGCCACGCAGAGCAGGGGCGTCAACGCCAGTACCATGCCGACGCGTGAGGCTTCCCAATGCGCCAGTGCCTCGGCGAACGCGCCATAGGCGCCCAACGTATTGATGCAGCAGAACAGCAGCGCGGCCGCGTGCAGGCCATCGAGCTTGAGCAGTTCGGCCGGCTGCGCGAGTGGAAAGAGCAGCAGCGCCGCAACGGCGTAGATGAACAGCAGCAGGTGCTTGGAACTGAGTCGACTGAGCAATTGTTTCTGGATCAGCGCGTAGACCGCCCAGACCAGGGCTGCAGCGAGCACGATCAACGCGCCGAAGCGATAGTTTGTGGCGACCCCGACGGTCTGGCGGTTCTGATCGCTGAAAAAACTGATCAGGCCGGCCGCCACCAGGGCCAGGCCCAGCCATTGCAAGCGGCTGAACCGTTCACCAAAAATGTAGATGCCGCCGAGCGCCAGCAAGAGCGGCGCCGCCTGAATCAGCAGTTGTGCATTCGCTGGCGTGGTGTACTGGACGCCGAACAGATAGCCGACGAAATTGCCGGTAAGCATCACGGCGGCAAGCGCCATCAATGCCCAGGTCTTGCGCGAATGACCGCGGTATTTGCCGAGCTCGCCGCGGAGCACCAGCCAGATCAGCAGCGCAATCGCTGCGGAGACAAAACGCGTCCAGGTGATGGTCCAGGCGTCGAGGGTCTCAAGCGCGATTTTCAAAGTGATCGGCAGGGTTGCCCAGAATCCAGCAGTGACCATGGCCAGGGCCATTCCGAGTCGCCAGCGGCCAGAGGTGGTGTGCAAGGCCATGGCAGGTTCCTGTCAATTCGGGCGCAACCATCGACACTAGTGTGGTGTTGCGCACTTGTCGGCACAAATAAAATCGATGGATTCGGCCATGTGGCGAGGCGCATATCGCCGCCAAGGCTGGTGGCCTTGGCAAGATGCGCAACGACGGCACAGGGTCGAAGACGCGATTTTATGTGTCGCATAGTGTGCAACACCACACTAGCAGTTTGGCCGCGTGTCAAATTCTGTGCGCCGCGCCGTCCGGGTTAAGCCACAATTCACTGCAACGCTCCCACACTGGTGCTGCTCTCTACGGGGAATGCTCATGAAACGCGTGCTTGCCGTTCTGTTCACCATCCTGCTTTCAGGTTGCCTGACCTACGATAGCTATGGCTACCGCAATGATGGTTACTACGAGGACCGCTACTACAGCGGTGGCCGCAGCCACTACGACGGCTACTACTCGGGCTATGGTTCCGACTATGCGTACTGGAACGATTATCCGGCCTACGTCTATGGCTCGGCGTACTACTCGGTGCTTTGGCCGGTCTATCGCGGCTACTACGACCCGTTCTATACGCCCGGTTTCTACTACGGCGTGACCTGGTACCCGCGTACCTACTTCGGCCTTGGCCATTCCTGGTATTCCTGGCCCTACTACCACGCCTACTCGCCGTACCGTTACAGCTATTCCGACGGTTACTACGATCACTGGGATCGACGTCGTGGCCAGGTCAGCGACCGCGTCAGTCGTGGTCAGAGCGCCAGCGTCAGTCATCCCTATTCGTATGGCAGCGCCCGCAACGAGGCCGAGCGATTGGCTTATCAGAGCGGCGTTGGGCGCAAGCAGCAGGGATCGGAGCAACCTGGCTTGCACTACGACCCCTTCGCTGCGCGGCGCAGCGATCGGCTCAGCCAGAGCCGCGCCCGTGGCCAGATGCCCGCGCGTGATCAGGGCGGAACTGGCCGTGGCGAACTACCGGCGCGCGCACCGTTGCAGCGCAATCAGGAACCCTACCGGACACGAATCGACCGACCGGTCCGCAGTACCGAGCCGGCTCGCTCGCGTACGCCTGATCGCGCGGCCGATCAACTGCGCTCGCGTGATTCTGGCTGGGTGAGCACGGCGCCGGGGAGTACGCCCGAGCCGACCGGTGAGGTGCGCCTGCAGCGGTCACGACCCGCGCCCTATTACCGTGAGGTCGCCGGTAGCCAGGTGCCGATGACGCGCCAACAAACGCTTGCCGAGCCCCGTGGTGTCGACCAGCCGATCGAACGCAGCCGGTCGCGCGAGATGATCGATTATCAACCGATTCGGCAAGCGCCGGTCTACCGCAGTGAACGCAGCGTTCACAGCGATCCGATGGCCGCGCCGCCGGCGACGCAGTCTTATGATCGTTCGTCGATGCCCGCGCGCCAGGCCTACGAGGCGCGGCCGGCGCCGCAGTTCGAGGCAGCGCCGTCACGCGGCAGTTATTCCGCGCCGCCGTCGAGGTCGATGGATCAACCAGCTTCCCGGCCCGAGCGAAGCGAAACACGCAGCAGCGGATCTGCACGCGAAGAAGCCCGGCGCAGCCGCGACGAGGATTGAGTCGGAGTCGACAGCAGTCGCCAGCCGCAATAGCTGTTGGTGTCCCCATCGCCCAAGCGGCTTGCGCTCAGGCGCAGCCCAAAAAAGAGGCCCCGAAAGGGGCCTTAATGGGAGGAGAAACCTTGGAACACGCATCACACCCGCAGAGCGAGCTTGCAGCAGAAACCTCAGGCAGCGAGTTGGGCGAGCGCGGCGTTCAACTTGGCGCGCTTGCAGGACAGACGCTCAACTTCGGCGTCCACCATGGAATCATCACGCGACATCACCTGGTCAAGAGCCATTTCCACCAAGCCGATCTCGATCAGAAGATCGTGGTGGACAGAAACCGGATCCATTCCAAGTACAGCCATTTGTCCATTCATGATGAGCCTCGTTCGCTACTTTCGGTTGCATGGAGTTCTAAGCAGAATGTGTGCCAGGTCACAATTGAAGGGAAATCGCAGGATCATTGGTTCGGAGCATTCGGACTGACGCATTTGGTCGTGAGCTGACCTGTCACTGTCAGTAGTCGCGCTCAATTGTCTGATTCTTGATCGCTGTCACGTTTTTAAATGCAGGAGTGAGATTCACTTGGCTTGACGCGCGTGAGCACGCCAGGCAAACGGTCACTGGCGCCCGGCACTAAAGGTCCTTAAGGATTCCCCCTGTTCCCTCAAGACCGCCGGGCGCCAGCCTCTCTTCCCTGAGATGCGTGGCTCCAGTGCGTCCTTCGGTGGCGCGGTGTCAGCCCCTGAGCCTGACCGCAGCGTCACATTCGCCAGCGTGCCCGCCGAAGTGCGACACTCCCAGTGCAGAATCCAGGCCAGCATTGGCCAAAATTCGTTGGCTTCACAATTGCTTGCATTCAATCCCGTTGGGGGCGCTGTGCCATGCGTTATTCCGAATCCTATGACGTCATCGTGGTCGGCGGCGGTCATGCCGGCACCGAGGCGTGCCTGGCTGCCGCGCGTTGTGGTGCGCGCACCCTGCTGCTGACCCACAACATCGAGACCCTGGGACAGATGAGCTGCAACCCGGCGATCGGCGGGATCGGCAAGGGTCATCTCGTCCGCGAGATTGATGCGCTTGGCGGCGCCATGGCGCACGCCGCTGACCTTGCCGGCATCCAGTGGCGCACACTCAACGCCAGCAAGGGACCTGCGGTACGTGCCACCCGTTGCCAGGCAGATCGCGCGCTGTATCGCTCGGCGATCCGCTCCCTGCTCGAGCGTACGCCCAATCTGAGCCTGTTCCAGCAGGCGGTCGACGATCTGATCCTGGACGGCGATCGCGTCGTCGGCGTGCGTACCCAGATGGGCTTGAGTTTCCATGCCCATTGCGTGGTGTTGACGGCGGGTACCTTCCTTGCCGGAAAAATTCATATCGGCATGAGCAATTACGTCGGCGGGCGCGCTGGCGATCCGCCGGCGCAGACACTCGCCGCACGCATGCGAGAAATGCCCTTTGTTGTCGATCGGCTGAAAACCGGAACGCCACCGCGCATCGATGGCCGCACGATCGATTACGCACAACTGGAGGAGCAGCCGGGCGATCTGCCGGCGCCGGTGTTCTCGTTTCTCGGTGACGCAGCCCAGCACCCTGAGCAGCTCAGCTGCTTCATCACCCACACCAGCGAGCGGACGCACGACATTATTCGCGCTGGACTCGATCGCTCACCTTTGTATACCGGCGTCATCGAAGGCGTGGGTCCGCGCTACTGTCCCTCGATCGAGGACAAGATCGTGCGCTTCGCCGAGCGCAGCGCGCACCAGATTTTTCTTGAACCGGAAGGCTTGTCGACCTTCGAGGTTTATCCCAATGGCATCTCGACCTCGCTGCCGTTCGATGTGCAACTGGATCTCGTGCGTTCCATCCGCGGTCTGGAGCGGGCGCACATCACCCGGCCGGGGTACGCCATCGAGTACGACTATTTCGATCCGCGCGGACTGAAGGATTCGCTGGAGACCAAGGCCATTGCCGGTCTGTACTTTGCCGGTCAGATCAATGGCACCACCGGCTACGAGGAAGCCGCGGCGCAGGGGCTCATCGCTGGTCTCAATGCGGCACGCGCGTGCCAGCAGCAGGCGCCGTGGACGCCGCGCCGCGATGAGGCCTATATCGGCGTGCTGATCGATGACCTGATCACCAATGGCACCACCGAGCCCTATCGCATGTTCACCTCGCGCGCCGAGTACCGATTGCATCTGCGCGAAGACAATGCCGATCTGCGTCTGACCGAGGCGGGTCATCGCCTGGGTCTGGTCGATGACACGCGCTGGCAAGCCTTTTCGTTGAAGCGCGATTCGATCGAGCGGGAGTCGGCCCGGTTGAAGGCGATCTGGGCGGCGCCCGGCAATGCACTCGGCCGCGAAATCGAACAGACGCTGGGCATTACGCTGAGTCGCGAAACATCGGCACACGATCTGCTCCGCAGACCCGAACTGAACTACGCACGGCTGCTTCAAGTCGCCAGTCTGGGCCCCGCGGTGGCAGATCCACGCGTGGCCGAACAGGTCGAGGTGCAGACGCGCTACGCCGGATATCTCGATCGCCAGCAGGACGAGATCGAGCGACAGCAGCGGCACGAGTCTCTTGCCTTCCCGGTGGCATTCAATTTTTCCGAGGTGACCGGACTCTCCACCGAGGTCGCCCAAAAGCTCATACGCGCCGCGCCACAGACCTTGGGTCAGGCGATGCGGATCGCGGGCGTCACACCGGCGGCGGTTTCCCTGCTGCTGGTCCATCTTCGTCGCCAGCAGGGCCGAGTCGCAGCATGAGCAAGGCTGTGGCCAGTCGTTTCGATCCTGCTTCCAACACAGCTGCCGAAAGACTCGCGACGATTCAACCCGAAAGCGTCGACCGCGCAACGCCCGGTTTGGATCGCGTATTGATCGCCGCATTCTGGCTGTTCTATGTGGTCGCCGGCGCGCAGACGAGTATTGCGACCGATACTGCGCGCGATCTGTTGGCGGCCTGGGATATCGCGCAGGGCCTGAGTTTTCCCCTGCGCGGTCCCGAGCTATACGCAACCTGGCATCTCGGTCCAATCTGGCACTATCTGCTCGCCCTGCCACTGTGGCTCACCCACAGTGCCGCCCTAGCAGCGCTGATGGTCGCGGCGCTGGCTGGGTTGAAATTCCCCTTGGCCTACCGGCTCGGGCTGAGCTTTGGCGGCGCCACCCTGGCCCGCCTTGCCCTGATTGCCATCGCGCTGCCGGGCTGGTGGATGTTCGAATGGGTGGTGGCGTCGCACACGAATCTGGCGGCGACCTGCGTTCTCGCTTTCAGCCTGCTGCTGCTCAACTGGTCACGCAGCGGTCGCGCAGCCAGCCTGGCCGGCGCAGCACTGATGTACTCGCTGGCCCTGCATGCGCACCCCACCGCGCTGTTCTGGGGTTGGCTGATCATCCCTGCGCTATGGCACCGGCGGCGTCACGGCGGCGCGCACTGGTTGCACACAGGAGTCGCGGCAGTGATGTTTCTGCTGCCGTTCGCGCCCATGCTGGTCGACGAAGCCCTCCGCGGTTGGCCGATGTGGACAGGCACGCGCGAATTCGTTGCCAGTCGTTCGCAACTTTCTATCGTGTCGCGCGCGCTTGTGTTCCTGCGCGACCTGCTGATGCTCGATGGCACGCGGATGCCTCGGCAGTTCCTGGCAGGACCAGGCTGGCTGGGTGCAGCTCTGCACGTGGTCCAGTGCCTACTGGTTCTTGCTGCTGCGCTTGGCGCCCTGTTGCCGCGCCTGCCTGGTGCAGGTGCGGCGCGCATCGCCGCGCTGGCGCTGTTGCCGGCCAGCGCGTTTGTCGTGCTGCTGCGACCGGAAATTCCGTATTGGATGAGCTACGCGCTGGCGCCCGGTGTCGCTGCCTTCCTCGCGCTCGGCTGGGATCGCCTGCATGTTGCCCTCGTTGCATCGGCTGCGGGTCGACGTCTTGCTGGTTTGCAGCCGAGTCGCCCCGTGCTGGCGCGGCAGGTCTTGCTCGGACTGTATATCGCTGGCGCGCTCTCCTTTGCGTTGTTGGCGATGATCCGCGTCCACGCATCTGGCCAAGGCTGGGTGGCAGTTCCTTATCGGATTGTCGGCCGCTACGCCGATCCTGCAAAGCAGATTGACACCCGTGTTCCCAATGCGATCTTCCCGGTTTTCGGCCAGGAAAGTCTGACGCGATGGCTGTGTGACCAGCCGCGACCGCTCAGTCTGCATGGCGATGGCGCAGCATTGCAGCGGCTCACGCAGGGGAGTCTGCATCTACTGCATTGTGCGGGGAATTCGCCGGTCCAGTTGGGCGGCGAATCGCACCAGCGAATCGCACTCTATCCGTCTTATCTGGTAAGCCAGGCCGGACTCGGTAGCGGGCGATCGTTTGCTGCAATGAGGCAGGTTGCCGTGGAAGAGGTCCTCCGGCCTGCGTTGGGCGAACCGGATGCTGCGGTGCGCGACTATCCGCCCTGGCCGCTGACCCAACAGGCCGTAGAGCAATTTGAAGTCGAGGTTCCTGCCGGTCACGGGCTCATCGCCGTCAGCAATCTGCGGCCGGTGTTCAACGGGCTGGACGAGCCGCGCCTGATGGTGTCGGGTATCTCGGTTGGCCCGCAGGCGCGCAGCGCCGTGACCTGGGTCTTTCGCGTGCCTGGGGCCGCAGGGGGCCGCCTCTTTATTGCAGCCGGGGATCGTCGCCTGATCGAGGTACTGGCGCTGGACGATGCATCGGGCCCCTGAAAGCCCTGTTTCCTGTTTGAGCACGCGCGCTACAATGCGCGCCCTTTGTCATCCCGGTTCGCCATCGCGCGGACCGGAAAATCCTTCAAGGATGTTGCAGTGAACAAGACCGATCTGACGTTTCTCAAGCACTTTGCCATTGTCATTGGTGGGCTGATGCTGCTTACGCTCGTGCTGATTGCAGGTGCGCAGTGGATTTACAGCGGCCACCAGCCCGAGCCGAGTAAGATCGCCGCAAGCCGAACCGCTGCGCGGATCGCGCCCGTGGGCGACGTCTATGCTGGTGAAACCGGCCAGGCCGCTATGGCAGCGGCGAAGGCAGCAGCAGAAGCGGCGGCCAAGGCCCAGGTCGCCTATGACGGAACCCTCGATGGATCGGTGATCTACGAAAAGCTTTGCTCGGCCTGCCACAAGACGGGCGCCGGCGGCGCGCCGATGTTGACCAAGGCTTTGTGGGCCGGTCGGGTCACTCAGGGCACCGATACACTGGTGCAGCACGCGATCCAGGGCTACCAGGGCGAGGCTGGCGTCATGCCGGCGCGCGGCGGCAATCCCTCGCTCACTGATGACCAGGTGCGTGCATCGGTCGAGTGGATGCTCGGCAATCTGAATTAGTCCGGTTGGTATCCGGGCGCCACCATCAGGCGGCGCTGTCATCCGATCGAGTCCAACGGCATGCGTTCACGTTTCTCAAATCTGAAGATTGCGTTGCTGATGGCGACGTCGCTACTGGCTGGCTGCGAGGCTGGCCAGGAAGGTGGCGTGCCGCGCGTGCTGGAGGGCCCACTCGAATGCGGCGCTCCGGCGGCTCAAATTGGCGCGATCCAGGGGAGCGGAGCGCTCAGCCCGGTGCTCGGCCGCACGGTCGAAGTGGAGGCCATCATTTCGGCGCGCTTCCTTGACGGGCTCGGCGGGTTCTTCATCGCCAGCGCGCCAGGCGAGGCCGATGCGAGCGCCGAGACCTCGGAGGGCATCTTCGTCCGCTACGAATCGCCATTGCCGCGGATGCCGCGGCATGCGCGGATCCGCCTGCGCGCGCGCGTGGCCGAACTCGGCACGGCGCCCGATACCCAGACCGCTCTGATCGAGGTCAGTGAGTTGATCCAGTGTGGCAAGGCAGATCCTCTGGTTTCGTTGCAACTGAAAGCGGCGCCGGATGAGGTTTCGGGCTGGGAGGCCTACGAAAGCCAGCGCGTGCTGATTGCGGGCCCGCTCTCAGTGGTCGGCAACGAGGGTCTGGCTCGTAATGGTGAATTGCTGGTGTCATTTGATGGCCGCGACTTCGCGGCTACCGAACTCAGCGCGCCTGGCCCGGCCGCGCAGCAGCGTGCCGAGGCCAATCGACGCACGCGGTTGCTGCTCGACGACGGCCAGCTCAATACCTATCCACAGAAGCTCTGGTTCCTGCCGGAGGCGCTGACCGCCGAGACGCCCTGGCGCGTCGACAGTCAGATCAGCGGGATCGAAGGTGTGCTGGAACAGCGAGACGGAAGTTGGCGCCTCCAACTGACCAATCCGATCCGGTCGGTGAAGCAGGCGCCGCGCCCATTGCTGCCTCCCGATCTCGACGGCGACCTCAGTGTGGCCAGCTTCAATGTACTCAATTACTTCAATGGCGACGGCAAGGGTGGTGGATTCCCCACTGAGCGCGGTGCCAGCAGTCCGGCACATTTTGCCCGGCAGCGCGAGAAAATCGTCTCTGCGCTCAGTCAGTTGCAGCCGGATGTGCTGGCCCTGATGGAGATCGAGAATGACGGCTATGGGCCGGACAGCGCGATCGCTGACCTGACCGAGGGCCTCAACCGAAAACTGGGCTCGGAGGCGGGCGATTACGCCTTCGTAGCGGCCGAAAACGGCAATCCAGGCACCGACCTGATCAGTGTTGGCCTGCTGTACCGCAAGAGCCGAGTGCAGCCGATCGGTACGCCAGCACTACTTCTGCAGGAGCCCTTTCTCGGCCTGGGTCGGCCTTCGATGGCGCAGACCTTCGAGGCCGAAGGGGTCCGGTTCACCGTGGTCGCCAATCACTTCAAGTCAAAAGGTGGTTGCGAGGACGCAGATCCGCCCAATCGCGACCTTGGCGATGGCCAGGGCTGCTGGAATGCCGTGCGGGTGGCAATGGCGCGCGGCCTGTGGAACTGGCTGCAGACCGACCCGACCGGAAGCGGCAGCAAGCGGCTCCTGGTCGTAGGTGACCTCAATGCGCTGGGTGAGGAGGATCCGGTGCGGCTACTGAAGTCCAACGGCCTGCGCGATCTGTTGGCCGAACATGCAGCTGAGCCGACCTACAGCTATGTTTTTCGTGGTGAATCGGGGCGGCTCGACCATGCGCTGGCCAGCCCGGAACTGGCCAGTCTGGTCAGTCATGCGGCTGAGTGGCACATCAATGCCGATGAGCCGCCCGCCCTGGAATACGCCGCGGCGGGGTATGACGCCCGTAGCCTGCGCAGCCGATACCGCCCGGACCCCTTCCGAAGCTCGGATCATGACCCGGTTCTGGTCGGTTTGAAGCTCAAATAAGGCCGTTCGAGGGGGAAAACGCGGCGTACCGCCTATTTTGGGCCCAAAAGCATTCCGATTTTGCGCATCTTCGGGCATTCTTCGCCACCAACGTCTGTGCCAGGACTTCCCGCAGACGCGCTCAGGAGGATTCCATGCTCAAAGTAGGTGACCCCGTTCCGGATTTTTCATTCGCCTCCGAGGCGTTTGGTTCTGTGTCTTCGGCTTCGCTGCGCGGCAAGCGCTATGTCATGTATTTCTACCCCAAGGACGACACTCCGGGTTGTACCCGCGAAGCCTGTGCGTTCCGCGACAATCTGCCGCGATTTGGCACGCTCTCGGTCAAGGTGTACGGGGTGAGTGCCGATGACGAGAAGTCGCATATGCGCTTTACCCGCAAGCATTCGCTCAATTTCAAGTTGATTCCGGATCCCGACCATGTGATCTGCGAGGCATTCGGTACCTGGATCGAAAAGAGCATGTACGGCCGCAGCTATATGGGTGTGGCGCGCAGCACCTTTGTGATTGGCACGGACGGCCGGGTCGAGAAAATCTGGGAAAAAGTTTCGCCTGATGGCCATGCCGAGGAAGTATTCGCCTGGTTGAACGGGGATCCGATTCCGGTGCCCGCCAAGCCCGCGCCCGTGGTCAAGACCGCAGCCGTGGCAAGACCCGTGGCCGCTAGCCAGCCGGCGATGCCGGATGGTGCGACGGCCGAATCTGCTCCGAGGGCGGCCGTTTTCGCAAAGGCCAGAACGGGGGCGGCAACCAAGGCCGGCAAGGCGAAGCCAGCGGCGGCTGCGAAAGCGGCCGGTAAGCCTGCGCTCGCCCAGACCGCCCCTCAGAGGAAAGCGCTCCCCACCCAGTCTGCGGGCAAAAAGTCGGCGATCAAGAAGCCAGTTGCCAAGAAGACAGCGGCGGGAAAGGCCCTCGCGAAACCGGCAGCAGGCAAGGCGGTGGCCAGGAAGGTTGTGGTAGCGAAGAAAGCAGCGGCCAAAAAGCCCGCAGCAAAGAAGCCCGCAGCAAAGAAGGGAGCGGCAACGAAGGGAGCGGTCAAGAAATCGGTTACCAAGGCTTCCTCCGCTGCGAAAAAGTCCGCCGCCAAGAAACCCGCGTTGTCGGCCAGCGCCAAGCGCACGCCACCGACTCGAAAATCTGCTGCTCGTCCCTCTGCCAATCGCGGCTCGCATGCGCGTCCCGGTTCAAACAAGAGTGCCGCGCGGCGGCCCTCGGGCTCAAGCAAGGCCCAGGGTGGAAAATCTCGCCGCTGAGCATCCTCAGAACGAGTCACGGGCCGTGATAGCCCCCTGAGTCAGGGGGCGAAAAGCTGCAGTTTTTTACCAGATCCGCTGTTGAAGGCGGGGTCTGGCGCGTCAAAGGCTGGGCGGCGAAGACGGTGTGGTGATTTTTTCTTGGACTCCCCCAATCAGGGTGGACCGTGGGGGCGAAGGTCCGGTCGGGCTGCAGGTCAGCGTTCCGAGTGCCCGGCCTCGTCGTAATCGCGACGCTGGAACAGGCCGGGCTTCACCAGATCGATGAAGGCGCGTGCCTGCGGACTCAGGTACTTGCCTTTGCGCATCACCACGCCGTAGCTGCGCTGCGGAAAGAACGCACGCATATTGCGCACCTCGAGCCGGTCGTTCGGGGTCAGGCAAATGCCGGTGACAATGGAAATCCCCAGACCCATGGCGACGTACTGCTTGATCACGTCCCAGCCGCCGACCTCGATGGCGACCGTGTAGGGTATCCGGGCCTGCTGAAAGATCAGGTCGACCAGGCGATAGGTGGTCAGCCGGCGCGGCGGCAGGATCAGACCATAGGGACTGAGATCGCGCAGAGTGATTTCGGGTTTGGCCGCCAGTGGGTGGTTGATCGGTGCGATCAGCATCGGATCAAAGGCATATACCGGCTCCCAGGCCAGATCTGGCGGTACATCCAGCATCGATCCGACCGCGAAATCGACTTGGTCGGAGCGCAGCATCGCCAGCCCATCGCTGCCGGTCACATTGTGCAATTGCAGGCGGACATCCGGATAGCGCTCGCGAAACGCCTGGACCAAGGCCGGTAGCAGGTAATGAATCGTCGACGATCCCGCCGCGATATTCAGTTCGCCTGCATCCAAGCCCTCCAGTCTGCCCTTGAACTGCTGATCCAGGCTGTCCAGGTTTTCGATCAGTGGCAGGGCCAGCTCATAGAGCATCTCTCCCGCCACGGTCAGCGTGACGCGACGGCCGGTTCGTTCCATCAGGCGCTTGCCGTAATCGCGTTCGAGCGCTGCGATCTGCAAGCTGATCGACGGCTGGCTTAGAAAGAGTGCTTCGGCCGCCCGCGACAGGGTGCCCAACTTGGCGGCCATGCAGAACGCACGCAATTGTTTGAGGCGGCTGCCCTTGTAATAGAAACGACCGGGCTCGGTGGACGCTTTGCCCGCTCCGGCACTTCCAGACACAGCACGCGCGCCAACCTTCAAACGTTTGTTTGCCGTTTTGCCTCGAGCCCGCGTCGGTTTTTTCGTTAACATTCAATTAATTACGTATGTATTAACATTATTGAAGTGATACATTGAAACATTTGCTTTGTCAAACCATCCGATGCGAACTAGTTTGGACGCTCGACGTCTGTTGGAGGACAGTGTCGTCATCGCCGATAGGAGCATCGTATGGCCGCTGTGCCCGAAACCGCCCGCACCCGAACCCGCCTGGGCTTTGAGCCGGATACTGCGACGCGTTCAGTGCTGACTGACGAAGCCGTCGACCTCCTGGTGGAACTTCACCAGCGATTCGACCTTCGCCGTCAGGCACTGCTTGAAGCGCGCCGGCAGCGCCAGCAGCGTTTCGATGCGGGTGAACTACCCGACTTCCTCGCCGAAACATCGTTGATCCGCGCTGGCGACTGGAAGGTGGCGCCGATTCCAGCTGCATTGCAGGACCGTCGCGTCGAGATTACCGGTCCGGTCGATCGCAAAATGATCATCAATGCGCTGAACTCCGGGGCACGCGTGTTCATGGCGGATTTCGAGGATTCGTCTAGCCCGACCTGGGACGCGCTGATCCAAGGTCAGATCAATCTGCGCGATGCCGGCCGCGGCAGCATCGACTTCAGCTCGCCCGAGGGCAAGCACTACGCGCTCAAACCCGGTGCGCGGGCCACCCTGATGGTGCGACCGCGCGGCTGGCACCTGGATGAGAAACATCTGCTGGTGGACGACCAGCCACTGGCCGGTGCCTTCCTCGATTTTGGCCTCTATGCTTTTCACAACGCCCAACTGCTGGCCAAGGAAGACCGCGGCCCGTATTTCTATCTGCCCAAGCTGCAGAGTCACCTCGAAGCTCAACTCTGGGATGAGGTGATGGCATTCACCGAGGTACGTCTCGGCCTGCCCATCGGCACGATGAAGGCGACCGTCCTGATCGAGACCTTGCCCGCCGCCTTCGAGATGGATGAAATTCTGTATGCGCTGCGTAGCCGCATCGTCGGACTGAACTGCGGACGCTGGGACTACATTTTTTCCTACATCAAGACCTTTCGCGCACACCCCGGCCGGGTGCTGCCGGAGCGGGCCCAGGTCAGTATGAGTTCGCCCTTTCTCAAGGCCTATGCGGAACTGTTGATCCGAACCTGTCATCACCGCGGTGCCTTCGCGATGGGCGGCATGGCTGCGCAGATTCCGATCGCACGGGATCCGGCGGCCAATGAGGCAGCGATGGCCAAGGTGCGCGCCGACAAGTTGCGTGAAGTGAAGGCCGGGCACGACGGCACCTGGGTCGCGCATCCGGGACTGATCCCGATTGCCCAGGCCATCTTTGATGAGCATATGCCCGGCCCGAATCAACTTCACGTCATGCGCGCAGATGTTGAAGTCACTCGCGACCAACTGATCACACCCAGCACCGGCAGCATCAGCCGCGCCGGATTTCTCAACAATATCGATGTCTGCGTACGCTACGTCGCGGCCTGGCTGGATGGCCTCGGCTGCGTGCCGATCCACGACCTGATGGAAGATGCCGCGACCGCAGAGATTTCACGAGCGCAGCTTTGGCAATGGCTGCATGTCGGCGGGCTTGAGCTGGATGACGGCACCGCGTTGGATTTCGCGCTCTTCGAACAATCCCTGGCGGCCATCAACACGCGTGTGGATCGCACCGGACTCCCCGGTGAAGCGCGCTTCGATGAAGCCGCCCGCCTGCTCGGCGAGTGGACCCGCTCCGACCAACTGATCGAATTCCTGACCTTGCCCTGCTACGAACTGCTGCCTTGAAGCCTGTTCACCTTAGCCACGGCGGAGGGCCGTGGACACCACCGCAAGACCCACCACAGCAAATACTGGAGACGCCAATGAAAACCACCCTCCCAACCGCCGAACAGATCAAGCTTGACTGGCAGAACAGCCCGCGCTGGGCCGGCGTCAAGCGCACCTACACCGCCGAGGATGTGGTCCGACTGCGCGGAACGGTACACGTCGAGCATACGCTCGCGCGCAAGGGCGCCGAGAAACTCTGGCACTATCTGCACACCGAGCCGTTCGTCAATGCGCTCGGCGCAATGACCGGCAATCAGGCGATGCAGCAGGTCAAAGCCGGCCTCAAGGCCATCTACCTCTCAGGCTGGCAGGTCGCAGCCGATGCCAATACGGCCGGCACCATGTACCCGGATCAGTCGCTGTATCCAGTCGATTCGGTACCCAACGTCGTGCGCAGCATCAACAACACGCTCAAGCGCGCCGATCAGATCCATCACGCCGAAGGCAATGACGATATCGACTGGCTGCAGCCGATTGTCGCCGATGCCGAGGCCGGCTTCGGCGGTGTCTTGAATGCCTACGAGTTGATGACCCATATGATCGAGGCGGGTGCGGCCGGCGTGCATTGGGAAGATCAACTCGCCAGCGCCAAGAAATGCGGTCACATGGGCGGCAAGGTGCTGGTGCCAACCCAGGAAGCGGTTCAGAAGCTGATCGCCGCTCGTTTGGCAGCCGATATCGCCGGCGTTCCGACCCTGATCGTGGCACGTACCGACGCCATGGGCGCCGCCCTGGTCACCAGTGATGTCGACGCCAACGATCTGCCGTTCTGCAATGGCAAACGCACCATCGAGGGCTTTTACGAAACCCGCATGGGCCTTGATCAGGCGATCTCACGCGGCCTCGCCTACGCACCGTATGCCGATCTGATCTGGTGCGAGACTTCGACGCCCGACCTGGCACAGGCCAAGCAGTTCGCCGAAGCCATCCACGCCAAGTATCCAGGCAAGTTGCTGGCCTACAACTGCTCGCCCAGCTTCAACTGGAAGAAGAATCTCGACGAAGCGACGATTGCCAAGTTTCAGAAGGAAATCGCCAGCTACGGCTACAAATTCCAGTTCATCACGCTCGCTGGCTTCCACGCCCTGAACTACTCGATGTGGAAACTGGCAACGGGCTACAAGGATCGCCAGATGGCGGCCTATGTCGAACTGCAGGAAGAAGAGTTCGCCAATGAGCGCAATGGTTATACCGCCGCCAAGCACCAGCGTGAGGTTGGTACCGGATACTTCGACAAGGTAAACGAAGTCATCGCCTCGGGGCAGTCTTCACTGTCGGCACTGAGTGGATCGACCGAGGAAGAACAGTTCCACCACGCTGCTTGATCGTGGGTACATCCCGCTGTTGAGGGAGAAAGGCCGCCGTGAGGCGGCCTTTTGCTTTCGCGCAGATTCGGACTGGCGCCACCGCGTCCTCTGCCCACCGAAGCGCGCAGGAAATCACAAAGTTCGGAAACGGACCAGTGCGGTCGGCACAACATCGAACGCGCGCTGCCGCTGCAACTTCTGGCTTCAGCCGAGCCCGCGCCCTGACGGTCGTCCCAATGTGGTCTCGTCGTTGACGACCTCCGGAAATAAAGAGGGCGCCCGAAGGCGCCCTCTTTTTACACTTCTACTTTGAAGTGATCACTGACGGCGACTGTAGGCACCGAAGCCGATCAGACCGAGGCCGAGGAAGGCCAACAGCATCAGGCCACGTGCGCCTTCGCCCAGCGCCGGAACGGCGATGGCCGGTCCGCCGGTGGTGCCGCTCAGATCGAACGTGAAGGTCTGCGCGCCCGCAGTGCAATCCAACGTACCGACGAAGGTGCCGCTGACCAGACTCGAGTAGGTAACCGTAACCACTGACGAACCCATCGCTGGCACCGTGAAGATCAGCGGTGAAGCTGTGAACTCGGTGGCCAGAGGCGCGGTACAGGTCACGTCAACGCCCGCTGCGCCCGGATTCTGGAACGAGATCGGCGCGGTGGTGGCCGGGCCGCCGAAGTTCTGCGTCGGCATGGTGATCAACGAACCCGATGTCGGTGTCGAGGTGATCGGCGTCACTGTGCCAGCAGGACAGTTGAGATCGAAAGTGCGGGCAACCGGTGTGCCGCCTTGATTCTCAGAACAAGTCAGAGTCTGGGTCACCGGTGCCGCACCCAGGGTGCAGGTGCCCGACAATGGGCTTCCGCTGATTGCGCCAGCGCCTTCAGCCGTGACGCTCTGACCAAAGCCTGCAAACGGAGCCGTCGGAGCCGTGCAGGTGGTCGTCGTCGTATTGGCAGCGCCCGTGCCCGAGCCGGGCGTGCCGATGGTGACATCGATCGAACCGTTGGCCATGGAACCAATCGCGCCACCACCGGTGAACGGAACCGTTCCGAGCGGGGCTGGATTGTAGGCAAACACAGGCGGTAAATCACCGGAAACATCGAGGTCGGCCGTAACGCTCCAACTGGTCAGGTCCCCCGTATCTGCCGCGGCGCGATCGCAAACCGTAAGGGTGAAGGTGCCGGGCGTGGCCAGACCATTGAACGCAGTCAGGGGATCGATCGGCTGGCAGGTCGGGCCGGGCGGCGTGACGCAGTTGCCGGCCGTGCCGCAATTGGCCGCATCGGAACAAATCAGCGCCGCATCGCTATCCACGATCGCGTTGAGATTGTCACCACTGGTGTCGTTATTGTTGACCAAGCGCACCGTACCGCCACCACCGGTATAGCTGAGACCCACCTGGATATCACTGCGCCAAGTCTGGGTCATCACAAGTGTCACATCGATGTCGGTGATCGTGCCGACTTCAGTAAAGGCGATGGTGCGCGAGATGCCGCCGAGACCGGTGCCCGCTGCATCGTCGGTGCAGCCATTGTCCGGGGCGACGGGCAACGCCGCCGCGTCCGTATTGGTGACGGTCATTGTGCCGGCGCTGACTAGGCCAGCAGCGCTGAGACCGGCAGCCAGCAATGCAACGGTAGTGGATTTGGACATGAGCAATTCCCCAGAGTGGATGCGATTTCTTAATGACGAATGAAGGTCACGGCGAAAGTTCCGCTCCTTCATGCTAGACGACATGAATAATTGTGGCAACTGGAAATTGCTCGAATCCTGGAATTGTCGAGCCTGGGCGTGCCGGGAACAGAAACGGGGCCGGGTTTCGGCGGTTATCATGTCCGTTGAACAGGCCGGATCGGATCAAGGAGCACCATGGACTACGACGTCGTCATCGTGGGCGCAGGCCCCGGGGGCAGCACCTGTGCCGCGCTGATCAAGAAATATGCGCCCGAAGCCAAG
>JAYSZM010000081.1:0-8154 GCA_043738015.1 Lysobacterales bacterium
CGCGATGTCCGGCACCGATATCTGTGGGCGCGCCGATCAGTCTGATTACCGTCATGGCCTTCGATCCTGGCTTGATTTCTGGGCCGTGAGGATAGCCGAGTCAGTGGTCGGAATGGCTGCAGCGCACGCGGTTTGCCGTCGCGAAGTTCCTTTGTTCAGGCTGCGCGGCCGGCAAACATCCGCAGCATCCCGGCAAGCTGCCGGGGCGGTGTGCTTTTGTCGATCACATCGAGCGCCCCCGCGGTCAGCGCGCGTTGACGCGTTTCCGGGGTGCGGTCTGAGGTCAGGCATACCGCGGGCAAGCCTGATAGCCCCGGCCGACCGCGCACCGCACGAGCGAGGTCGTCGCCAGTTTCATCTTGCAGCCAAAAGTCGAGCACCAGCACGTCAGGACGGCGCTCGTTGAGCAATTGGTGCATGCCCGCGCCATTACCCGTGGCGCGTACGTCGATCCCTTCCTGGCGCAATTGCTCAGTCAGAAGGACGACAAGCTCTTGGTCGTCATCGACCAGCAATACCTGGATCGGACGCAAGAGAAATTCCAGATTGCTGCGATCCGGGGCCGCGTCAACGTCAATCGCCGCCCCGAACAGCTCATCCAGCGCATGCATCAAGGGCTCAAGCCGCAGCGCCAGGGCAGTGCGCTGGGCAAGATCTTCAGGCGGATCGCTCAACCACTCGTGCAAGAGGCCATCAGCCGTGCGCGCCGTTTCGCCCAGAGGCACATAACCATATCCGCCCGCTGAGCCGGAGAGTTTGTGTAACAGTCGGCAGAGTTCTCGTAGATTTTCCAGCTGAGTAACATCAGCGCGCCAAGCAGCGAACGCAGCCATAATGCTGCCGCGCTTCTCCGGAAGCGAGCTACGATAACGTTCAAACAATGCGGTTAGGCCATCGCTCACGACAGTTGTCCCGTAACAGTTCGTGACACTATCACCGGTCCGGCGGATATGGATGTAAACATTTTTTGCCGCGCTGGCGCCCAGCCATATCACGATGTATACCCCATCGGGTTCAGAGCTCGCGCCCAGGTGCGCTCCTACAGTCTCATTCGTTCTTGAGCGGCGGCCTCCGCAAGATTTCGGCAAGCCCCAAAACTGCCTGAGCCCCCTTCAGTGAAGGGGGCGGCTAGCAACAGCGAGCCAGGAATCTGGAGACACCCAACTACCGGCACCAACCTAAAAACATAAAGCCCGCATGCGCGGGCTTTACGTTTTTAGGTTGGTGCCGGTAACCGGATTCGAACTGGTGACCTACCGCTTACAAGGCGGTTGCTCTACCAACTGAGCTATACCGGCGGGGAAATCGAACGCGCATTCTAATCGATTGCGCCGACAATCACGAGCATGCCGTGGGCGTACCCGTGATCCCGCTGGCATCCGGTACCCGGTCCTTCCAGTTGAACGACTGCGCCGGCGCCACGGCATACTCGAGCCAGTACTCGGGCGCCTCATCGGTCCGCTCCCGCATGGCAGCGTCAAAGCCCATGCCGATCAATTCGGCACGTCGATTCTCGGCATTGTTGCGCTCGCGGAACAGACCGAGCGAAATCGTGTTCTGTTGATCCCCAGCGGTCACCACGTAATAGTCGCGAACACCCTTTGCGGCCAGCGCACGCGCGTTGCGCAACGCTAGATCGCGCGTCGAAAAGGCAGGCATGTACACCCACCATCCACGCGACTTGATCGAACGTGTCTCGCTGAACTGGATACGCTCGGTAATCGGGGTCAGCGCCGACATGGCGCGTCGCATATCGGCCTGACTTGGAAAGGGGCCGAGACGATGACAACTCATGGCGTCAAGCTCGGCTACCGAATAGGGCCGCTCGGCAAGTTCGGCGGCGTTGCTGACCAGATCGCTGCGCTCACTGAGTAGCACCAACTGGGCGACTCCGGGATCGTGAATTGGCGGCACGGTCGCACCCGCCGGCGGCGACAGCGACAGCCAAGCGGCCAGACCGATATTGCTGGCGAGCATGAGCAGGAACAGGAGACGGCTGAACATCGGCAGGATCAGTGAGGCGGAGCCGGCATTCTATCGCCTCGCGGCTGCGCTGGCAGCAGCGGCGCGGGTATTGTTCAGTCAGACGCACCCGGATTGTCACCAAGCTGATCAGCGAACATGCAGAGCCCGCGCATCAGCAGTTGGGGATCGATGTGCACGCGGGCATCGATCACCCTGGTCAGCGCTTCAGCCGCGCCGCCGTGCGCCAGTAGCAATGGCAGCGCGCCCTGCCGTGCCTGTGCATTGCGGATGGCGCGCTCGACCATGCCGGCTGCGGCGTTCCAGATACCGGTCTCGAGCGCGTCTTCGGTATTGCTCCCGAAATCGCGCAAGGTCCCCTCACGCAGCCAATGCACGCCTGCAGTGCGCGACAGTACAGCTGCCCGCATGGTCTCAGGCGAGGGTGCAATCATGCCACCAGCGTGGTGACCGTCGGCGTCGATCAGATCAACCGTAAACGCGGTTCCGCAGCCGAGCAGCAGCACCGGCTGCGCGCGTTCTGCAGCCGCCGCGCAGGCAAGAAAACGATCGATGCCCAGTCGCTCGGGCTGGCCATAGGCGCTGACGAACCGGCCCAGTTGCACCGTACTCTGTGCACGCCGGACCGCAACGTGCGGCCAGCGCGTCGCCAGCACGCGCAGCGCAGCCGCCGTGAGCAGCTCCGGCGCGACGGCCGCGATCATGATGCTGTCCGGCGCGACGACTTGCTCGAGCGCTGCAGCGAATTCGACCGCCCATGACGGATCGGCGTGGGCAAGCGCGGACATAGGGCCGAGCCCGTTGTCATCCCGACTCAACCACTTGATCCGCGTATTGCCCAGGTCCAGCAGCAGTTGATTCATTCCCGCATTGCCTGCACACGCACCTCGCCGACATCGAATTTTTTCTGTACGCCGTCGATTGTCACACAGAGTCGGGCACTGTCATCGATACCGTCGGCGCGACCGATGCAAGCCCCTGCGGTCTGGCGCACCGCCACGGTCCTGCCGCGCAATGCGTCCATCATGTTGTAGCGCTGATGAAATGCAGCGAATCCCGATTGCGAAAACTGTTGCAGCCCGCTGCACAGATGCGAGAGCAGGCACGCCGCGAGCCGATTGCGATCAGGCTCAGCTTCCAGCAGTTCGCTCAGATCGCAGCTGGGCTGATCGATGAGTTGCGCCAGCGCGGGCGGCAGGCGGCCGTTGAGTCCGAGGCCGACGACGACATAACAGTCGCCCTGGGCCTCGCCACCTGCATCGATCAGGATACCGCCGAGCTTGCGATCAGACGCGACGATGTCGTTCGGCCATTTCAATTGCGTGGCTGCGCCGAGTTCGGCCAGGGCATCGACAACGCATACGCCCATCGCCAGGCTCAGACCGCCAAGACTCGACAAACCACGATCGAATCGCCAGAGGATTGACCCGAAAAATCCGCTCGCTATTGGCGACTGCCAGATCCGACCACGTTGACCGCGGCCCGCTGTCTGGGCTTCGGCGAGCAGTACCGTGCCCGATGGCAGTTGATCGCGCTCGGCGAGCAAGTCGGAGCTGGTCGATCCGGTCTCGACTACAATCTGCAGCTGCCGCAGCAATTGCCTCCCTTCGGCGCTGAGCGACCGTATGATCAGCCCAGCATCGAGAAGTCGCAGCGGCGCGGCAAGCCGGTAGCCGGCCCCGGCCTGGGCATCGATATCGAGCCCGAGCGCACGCAGGCGATCGATCTGTTTCCATACGGCGGCGCGCGAAATGCCGAGCTGACGCGCCAGCTCAGCGCCGGATACCACCGGCGCATGCGCCAGCAGGACGAGCAAGCGATCCAGACTCACGGGCGGCGATCCAGCCAGCGCCCTATGACGCGCGCGCGTTCAAAGCGATTCTCGCTGCCGGCACAAAGGCGGCGCAAATTGTCGCGGTGGGTAAAAATCAGGAATGCGGGAATGATCACGCTCGCATACTGCCAGGCCGCTACCGGTGCCGGCGGCGTGCCCCACCATACGCAAGGAATCAGCACGAGGCTGGCCAGCATGGTCGCGAGCCCGACATAGCCAGTGCACAGCATGACGAATATCCAGGCGGCGATTAGCGGCAACAGCACCAGGGGCCAGAGCATCAGCAAGGCGCCGACGACCGTGGCCGCACCCTTGCCACCGCGAAACCCGAAAAATACCGGCCAGACATGTCCGAGTACTGCAGCAGCGCCAGCGGCCATCGCAAGCATTTGCCGATCGTCGGCCGGCTGCGTGACCATTCCTGCCAACCAGACCGCAAGCATGCCTTTGCCAATATCGATGAGCACAGCAGGCACGGCAAATCCCCAACCCTGAGTGCGTAGCGCATTGGTGCCGCCGGCATTGCCGCTGCCAACATTGCGCACATCGACGCCGCGCACTCGGCCAACCAACAGGCTGCCCGAGAGCGAGCCAAGCAGATAGGCAACGAGCAGAACGCCTCCGATCAGCAGCCAGTTCATGGAGCGGGCGGCTCGTAGTCCTGCACGCCAAGCACCAGTGATCCGGGCCCGGCATGCGCGCCGATGCCCGCACCCGCCTCCATCAACCAGATTGCGTCCAGCTGGGGAACGCTGCGTTCCAGTGCTGAACGCAGGCGCTCGGCGTCATCGAGACAATCGCAGTGACCCACGATAATGCGCCAGCGTCGATTGGGATCGAGTCGGCGGGCGACGCTACGCGCGAATCGCTCGGGCAGTTGCTTTTTTCCCCAGAGTCCACCGACCAGTGCCAGCTTGCCGCTGGCGTTGGAACGAACCATCGGTACGAAACGCAGCAGGCGCGTCAAAGGCAGCGCGAGTTTTGGTGCGCGCCCACCACGCACGCCGTAGCGGAGATCACGCACTACGGCCCACAGGCGGGTCCGCTCGCGCATGCGATGCAGACCGGTGATGATCTGCGCGGCCGTCATGCCAGCCTGCGCGGCCTCGCCGGCCCAGATCGCCAGCAAACCCTGGCCGGCGGAACCATTGCAGGTATCAAAGATGCTGACCCGCCTGGGATCAGCGCGCGCGGCCGCACTCTCGGCGGACTGCAGGGTGCCGCTCAGCGCGCGCGCCAGAGAGACATCGAGTACTTCCTGGTGGTGGGAGAGCAGAAACTCGAACAAGCGGCGAAAATCGCCCGGCGGCGGTTGCGACGTGCGCGGCGGGATCGGGCTGGTGCGAATCTCGTTGTAGAACTCGCGTGCTGACAATGACACGCGATCGAGGTAGTCACGCCCGCCGATTGAAATGCGTACCGGCACCAGATGGATATTCAGGCGTTCGAGTTGTTCGGGCGGGATGTCGGCGCCGCTGTCGGCAACTATTGCAACCTGGCTACGCAAACCATGCGCAGCGCGCGTCTGTGCGCGCATGTCGTCGGCCTTCTGGCTGCTGAGCTTGCCGAATCTGGACGCCACTTCAAACAGCAGGGCTGGGTCATCGATGTGGGCGTGGATGCGCACTTTCTCACGGGTTCCGGCGATCACCAGGCTGGATATCGGCAGCCCCAGCAGGGCACCCTTCAACGCCAATCTATCCACCGCCTCGGCATTGACCATGCACTCGGTGCAGTAGCGATGCTGGTCGGCAAGTTCGCCCAGACTACTGACGTCGACGCCGGCTTGGGCCTGCTCGTCCACGTTCATGCGCGCTTCGGTGTCGCGTCCGGTTTCGATGTAGTCACCAATGCCTTCAAGAAAATCCACAAAGCCGAGCGCGCCGGCATCAACAACGCCGGCGGAGCGAAGCACGGCGAGTTGGTCCGGCGTGCGCCGTAGCGCCTCCCGCGCCGCTTCGAGCGCCTGCCTGAAGCCGCCGCGGAAATCGCGTGAGCCCTGCTCGATCTCGTCGCGCCATGCCTGCGCAAAAGCTTGGATGACACTCAGGATCGTACCCTCACGCGGTTCCGCCATCGCCTCGCGCGCGGACCGCGAGCCGACACCGACTGCGCGTGACAGCGAGTCTGGCGTAACCCATTTGCTGGGGCCGAGTGCCTCGCTCATGCCCTGGAAGAATTGCGCGATGATCGCGCCGGAATTGCCACGCGCGCCGTCGATCGCCTCTGCCGCGGCGCGACGCAGTACCTCGCCCGCACTGGCCAGTCGCGGTACGCGGGTGCCCGCCAGTACCGCGCTCAGGGTAAATGCGAGATTGGTGCCGGTGTCGCCGTCGGGAACCGGAAAGACATTGATCCGGTTGATCTCATCGCGGCAGGAAATCAGCCGATGTATTCCGGCACTCAGCGCGCGCCGTAAGCCGTATCCGGACAATCGTTGAACCGCCAGACTTGCCGCCACCGATGAACCCCCGTTCCTGTTTCCGGGCGCCAACCCGGTTCTCACCATCACTGATTCCGCAATGGCCTCCGGCTGGAACCGGCGCCTGCAATCCTGGCCGCAAGCGGGTTTGCGCCCAGTCGAGCCAAGTCTGCGACGAAGCGCGCGCGCACGACCAGGCTGCACGCTAGCGTATAGCCCAGCTGATCTCCCTGCACAGCCAGAGTTTAGGCGCTGGCAACGCCGACCCGCTTGCTGCTCTGCAACAGAGGAACTTCACAAACCATGACGAAAGTACTGCCCACCAGCACTTGCGCGCTTCGGCCCGACACGGAACGATGCTCGCCTACCTTTTGCAATCCAACCTGTCATGACAGGAGACTGGGGCTATGCGCAAACATTTGATTGCTCTCACGCTGGGTGCCCTGGCGCTCGGCTTCGCCTGCGGCGCCCACGCCAAGACGGCCGTGCACTACGCGGCCGATCAAGCGGTGTGCCCAACGCAGGCGCAGGCCGAGGAAGAGCCCGAGGCTCAGGCCGCGCCAGGCCCTGCGGCCAGTCCTGCCAGTCGCGCGGCGACACCGGAGCCGGTGAAGTCCAATAAGTCCAGCCGCGGCAAATGGAAGGCCCTGCTCCCGGGCACGATTCGCTAGCCCTATCGCCGACGCGCGGATGATCCGCGCATGCTTGTTCCAGCGGTCATCAGGACTTGCATCGGTTAGCTCGCGGCCGAAGCGAGTTGCGCCTTGGCCGCCTGATAGACGTGCTCGACGGTGAAACCAAACTCGCTGAACAGTCGCTCTGCCGGTGCTGAGGCGCCGAAGTGGTCAATGCCGATGACGGCGCCATCGAGACCCACGTACTTGCGCCAGAAGTCGCTGACACCGGCCTCGACAGCAACACGGCGACGGCACCAGGACGGCAAAACTGCTTCGCGCCATTCCGCCGGCTGCTGATCGAAAATCTGCGTGCAGGGCATCGATACCACACGCACCGCCACACCCTCGACGTCGAGTCGGCGCGCGGCGTCCATGGTGATCCCGACTTCCGATCCGGTTGCCATCAGGATCACCTCGACCTTGGTATTCAGCGGATCGAGCAGCACATAACCACCGCGCTCGATGTCCAGCAACTGCTGGTCACTGCGCTGCTGATGCGCCAGGTTCTGGCGGCTGAAGATCAGGCAGCTCGGCCCGTTGCCGCGCTCGATCGCGTGCTTCCAGCAGATCGCGGATTCGACCGCATCGCAGGGACGCCAGACCGGATTGTTTGGGATATAGCGCAGCGCGGCCAGGTGCTCGATCGGCTGATGGGTCGGGCCATCTTCGCCCAGTCCGATCGAGTCGTGGGTGTAGACGTGGATCACCTGCGCCGGGATCAGTGCGGCCATGCGCACCGCATTGCGGGCGTAATCGCTGAACACCAGAAAGGTCGCGTCGTAGGGAATGAATCCGCCATGCAGCGCCAGACCCGTGCTGATCGCGCTCATGCCGAATTCGCGCACGCCGTAGCGCACATAGTTTCCTGCGGCCGGATCGGTTCTGACGTCACGTGAACCCGACCACAGGGTCAGATTGGAATGCGCGAGATCGGCACTGCCGCCGATCAACTCGGGCAGCATCGGTGCGAACGCTTCGATGGCCATCTGCGATGCCTTGCGCGAGGCAACGACTGGGCCATCGGCCTGCAGCTTGCGCGCATAGGCGAGTGCCTGTACCGCGAAATCGGCCGGGAGCTCGCCGAAAATGCGACGGCCAAATTCTGCCGCCAGCAGCGGGTGCGCCGCTTGATAGGCCGTCCAGAGCTGATCCCACTCTGCCTGCACTGCCTTGCCGCGCGTACGCGCATCCCAGGCCGCAGCGATCGGCTCAGGCACAACGAACGGCTCGTGGTTCCA
>JAYSZM010000082.1:0-3866 GCA_043738015.1 Lysobacterales bacterium
CGGGGTCTCACCCCGTGCTAACCGTTGCGCTATAGGCCCCTCGTTGAATGCGCATTGCGGCAGATGGATCAGATGCTGATCCATGGTTCGGTGGGAGGATCAGGCCCCGAACGAATACGGGTCGCAATTCAGTGCGCGCTATTCGGTGCGGTTGAACATTGGCTTGCAGGACTCAGGCGCTGGCGTCCAACTCGGTGGGATTCCAGACCGGCGCGAGATGCCGAGGTCAGCTTGTCGCGTCGGTACTTGGATTTGTTGTGGCCCCCGGCGTTTTGGCGCGGGCCTCCACTAGGGAGAGAATGCGGGATTCCAAGTCGCCGCGCCAGCGATCGATCGCCACTGCGATCGCTACGAGGCTGGTAAGTGTTGCTGCAATGGTGGCCATGCGCAGCGTGCCGCCGATGTGCGATCCGGCCGCCATCGTGGCGAACAATGCAGCGATAGCCGAGATCACGCACACCACAATGACAACTGGGGCGAATGCGCTGCTCTTTGCTGCCAGTTCCTTGCTGCGCTGAATTTGTAAATCCAGCCATGCCCGGTCGCTGTCGGGAATGGGTTTCGCGCCCGCGGCCCTCGAGCGTCGCAGCCACTCGACGACGATGAGCACGAGCAGCGCCGAGAGCACCACGGCACCGATGAACAGCAACAAACTCCAGTTCGATTCCCAGCCCTGCACCTCATCTTCGGCCCGCTTCCGCTTCAGGAATTCTTGATCGGATTGGTTCTCCAACAGCTCGGCGTATTCTCCGAGACGGGCCTCCCTCGCAGAGATCAAACGAATTTCTCTCTGCAGCACTTCGTTGCTTCCAACGGACGCGAGCAGGCGCCGAGTGACGGCCGATAGTTCGTTGCGCGCAAATTCGACCTCGGCGCGAATCTCTCCGATTTTCTTCATTGCTGCCCGATGCTTGATGCGTAATTCCAGCGTTTCGCCGGAATCCAGAGGATCAGTGACCTCGGCCAGGGCGTTGCGGTACTGCGCGCCGACGGCGGCACCTTCAAGCAGCAGGGACTCCAATCGCGACAGCAGCTCCTTGGCGGCGGCCAGGTCGTCTGATTGTTCGCCGGCCGTCGCCTGTGACGATGGCGCTGTCGACTCGCCCTTCGTTCCGTCGGTGGCGGCTGCTTTTTCGCGTGATGCGGCCTCGCCGCTGCCCTGCCGGTCGAGCGTGCGCTGCAAACGCGCCTCTCTGGCGTCGTCATGGCATGCAGCGTTGGCGATGGTCCAACGCTCCTGCGCGACTGCATGAACATTTCCATCTGCCGAGATCGAGACGGTTGAACCCGGACGCAGCGGTACTTCCTCAACACACTCGCCGATCTGGAGGTGCATGATTTGTGCGTCAGCGGCGCGGAGTTCAGCCGCTGCAAGCCAGAAGACCACAATGACCAGAACGTGGGCGGCGTAGCGACGTGGACCGGGTTGATGCATGCGACCCTCCGGAGGCTGTGGCGCATTCCAATCACAGGCACCGTATCAGAAATGTGCTGCTGGGCGAAGGCGTGCCGTGGCTCAAGTATCCCGAGTCCAAATCCTTCAGACGGCGCGAGCGAATGCGGCACGTAAGGCGGGATGAAGCGTGGGCTTGCACTATGACCGAGGTAGATCTCTCTTGGGACGTTGCGGGCGACGGTGTATGGTCGCTCGAGTCGACGACTGACCGGAGGGTTTCGATGCGGGGTTCATCGCTGGTTCGATTTGCCGTGATGATGTTTGTAGCGCCCATGCTGGGGATCGCACCGGGGCTCAGTGCCCAGGACAGCGACATGCTGGAGTCGGTGATGGTGACCGGTTCGCGGATCAGTTATCGCGATCTGCTGGATACGCCGGCGGTGGCGATCACGCGGCCGGGTGACTATTTGCTGCTGCCGCTGACCTTGTTCAATGACACGCGCAGCGAGCCGGGACGCAAGGAAGAGATTCACGCGACGATCGAGAAGATGCTGGCGCGCGCGGGTCAGCGATTCGAGATTGTGCATGGCAGTACTTTTACCGTGCGTCTGGACAAGGGCAATTACCGGATCGCGCTGGACAGCGATGCCAAGCGGCCGGATGCCAATCAGGTGGCGCTGTTCCTGCGTACCAGTATCGGTGGCAAGCCCGAGCGCGGGGAGGAGATGGCGCTGGCGCTGCGCGCCTTTGTCGAGCAATCCGAACGTGTGGGTCGCACCGAGATCGAGGCAGCGGGAGAGACCGCGCTCAGTCTCAATCGGCCGGAGCGATTCCGGCACGAGATCATCAAGGCCATTGCCGACGATACCGACCAGGTCCGCAGTGTGCTCGGTCGCGAGTGCAAGGTTCTGATTTCGGGATTGAGCAGCCGCATCGAGTGGGAGCGTGTATCGATGTCGGAGTTGATGTTGTACATCCCGTACACGATGGACATCAGCGATTGCACGGTGTCGGCAGCTTCCTCGACGCGCTGATCTAGCACAGCAGCGGGGCGCGCCTCGATCTACGGGGCGAAGGCAGAGCAGGGGCAGCTCAGCAAGCTACGCTCTACAGGGCAAGGGCAAGGGCAGAGCGCAGCGCAGCAAGCTACGCTCTATGCAATCCCCTTGGGGACAACGGCGGGAGCGAGGGCGGCGGGGTGAGCGCCGCGCTATGCAATCCCCTCGGGGACGAAAGGCTTACTCGAGGTCGAGGAAGGAGCGCAGTTGCTCCGAGCGGCTCGGGTGACGCAGTTTGCGCAGGGCTTTGGCTTCGATCTGGCGGATGCGTTCGCGGGTGACGTCGAATTGCTTGCCGACTTCCTCAAGGGTGTGGTCGGTGTTCATGTCGATGCCGAAGCGCATGCGCAGGACCTTGGCTTCACGCGGGGTGAGGCCGGAGAGCACGTCCTTGACGGTTTCCTGCAGACCGGTGGTGGTGGCCGATTCAACCGGCGACTCGACACTGGTGTCTTCGATGAAATCACCGAGGTGACTGTCTTCGTCGTCGCCGATCGGAGTTTCCATCGAGATCGGTTCTTTGGCGATCTTCAAGACCTTGCGGATCTTGTCCTCGGGCATTTCCATCTTGGTGGCGAGCTCGTCGGGCGTGGGTTCGCGACCCATTTCCTGCAGCATCTGACGGCTGATGCGATTGAGCTTGTTGATCGTCTCGATCATGTGCACCGGAATGCGGATCGTGCGGGCTTGGTCCGCGATCGCGCGCGTGATCGCTTGTCGAATCCACCACGTCGCGTAGGTCGAGAACTTGTAGCCACGACGGTACTCGAACTTGTCGACCGCCTTCATCAAACCGATGTTGCCTTCTTGGATCAGGTCCAAGAACTGCAGGCCGCGGTTGGTGTACTTCTTTGCGATCGACACCACGAGGCGCAGATTGGCTTCGACCAGTTCCTTCTTCGCCTGCTCGGCCTGCGCTTCGCCGCGCATGATCACTTCCAGGGTGTGGCGCAGGTTCTCGGGGCTCTCTTCGAGCCCGTCGCTCAGGCGCTTCACCTCGACCTTGAGATCCTTGTGCCGCTTGAGGAGGTTCTTCTTCTCCTCTTCCTTCAGCTTCGGGGTCTTCTTCGTGACGATCTTCGGATTGAGGGTCTTGTTGACCAGGTCGAGTTCGCGCTGCACCTTCTGCACGATCTCGACCGCGTCCTTCACTTCCTCGATCATCCGGCGCTTCACCGCTTCGGTGAACTCGATCTTCCGGATCAGCTTCGACACGTCGATCTGGGCGCGCATGTGCTTCCACGCGGCCTTGCGGTACTTCTTCTTGTCCTTCTTCAGGACGGTGTCGAGCTTTTCCTGCAGCTTCTCTTCGTTCAGGCGCGCCTTGCGCACGCTGTCGATCTGCTTCAGGAACTGCTGGGCGCGCTGCTCGATGCGGTCGTCGGTGATCTCTTCGTCGTTGAAGATCACCA
>JAYSZM010000083.1:0-17843 GCA_043738015.1 Lysobacterales bacterium
GCTGCAGGGTAGGCTCGGCCTGCATGCGGAAGCGGATCAGATCGGCGACCGTGCCCATCTTCAGACGATGGCGAAGTGCGTATTCCTCCAGCTCGGGACGCCGCGCCATGCTGCCGTCCGCACTCATGATCTCGACCAGCACGCCGGCCGGCTCAAGCCCGGCCATGCGTGCCAGGTCGACACTGGCTTCGGTATGTCCGGCGCGGACCAGCACGCCACCCGGCTGCGCGCTCAATGGAAACACATGTCCAGGCTGATTCAGATCAGCGGCGACCGCATCTGTCCGCACCGCGGTACGGATCGTGTGGGCACGATCAAACGCCGAGATGCCGGTGCTGACGCCCTCGGCCGCCTCGATCGAGACCGTGAATGCGGTGCGATTGCGCGCGCGATTGTCGGTGACCATCGGCGGCAACTGCAGGCGCCGGCAGCGCTCGTCGGTCATCGCCAGACAGATCAGTCCGCGCGCATGCGTGGCCATGAAGTTGATGTCTTCCGGCCGCACCATGCTCGCGGCCATGATCAGATCGCCTTCGTTCTCGCGATCTTCGTCATCGAGAATGACCACCATGCTGCCGAGCCGGATTTCTTCCACCAGTTCCGGTACAGATGCGAACGCCATGCGAAGAACTCCGGGAAATCGCAGCATTGTAGGGGATGCAGTGCAATGGCAATGGAGGAAGCGTCGACGGTCCCGCGAAAAACCACTATTCGCGCTGCGGCAACATCAGGCGTTCGGCATAGCGCGCCATCAGATCGATCTCCAGATTGACCCGATCACCGATCCTCGTGCTGGCGAATACCGTGTGCTCAAGCGTATGCGGTATCAGATTGACGCCGAAACTCTTCGAGTCGATGACGTTGACGGTCAAGCTGACGCCATCGATAGAGATCGAGCCCTTGGCCGCTACGTAACGCTCGAGCACCGCCGGCAGCCCAAAATGCCAACGTTGCGAGCGTCCATCGGCTTGAATGGCGATGACCTCGCCGACCGCATCGACATGGCCACTGACCAGATGCCCGCCGAGCCGATCGCCGAGCCGCAAGGCCTTCTCCAGATTGACCGGCGTGGCCACGGCCCAGCCACCCAACGTGGTGCAGGACAGCGTCTCGTTGGAGACATCGACCGCGAAGGCACAGAGTCCAAGCTCGACCGCCGTGAGGCAGACACCATTGATGGCGATACTGTCGCCGAGCCGGACATCGGCGAGATCGAGCGCGTCGGACACGATCCACATCCGGACATCGCCAGCGCGGTGCTGCAAGGAGCGAACCTTGCCGGTGGCTTCAATCAACCCGGTGAACATGCCGATCCTCCTGCTGTGGACGTAGACGCAGTCTGATGTCATTGCCGAACGATATGCCGTCCTGCAGCTGCCAGCGCGAGCGCTGATCCATCGTCGGCGGCGAAGCCAGATCGAACAGCGGGCGGGCGCCGCTGCCGAGCAGGCTCGCATTCTGGTAGATCAGCAGCTCGTCGACCAGGCCGGCAGTCAGCAGGGAACCGGCCAGCCTGGCACCTGATTCGACATGCAGCTCATTGACGCCGGCACGCGCGAGTTCGGCGAGCAGCCATTCGGGATTCAATCGCGCTTCACCATCCGCCTCGGCGGTTGACGACCAGGCGTCCGAACGCTGGACTTCGGCGCCGGCATCGCGCAATGCCTGCTCCGCCGCAACACAGGCATCGCGACGGCAATGGATCAGCGTCGCCGGCGCGCCAATGAGGATGCGCGCGTTCGCTGGAGTGCGCAGCCTGGCATCGAGGATGATGCGACGCGGCGGCATATGCGCCGCGTCGATACGGACATCCATGCGTGGATCGTCCTGCAGGACAGTACCAACGCCGGTGAGGATGGCGCTGCTGCGTGCCCGCCAACATTGCACATCCGCCCGCGCGGCGGCGCCAGTGATCCAGCGCGATTCTCCATCTGCCAGCGCGGTCCGCCCATCCAGCGTGCAGGCCATCTTGATGCGGACGAACGGCCGACCGCGTTCGATCCGGCTGAAAAAACCGATATTCAGTTCGCGCGCGACGTCGCGCATAAGACCAAGCGAAACCTGCACGCCAGCCGCGCGCAAACGCGCCAGCCCACGGCCATCGACCAGATCGAAAGGATCCTCGCAGGCGACCACAACGCGCGCAATCCCCGCCGCCAGCAGGGCATCGGCGCAGGGTCCGGTACGGCCGCTGTGGGCGCAGGGCTCCAGCGTGACGTAAGCGGTTGCGCCACGCGCGCGCGCGCCAGCCTCGGCCAGGGCATGCACCTCGGCGTGCGCCTGACCCGCGCGCTGGTGATATCCACTGCCGAGCACTTCAGAGCCCAGCGCGATCACGCAGCCAACACGCGGATTGGGCTGGGTCGTGTAAAGACCCTGCGCGGCCAGGCGCAGTGCGGCGGCCATATGGGCATGATCGATTGCGCTGAACGCAGTGACCGTCATGGCGACTTCGCAACCGGTTCGATCGCCATCACGTGTACCTCTGTCTTGCCAAGCGGCACCTGATCGACGCTGGCCCAGCCCAGTTTTTCGTAGAACGCGCGCTGGCCAGCGGTATACAGATGCAGACGGGAAACGCCCAGCCCGGCCGCCACCTGCACGCAGTGCTCGACCAGTGCGATTCCGTAGCCGCGCCCGCGATATTTGGGCAAGACCAGCAGGCTGGCCAACCAGGGCGAATAGTCGCGGATGCGCTCGTCATCGTTCTGCAGGAGACTGACCGAACCAATCAGTGCATCCGTGGCGGGGTCAAGGCCGAGCATCGTGGTCGGAATCGCTGCACGCGCACTGTGGGTGCACAGCTCGTAGCAGGCAGCCTGCTCGCTCCAGTCCAACAACAGCGCACCCCACTCCGCGTAGTGCAGGCGGGCGAGCTCCGGCGCGAACTGCATGTGATCCGACAGGAAGACGAACCGCATCAGCTGTTCTTGCGCGTACCCGGAACCACCGGCGCCGGCTCATCCTGCAGCAGGGACATCTGCTTGCCCTCGAGCGCCGGCAGATCGCGTTCGAGCTGCTCGACTTCCTCACGGAAGGCCTGCACGTCCTCGAAGCGCCGGTACACGGAAGCAAAACGCACATAGGCAACCTGATCGATCCGGCGCAACTCGGCCATCACCCAATCACCGAGTTTGCGCGAAATCACTTCGCGATCACCGGTGGCGCGGAGTTTGCGCTGGATCGCGTCGATCGCCGCATCGATGGTATCGCTGCCGGCAGGCCGCTTGTGCAGGGCGCGTTCGAGACTCGAGCGGATCTTGCGCTCGTCGAAGGATTCACGACGACCGTCCTGCTTGATGATCGCCGGCAATTTGAACTCGACGGTCTCGAACGTGGTGAAACGTTCGCCGCACTGCTCGCAGGCGCGACGCCGGCGCACCTGGGTGCCGTCCTCGGTCAGCCGCGAATCGACAACGCGGGTGTCTTCGTGGTGGCAGAACGGGCAATGCATACGGTCTGATCGTAGCCTTCAATTCATGCTGCGTGCGCAGAGACACGGCGCCCGCTGCGGGTCTCGCCCAGAGCATAGCGCCCCCTCGTCACAACCAAAAGCCACAGCCTCGCGCGCAGCCAGCGGCGCGCTGTCGACTCAGACGTAGACCGGGAAGCGCCGGCACTGCAGGGTGACGTTGTCGCGTACACCGGCGATCACCGCCTCGTTCGTCGGGTCATCAAGCACATCGCAGATCCAGTTCGCCAGCGCGACCGCCTCGGGTTCGCGATAGCCGCGGGTGGTGATCGCCGGCGTACCCAGACGCAGACCCGAGGTGATGAAGGGCGAGCGCGGATCGTTCGGTACAGCGTTCTTGTTGACCGTGATATGGGCCTTGCCGAGGGCTTCTTCGGCGTCCTTGCCAGTGACATCGCGACCGATCAGATCGACCAGGAACAGATGATTCCTGGTGCCGCCGGAGACGATCCTGTAGCCGCGCTTGATCATCGCATCGGCCATCGCCTGCGCGTTCAACACGACCTGATGCTGATAGCCCTTGAAATCCGGCTGCAGTGCTTCGAGAAAAGCGACTGCCTTGGCCGCGATCACATGCATCAGCGGACCGCCCTGGGTGCCGGGGAATACCATCGACTGGAATTTCTTCTCGATTTCCGGGTTGGATTTCGCCAGGATGATGCCGCCGCGCGGTCCGCGCAGGGTCTTGTGCGTGGTGGAGGTGACTACATCAGCATGCGGAACCGGATTGGGGTACTCGCCCGCCGCGACCAGGCCGGCGACATGGGCCATGTCGACAAAGAACCAGGCGCCGACGGCCTTGGCGATCGCCGCAAACTTCGACCAGTCGATCACCTGCGAATAGGCGGAGAAGCCGGCCACGATCATCTTTGGCTTATGCTCTTGGGCCAAACGCTCGACCTCGTCGTAATCGATCAGCCCCGTCTCGGGATCGATTCCATACTGCACCGCCTTGAACAGTTTGCCGCTGAAATTGACCTTGGCTCCATGGGTCAGATGGCCGCCGTGGGCGAGGCTCATACCGAGGATCGTGTCGCCCGGTTTGAGCAAGGCGAGATACACCGCAGCATTGGCCTGCGATCCCGAATGCGGCTGGACATTGGCATAGTCAGCACCAAACAACTGCTTGACGCGATCGATCGCCAGTCGCTCGGCCACGTCGACAAACTCGCATCCGCCGTAGTAGCGCTTGCCGACGTAACCTTCGGCATACTTGTTGGTCAGTACCGATCCCTGCGCCGCCATCACCCGCGGGCTGGCATAATTCTCCGAGGCGATCAGCTCGACATGGTCTTCCTGGCGCTCGGCCTCGGCGCGCATGGCGGCATCGAGCTCGGGGTCGAATACACTGATCGGGCTGGTTTCCTTGAACATGGGCGCATTCCTGGCAGTTCGGGGCAGACCCGCATGTTAGCGGCGCCATCACGACAGGCGAAGCCTAAACCCCCGTCGCCGCGGAATTGCCAGACGCAGCGGCAGTATCGCGTTGGTGCCAGCCGCCGCGACGGCGAGCCTGCTGGTCTGGAGTCTGGCCCCCTCACGAGAGACCCTGTTGCATGATTTCAGTGATCGCCCCGGAGTTTGAAGCCGCCTTGCGGAGCAACAGGCCCGAGCTTGCCCGCGCGATCGCCGAGGCACGCACCCGAACAGCGCCGGAGGACGCCGGCGCCTGGCACTGCGCCGGCCACGCATTGGATGTGCTCGACGAGCTGGATGCGGCCGACTCGGCGTTTCAACGCGCCCGCAGTCTGCGGCCGGAAATGATCAAGTACCGCTTTTCCTTGGGTGGGCTGTACTTCCGCGCAGCGGACTGGAGCTCGGCCGCGCGCCATTTCTTCGCCTGTACAACGGCGCACCCGGACTGGAAAGACGCCTGGATGAATCTCGCTCGCGCTCAATTCAAAGCCGGAGCAGCGGCTGAGGGCGCGCGATCGTCGGCTCAGGCGGCGCAACTCGACCCCACTGATCCGCAGCCCCTGCACATGCAGATCGCCTGTGCCGAAGCCGCCGGCGCCGATGCGGCTGCCCTGCTGGCACTGCGCGAGCGTATCGCCGCTCTGCAGCCGCGCAGCGCCGAAGCGCAGTTCCTGCTGGCGATGGCGCACTGGTCAGTGCGGCAGCACGCCGCCACCCACGCCAGCCTGACCCGCTGTCTGGCGATTGATCCGGGCTTTCTCAGCGCGCAATGGCTGGCGACCCAGTTGCCGCAGCAATCGCAGTACATCAATGCGGACGAACGCGCAGCCTTCCTCGCCGACTGGCAGTCGGGCATGGAACGCATCGGCGCCCTGCCCCTGGAATCGGAACGGCTGCGACTGCACTGCGAGGCGGTGATGCAATTGCCGACCAACTTCCATCTTGCCTACCTCGGCGAACCCTTTGTCGAACTGCAACGTGAATACGGCGCCGCGGTCACCCGCATTTCGGCCAGCGTCTGTGGCGACCTGCAGGTTGCGATCCGGCCAATCCAGCGCACCCGCAGGCGGATCGGGGTGATCTCGGCCATGCTGCATCAGCACTCGGTCAGCAAGCTGTTCATGCCGGGATTTCTCGCGCTCGACCGCAACCGGTTCGACGTGATCGGCTTTGGCCTGCGCGATGCGCGCGACAGCTGGACCGATCGCTACCAGCGCGAACTCGATGGCCTGCACTTGGGCAAGGCCACGCCCCGGCAGTGGGCGCAGCGTATTGCAGCGGCCGATCTCGATGTTCTGGTCTATCTCGATGTCGGCATGCATGGCCTGGCCAGCAGTCTGGCAGCGCTACGTCTGGCACCCGTCCAGGCCGTGCTCTGGGGTCATCCGATCACCACGGGCCTGCGCACGATGGATTGGTTCCTGAGCTGCGCGGCGATGGAACCTGCCAATCATCAAACGCATTACAGCGAGCGGCTCCTGGGCTTGCCCGGCGTCGGCTGCATGTTCGAGCCACCGGAATTCCTGCCCGATCCCGCCCTGCTCGCTGAACTCATCGCCCGTGGCGATGGCGTGCGTGCGGCGTGTCTGCAGAACGCTGAGAAGATAACTGTCCGCCACGATCGCGTGTTCGCCGAACTTCTGGCGCGCGTGCCCGGCCTGCATTTGAGCTTCATTCCAGGCTTGATGGAGTCTGCGCTGCCGCGCTTCCGTCAACGCCTGTTCGATGCCTGTGCTGCCGAAGGCATTGATGCCTCGACGCGAATTACCGTACATCCGCGCATGAGCCAGTCGGAATTTGCGGCGGTAACCGCCAGTCAGGATTTTATTCTGGATTCGATGGAATGGTCGGGCGGAGTCACCGCGCTGGAGACCTTCTGGCTCGACAAACCCATCCTCACCCTGCCCGGCCGACTGATGCGCGGGCGGCATACTTGCGCCATGCTCGGCCTGATGCAGATCGACGAACTGATCGCCAGCAGCGAAGCGGACTACATCGAGCGCGCCGTGCGCCTGGCCAGCGACCGCGACTGGCGGCAGCAACTCGGCGAAGCCATTTCCGAGCGCAAGCATCGCCTGTTCCGCGATGCCGCGGCGAGCGCGGCGCTGGCCGATTGGCTCGCCACGGTACAAGCGGAATAATCGTGGCATGAGCCGTCAAGCCCTCGAACTCGCCATCCGCAATCGCGATTACCTCAGCGCCCTACCGATCGGTGAGGCACTGTTTCAATTTGATCGCCCGGACCCCGACGTCGGGGCGATGCACGGCCATGTGCTGCAACAGTTGGGTCGGCATGGCGAAGCACGGCGCGTGCTCGACTTGATCAAGGCGGCGCGATCGCAACTGCCTTCGATCTGGATCGATCTCTGCAATGCCTGCATCGCACTCGAGGATTGGCAGGCCGCGGAACCGGCACTGCGGCAGTTCCGCAAGCTATTGCCGCAGTCAGCAGCAGGATGGTTTGCCGAGGCGCAGATCGCATTCGCGCGACATCGCCTGAGCGCGGCGGAATCCGCATTCGCGCAGGCGGCGAAGGCACATCCGAGCTGGATCGAACGCCGTTTCCGGCTGGGCAATCTTGCCTTCGATCGTCAGCGTTTTGTCGACGCCGCTGCGCACTATCGCGCCAGCTTGCGGCTGCGCCCTGACTGGCTCGACGCACAGTTGAACCTGGTCTCCAGCCTGAGCCTGGCCGAGTGCTATGCCGAGGCACTGGATCAGGTGCGTGCAGCGGTCGTGCAATTTCCCAATGAGCCGCGCCTGCTGACGCGCTACTCGCAGTTGCTGGACTTGGTTGCCAGCAGTGAAACCGAGCGCCTTGAGGTGCGTCGACGCTGGATCGAAGCCGAACCACGGTCCGCTCAGGCACAACTCGCCTACGCCAATGCCCTGACTGCAACGGGTGAGAACGAGAGCGCACATCAGCATTACCAGCGCGCCATCGCGCTCGACCCGGATCAGCTGCAGGCGCGCTGGACCGCGCTGCACTTGCCGCGCACGTCGGTTTTCTCCGACGAGGAGGATATGCAGTCGTTTGCGCGCCAGTGGCGTTCCGATCTTGCCTTCTTCGAGTCGCTGTCCGATCCGCCCGATGTCGCCACCTGCCGCCGGCTGATCAATAGCTGCGCCAATTTCAGTCTGGCCTATCTGGGCGGCGATCTGCGCGGCGACTACGAGCGCTACGGCGCGGTGCTGAAGCGATTCTGCGATCAGGTACTGTTGCATCCCTCAGAGCGCAAGATCGTCGCTAGGACGGGCAACCAGCGCGTCCGCGTCGGTGTTATTTCGGCGCATTTCCACTGGCACTCGGTATCCAGAGTCTGGCGCGACCTCTTGCTGGGCGTCGATCCCGAGATGATCGAACTGGTCTGCTTTCATCTGGGCCCTGACGAGGACGCGTCGGTCGCGGCCTGGCGCAAGCGCGCAGATCATTTTGTCGCGGGCAATCGCGACCTGCTGGGCTGGCACCAGACCCTGATCGACACACCAGTGGATATCCTGGTGTTTCTCGATCTCGGCATGCATCCGGTCGGCCAGGCTCTGGCGACGCAACGCTATGCCGGCGTGCAATGCACCACCTCGGCGCATCCGGTTACCAGCGGACTGCCGGAAATTGACTACTTTCTCAGCTCGGCGGTCGCAGAGACTGCCGATGCCGATCGCCATTACAGCGAAACTTTGCACCGCCTTCCGGGATTGGCCTGGGCATACGCACCGACTGAGCGGAAGCAGCAAGTCATTCCCGCGGGCGCCTTTGGACTTCCCAGGCGCCGCGATGAATCCGCTACGGAGGGCACCGTGTCGGTTGGATTTTATTGCGCACAGAGTGGCGTCAAGCTCGTGCCGGTACATGATGCGATCTTCGCGCGCATACTCGCCGCCGTGCCTGATTCGATTCTGGCGCTGACACTGAAGATGAGCGCCGGAGGTTATGACAAGCTGCGAACGCGGATGTGCCAGCCCTTGCAACAGGCCGGACTGGATCCGCAGCGTTGCCTGCAGATGTTCCCTGAGCTGGATTACGACGGCTATATCGGTGTCCTTGAGCACACCGATGTGATGCTCGACACCCTGATGTTCTCCGGCGGTTTGACATCGATGGACGCACTAAGCCGAGACATACCGATTGTGACTCTGCCTGGCGAGCTGCTGCGCAGCCGACAGACGATGGCGATGTTGAGGATTTTGCAGATTGATGAACTGATCGCCGCCGATATCGATGACTATGTTCGGATCGCGGTGCTTCTGGCGCGTGAACCGAATTGGCGTCAGGACATCCGCGGACGTATCGCCAGCAACAAGCATCGGCTGTTCGACCACCGGGAATCCTGCGTCGCGCTGCAGGATTTCCTGCTCGGCGCCACGCAGCCGGGTCGACACGGCTCAGCCCGATAGCGCACATTGGAGCGCAGCCAACCAATCGCGCGCGAACGCTTGCGTGTCGAATAAGGGCGAGTCAGTCCGCGTCTGCAGCAATCGCTCGCGCGCTGCCTGCAGCGCGGATGGCTCGGACAGCCCGAGAACGATCTCCACGTACGAGGCGGAATCTTCGGCAATCCAGTCGGCGCATCCATGCGCCTGCAGCAAGGCGGCGCTCTGACGACCGACCAGGGTTTTGCCTCGCAAGGCCACGACGGGAACGCCCATCCACAGCGCATCGAAACTGGTGACGCAGCCATTGAAAGGCATCGGGTCAAGCGCGATATCGACTTCGCCATAGTGCTCGAGTGTTTTCGCGTAACTGCTGAGTCCGCGCGCGTGGATGCGCCCGGGATCGACACTCTGATCAGCAAAGCGCTGCCGCGTGTAGTTCAGCGTCGCCGCCTCATCCAAAGCCGAGGCTTGCAGGTGCAGACTCGACGCGGGCAGCCGCCGCATCAACTCGGCCCAGCACTGCAGCGTGGCATCGGTGAGTTTGGAAAGTCGGTTGAACGAGGCCAGACGCAAGCCATCCTGGCGCGCCTTGGTTGATCGCGTGGGCACATCCTCCCAGCCCTGCGGCGGCGCGTAGGCAAAGCGCGTAGCGGGCAGGCGCAGCAGGCGTTCGCTGAAGGCCGCATCGTCTCCGCTTGGACTCAGCACAGAATCTGTGAGGAACACATCCATAGTCGGCACGCCGGTGCTGGCAAACCAGTCACCCCAGCTGACCTGCAAGGGCGCCATCCGCCGCGCAAAAGCGCGCAGGCGATTGCCTGGCGCGTGGCCGCAGAGATCGACCAGCACATCCAGTTCGTCGGCGCGTACGCACTGCACCAGGGCCACGTCGTCCATCGAGTGGACATCGCGCCAGCACTGCGCCAAGGCTTGAAATCGCGGCGTATCGCCATCCTGGTAGTCGAACCCGGAGTACAGATGCAGTTCAACGCCGAGCGCCCGCAATTCGCGCAGCAGGGGCAGCACGAGACTCGCCATCGGACCGCCGGCAAAGCGTGGCGAGTAGAAGCCGATTCTGTGTACTGGACCCGAACGCGCAGTGGTCGGCACACCTACCAGGTCGGCGCAGAAACGCCTGGCCCAGTCCTGGGTCTGGGCATACTGCGCGCGGGCGTCGATAGCCGGCTGAAAACAGTTCGCGATCAAGGCCGCGCTGGCATAGTCGGGATTGTCCGGTGCGCGTGCGCAAGCCGCCTGATAGCCGCGCTGCGAATCCGCATGACGACCCAGGTCGCCAAGGACATTCGCACGCAGCAGATGGGCGTCCGGCGCGTCGCCACCCTGTGCGAAGTAATCGTCCCATGCCGTTGCCGCCGCGCTGGGCTGTCCACTTTGGCCTAATGCGCGGGCGTATTTGAATCTTGCCTGCACGACACGTCCGGCGATCCCGGCATCGGGACGCAGGCGCTGAACCTGCAGCAAGGCATCGATGGCCTCACCATAACGACCCAGACCATCCAGAGCCTGGGCAAGATTGAACCAGGCCGCGTAGGAATCCGCGTTCAGCTCACTCGCCCGCGCGGCGTCGATGCGGGCAGACTCGAACGCGCCGTTGGCCAGCAGGACCACGGCCCGATTGGCCAGAATGGCCGCATTGTCAGGTTGCCGATCCAGCGCCCGTTCCAGGCAGTGCAAGGCAGCGCCCTGATCGCCCTGCTGGTGCTTGAGCATGCCCAGCATATGCCAGGCATCGGCTAGATCGCCGAGGTCGATGGCTTGCTGGTAGGCCTCGGCCGCCGCTTCGAGTGTGCCGGAGCGATGTGCGTCCAGGCCGCGCTTCAGCCAGTTTCGTGCCTCAGTCATCGGATGGACACAGCGATTGGCTGGACTTGACCGGCCCGGATATTTCATACTGGTCCGTCGTCAGGTCGACAAGGCGCCGATGTGGCGCTACACGCGGGCTACGCAGGCGCAACGCGCCGTGTGTCGACAAGGGTGCAGCGCGCGTCACAGCGCGTGTATCAACGGCCGCGATAGCAGCACCTTGAACCCTCCGGGCTGACGCCAGCACGGATCTTCCTTCCCCTTTCTCCGAGTTTGACGGATCAGCCATGCAATACATCTACACCATGAATGGGGTGAGCAAAGTCGTGCCGCCCAAGCGCACGATCATCAAGGACATTTCCCTGTCCTTCTTCCCGGGCGCCAAGATCGGACTGCTGGGCACCAATGGTTCGGGCAAGTCGACCGTGCTGCGCATCATGGCGGGCGTGGATACCGAGTTCAATGGCGAGGCGCGTCCACAGGCCGGTATCAAGGTGGGGTATCTGGAGCAGGAACCCAAACTGAATCCCGAGAACACGGTCCGCCAGGAAGTAGAACTGGGCATGGGCGAAGTCGTCGAGGCGAAGACCAGGCTCGATGCCGTGTACGCCGCCTACGCCGAGCCCGATGCCGATTTCGATGCGCTGGCCGCCGAGCAGGCCAAGCTCGAGGCCATCATCGCCGCCAGCGATGGCCACAACCTCGATCATCAGTTTGAAATTGCTGCCGATGCATTGCGTCTGCCGGCCTGGGATGCGCTTGTCGGCACCTTGTCGGGTGGCGAGAAACGTCGCGTCGCCCTGTGCAAACTGCTGCTGTCCAAACCCGACATGTTGCTGCTCGATGAGCCGACCAACCATCTCGATGCCGAATCGGTCGCCTGGCTGGAGCAGTTCCTGACCCGCTACACCGGCACTGTCGTCGCGGTCACCCATGATCGCTACTTTCTCGACAACGCAGCCGAGTGGATTCTCGAACTTGATCGCGGCCGAGGCATTCCGTGGAAGGGCAACTACTCCTCGTGGCTGGAGCAGAAAGACGCCCGCCTCGCGCAGGAAGAATCCGGCGAGAAATCGCGCAAGCGGGCCTTGCAGCAGGAACTCGAATGGGTGCGCCAGAATGCCAAGGGGCGCCAGTCCAAGAGCAAGGCGCGTCTGGCCCGGTTCGAGGAACTCAACTCGGTCGAGTACCAGAAGCGCAACGAAACCAACGAAATCTATATCCCGATCGGTGAGCGCCTTGGCGACAACGTCATCGAGTTCAAGAATGTCAGCAAAGGATTCGGCGATCGCCTGTTGATCGATGACCTTTCGTTCCGGCTACCGCCCGGCGGCATCGTCGGTGTGGTCGGCCCCAATGGTGCGGGCAAATCCACTCTGTTCAAATTGATCATCGGACAGGAAAAACCGGATTCTGGTGAAGTGTTGAAGGGACAGTCGGTCCAGCTCGCCTACGTCGACCAGAGCCGCGAATCCCTGACGGCCGAAAACAATGTCTGGCAGGAAGTCTCCGGCGGCCGCGACATGATCACCGTCGGCAAGTACGAGACTCCGTCGCGGGGCTATATCGGCCGCTTCAACTTCAAGGGCGCGGACCAGCAGAAGCTGGTCGGCCAGCTCTCCGGTGGTGAACGTGGCCGCCTGCATCTGGCCAAGACCCTGATGACCGGCGCCAATGTATTGCTGCTCGATGAACCGTCCAACGATCTCGACATCGAAACCCTGCGCGCCCTCGAAGATGCCCTGCTCGAGTTTCCCGGCTGCGCGGTGATCATCTCGCATGATCGCTGGTTCCTCGATCGCATCTGCACGCACATCCTCGCGTTCGAAGGGGATTCGCATGTCGAGTTCTTCCCCGGCAACTACAAGGAATACGACGCCGACCGCCATCGTCGCCTGGGCTCGGATGCCGATCAGCCGCATCGCCTGCGTTACAAAGCACTGAAGTAATCGCCCTGCGCGCCGCGATGCTTGCGCGGCGCGCATTTGGGCTTCTCAGGGCCAGTTGGGTCGCAAGCTCGCATTGCGCTTGCTAGCCTTGCAGGTCTGTACCCGATTGATCGAAGTGCGCGCCCCGGTGCGACGCGCAACGGAGTGAGCATGGACAAGAGTTTCGAACCCCGCGAGATCGAGGCACGCTGGTATCCGCTGTGGGAGGCCAGTGGCTACTTCGCACCGTCCGGCGAGGGCGCGCCGTACACCATCATGTTGCCGCCGCCGAACGTCACCGGCACCCTGCACATGGGCCACGCGTTCCAGCACACCCTGATGGACAGTCTGATCCGCTATCAGCGCATGCGCGGTCGGCGCACCCTCTGGCAGGTCGGTACCGACCATGCCGGTATCGCCACCGAGATGGTGGTCAGCCGCTTGCTCGACGGCGAGGGCCTGAAACGCAATGAACTCGGCCGCGAGAAATTCATCGAGCGTGTCTGGCAGTGGAAGGAAGAGTCCGGCAATACCATCAGCCGTCAGATGCGCCGCATGGGCACTTCGGGCGACTGGTCGCGCGAACGCTTCACCATGGATGAGGGCCTGTCGACTGCCGTGGTCGAGACCTTCGTACGCCTGTACGAACAGGGTCTGATCTATCGCGGACAGAAACTCGTCAATTGGGATCCGGTGCTGCTGACCGCTATTTCCGATCTCGAAGTCGTCAGCGAAGAAGAGAACGGCAAGATGTGGTCGATCCGATATCTGCTCGCCGATGGCAGCGGTGAATTGGTCGTCGCCACCACGCGCCCGGAAACCCTGCTGGGCGACGTCGCCGTTGCGGTGCATCCGGAGGACGAGCGCTACGCCAGCCTTGTCGGTAAATCGCTAAAGCTGCCCCTGACTGATCGCGAGATTCCGATCATTGCCGATGACTACGTCGATCCCGCGTTCGGTACGGGCTGCGTGAAGATCACCCCCGCGCATGATTTCAACGACTACGCGATCGGCCAGCGTCATGCCCTGCCGATGATCAATATTTTCACGCCGGACGCCAAGATCAATGACAAGGCACCGGAAAAGTATCGTGGCCTGGATCGCTATGTCGCGCGCAAAGCCGTGCTCGCGGATCTGGTCGCGGCCGATCTGCTGGTCGAAGAGAAACCGCACAAATTGCAGGTGCCGCGCGGCGATCGCACAGGTCAGGTGATCGAGCCGTATCTGACCTGGCAGTGGTTCGTGAAAATGGATGGCCTGGCCGCGCGCGGTCTCGAACTGGTCGAGAACGGCAGCGTCAAGTTCGTACCAGAAAACTGGATCAATACCTATCGTCACTGGCTCGGCAATATCCAGGACTGGTGCATCAGCCGGCAGCTCTGGTGGGGACATCAAATTCCTGCCTGGCATGGTGACCACAACCAGACCTTTGTCGGCCGAACAGAACAAGAAGCGCGCGCGCATGCCGAAGCGGCGGGCTACCGTGGTCCACTGCGGCGTGATGCCGATGTGCTCGAGACCTGGTTCTCGTCGGCACTGTGGTCGCATTCCACGCTCGGCTGGCCCGATGCCGACGCGATGCAGAAGTACGGATACGACAAGTATTTGCCCACATCGGTACTGGTCACCGGATTCGACATTATTTTCTTCTGGGTCGCCCGGATGATCATGATGACCGATCATTTCACCGGCCAGGTGCCTTTCAAGGATGTCTATATCACCGGCTTGGTGCGCGACAAGGACGGCAACAAGATGTCCAAGTCCAAGGGCAATGTGCTCGATCCGCTGGACCTGATCGACGGCATCAGCATCGAAGCCCTGGTCGCCAAACGCACCAGCGGACTGATGCAGCCGCAGATGGCCGAGAAGATCGACAAAGCCACCCGCAAGGAATTTCCAACCGGCATTTCGGCTGTCGGCGCCGATGCACTGCGCTTCACCTTCACTTCCCTCGCCACCCATGGGCGCGATATCAAGTTCGATCTGGCTCGTTGCGAAGGCTACAAGAATTTCTGCAACAAGCTGTGGAACGCCGCGCGCTTCGTGCTGATGAACACCGAGGGCGCACAATCGACCCCGCATCCGCAGGGACCGCTGACCGAGGCCGAGCGCTGGATCATCGCGCGCTTCGAAAGCACCGCGCGCGAAGTCCAGACACAGTTCGACGCCTATCGCTTCGATCTCGTGACACAGGCGATGTACGAATTCGTCTGGAATGATTTCTGCGACTGGTTTCTTGAGCTCTCCAAACCCGCGTTGACTGGCAGCGACAGCGCCGCGGCCGAGTCGACCCGACATACGCTGTTGTCGGTGCTTGAATCCACCCTTCGCCTGTTGCATCCGATCATTCCCTTCGTCACCGAGGAAATCTGGCAGCATGTGGCGCCCAGGCTGGGCATCGAGACCGCGGGACAATTCATTGCCACCCAAGCCTATCCCTGCGCACGCGACGACGATGCGCGCCTTGCCGACACCAATACCGTGGCGATTGCCGAGATCGAATGGCTGAAAGCGGTGCTGTCAGGCATTCGGCGCATTCGCGGCGAAATGAATATTTCACCTGGAAAGACCATCCCGCTGCTGCTGGCCGATGGCAATAGCGCGGACCGTCAACGGATCGAAAAATTCTCGGCGCAGATCGGTTTTCTGGCGCGCTCCGAGGCGCCGCTCTGGCTTGCAGCGGGCGAGGACGAGCCGGCTTCTGCGGCCGCGATTGTAGATGGGTTGCGCCTGCTGATTCCGCTCGCCGGATTGATTGATCTCGACGCGGAACGCAAACGCATCGACAGGGAAATTGCGCGCGTTGGCGCCGAGATCGAGAAGTGTCAGGCCAAGCTCGGACGCGATAGCTTCGTCGCCAGCGCACCCGCGGCGGTTGTCGATCAGGAGCGCAAACGGCTCGCCGATTTCAGTCAGTTGCTTGATGGATTGCGCGGACAACTCGACAAGCTCGGCGGCTGACCGCGCGTGGAGGGCGTCGCTCCCGCGACGCCTGGCGATTCCCGACTGGCCATCCGCGATCAGATCGTGACTCTTGATCGAGAGCCAGAAGCCAAAGCGGCCGCGCGGGAGCGCGGCCCTCCAACCTCGTGCCCGTGGAGCGCGGCCCTCCGCGGGCGCGTGCGGAGGGCGTCGCTCCCGCGACGCCTGGTGATTGCCAATAGGCCATCTGCCATCGGATCGAGTCTCGTGATCGGAAGCGAGGAGCCAGAGCGGCCGCGCGGGAGCGCGGCCCTCCAATCGGGCTCGGTTACTCGCAAACCGTTCGACCCGGCCCGGAAAACTCCAGGCGCACGATTGATTTCTGTTGGCTGATGCCATCGAGCGTGTACTGGAAACTGGCACGCTCACCATCGATAAAGTCGATCCTTGCCGTCCCGACCTCGGGAACGGGGAACGTCGTTGCCGGTCCATTGATCAGCGGGTACGGCGTGCCCGACTGCGGGCGATTGAGTGGGCCGCTGAACTGTCCGGCGGCCTCGCGTTGCAATAGCCCAGTAACCCACATCGCCTTGCCATCGGCGGCGTAGGTGTACCAACTCGCGAAGATCAGATCACCCGCCTCGGTGAGATGCACGCCCCAGCCAGGTTGGCTCGGCGTCCACCACATATCCGAATGATTGAGCGCGTTCGCGCGCGATTCCGTGGTGAACCGGCAATGCGTAGCGGTACCTAGATTTACCCGTCGCAAGATCTTGGTCTGCGCGTTCCCCTCCACGTTGCTGTCGTAGCGCAGCGTGTCGTCATCGATGCGGGCGTAACGCACCGCGCCAAGATTCTGTGCCGGCTGATACGCGGGTCCGTTGATCAGATTGAACGGCGTGCCATCAAACCGGTAGGCATCACCAAGATAGCTGCCATCGCTTTGCCGCGCAGGTGTAGAAGTGACCCATACCGGACGTCCCTGTTGGTCGTAGGTGTACCAAACGGGAAACAGCAGATCGCCCTGGTGTGCAATGGACACACCCCAACCGCCCTCGCCCGTTGTCGACCAGAGACCGGTCAGGTTCGGCGGCTGCAATGCACCGTCCAAAGGCCAGAGCCAGGCGCCACGGGATCGGGTAAAGATAGCGAGCGTGGTATTGCCGCGATCCACCACCAGATCCCAGATCATCACCGACGGCAATCCGCCGCCGAAGCGAAACCAGCGCGGCGCAGCCGCCTCGATGTCCTCGGTGAAGTACAGCCCCCAATCCGTGCCGGCGAATACACGCCGTGGCTGAGCCGGATCGAACTGCACCGCGTTGACCGGAATGTTCGGCAGGTCACCGCTGACATTGCGCCATTCGAACGTCGCGCAATCTGATTCGCAGCGCAGTCGGTAAACATGTCCTGGCGTCGCCGGCGTGTTCTGATCAAAACCGGCGATGCCAACCAGGGCGATCGTCGAATCAGTCGGATGGACCTGCGCGTCCATCATCGGGCGATTGGGCAGCACGCGATTGTTTTCGGTCACGTTGGTCCAAATCGCGGAGTTGGCGCCGCGTCCGAGATTGCGCGCCATCCATACATTGCCATCATTGGTGGCGGCAATTGCACGGGTTCCATCGGACGGTGCGTGCTCGACCTTGTTGATGATGGAGAGGTCGTTGTTGAGCGCGAGTACCTTGGTAAGGTCGGGGCTGCTGACATACCAACTGGTGTTGGGAATACCGCCGCTGGTCGATTCCCATACACGCGCCGTTCCCGCCAGCATGCGCTGACATCCGCGCGCCGCTGGACACAGGTCCTCGCCACCGTGTTTGTACAGGCTGAAGGGCATCAGGAAACCGCGACGTTCGGCGTTCCAGTCATGGGCAGGCGTGACGACCGTATTGGTCGGCCCGGCC